>NZ_JAZDUE010000015.1:0-145416 GCF_036350515.1 Gordonia prachuapensis | reverse complement strand
CTCGCCGGGGCGGGTGGACAGGACAGTGAAGAGTCACAACCACTGGTTGGACACGGTCCTTATCAGGTCACACCCGCCCCGGCCTTTCAAGGCCACATCTCTGGTTCTCACAGCAGCCGAGCAGGCTTCCCGGGCCGACAGGTCACTGGTGAAGGACACACCCACCGGGAGCGGTCAGTCACGAAGAAGGTCAGACCCGACAGCCTCCTCGACTACCCACCATCATCCTCACTGTCACGAAGGGTCACGAAGGGGCCCACCCCCCGGTCCCTGAGGAGCGAGCTTGCGAGCGTATCGAAGGGCCCTTCGTGACGGGCCTCCGCAAGCTCCGGCCCTCCTCAGGGATCGGTGGTGACGCCCACCTACACCGACGCAATCAGCACCGCTCCCATCGCGAGCATCACGACCGCGACGACGGCGTCGAGCAGACGCCACGACCGCGGCGATGCGAAGAACCGGGAGAGCTTGGTGGCGCCGCTGCCCAAGGTGGCGAACCACAGCAGACTGGCCAGACAGGCGCCGATTGCGAACGCCCACTTGGCATTTCCGTGGCTGTTGGCGATGGCGCCCATGGTGAGCACCGTGTCGAGGTAGACGTGCGGATTGAGCCAGGTCAGCGCCAGCGCCATACCGACGGCCGCCCACCGGCTCACCGTCGACGCCTCGTGCGCGTTGGCGACGATAGCGTCGCTGCTGCGCACGCATCGCCGCGCCGCCAGAAGCCCGAGCGCGATCACGTATCCGCCGCCGAGGATCTTGGCGATCGTGACGACACCGGGATGCGCGGCCACGAGCGCGCCGAGGCCCGCAACTCCCGCGACGATCAACACCACGTCGGAGATCGCGCACACCACAACCACCGGAACAACGTGCGCTCGGGCAACGCCCTGTCGGAGCACGAAGACATTCTGGGGGCCGATCGCGATGATCAGGCCGGCACCGGTCAGGAGACCGGCGATGGCAGCGAGGACGTACGTGGTCATGTCATCGACGGTAAAAATCCTCAGCTGAACAATCCAGCGAATGTTTTTCACGAATCATGAACTGAACTTAAGATCGGCCCTAGGATCGGGACATGGAGATCACCCAGGACGGTGTCCAAACACTCGCAGCAGTGTTGCGGGAGGGCACCTTCGACGGCGCCGCGTCGGCGTTGCACCTCACCCCGTCTGCGGTGAGTCAACGGATCAAGGCCCTCGAGGCTGCGGTCGGCCGGGTCGTGGTGCGCCGGACCAAGCCGGCCACCGCAACGTCCGACGGCGAGATCCTGGTGCGCCTCGCCAAGCAGTGGGATCTGCTGGTGGCCGAGGCCCGCGCCGAACTGCTCGGCGGCACCGACGACGACGCGGAGGCCCGGGTCCATCTGCCGATCGCGGCCAACGCGGACTCCCTGGCAACCTGGTTTCTCCCCGTCATCGCGCAGATGCAGGCCGAGCACCCGGTCGCGGTCGAGGTGTTGCGCGACGACGAGAGCCAGAACAGCCGGTTCCTGCGGTCGGGAGAAGTGTTGGGCGCCATCACCTCTGACCCACTCGGAATCCGCGGGTGTACCACACGCGCACTGGGTGCGATGCGGTATCTGCCTGTGGCCACACCGGAGTTCGTCGCCCGCTGGATGCCCGACGGCCCGTCATGGGAGGCGTTCTCCCGAGCACCGATGGTGCTCTTCGACCGCAACGACTACATCCAGCGCAACGTCCTCACCCGGCTCGCCGACGGCCCCGTCTCGCCGCCGATCAGTTTCGTGCCGGCGTCGACGGAGTTCCATCGCGCCGTCGAGCTGGGCATGGGTTGGGGCGCCGTTCCCGAGGTCCAGATCGCCGACGCCCTCCGCGACGGGCGGGTGGTGCGGATCGTCGACGACCACGTCGACGTTCCGCTGTACTGGCAGTACTGGAAGCTCAGCTCACCGATTCTCGACGCACTCACCGAACTGACGGTGGCCGCTGCGACGGAGCATCTCGTTCGCCCGGCGCACGCTGATTGACGCGGCACCGCGACATCGATCTAATGGCACCATGACTCAGGGTCCACGAAATCCGATCGAATCCGTAGTGTCGAGTCACCAGAAACTCCTGGACGAGTTGCCATTTGACGACACAACCGACTTCGAGGACGCGAAGCGCGGGCTCATCGCCACGGCGGACTCGTGTGTCATCCGCAACGAGGACGGCGGTGTGGTGTGGGACAACGACTCGTACGCCTTCGTCAGCGGCCAGGCACCGGAGTCCGTCAATCCGAGTCTGTGGCGACAATCGACACTGACGTCGATGCAGGGCCTGTACGAGGTGATCCCCGACCTCGTCTATCAGGTGCGCGGGTTCGACGCGTCCAACCTGACGTTGATCGAGGGCGATCAGGGCGTGATCGCGGTGGACCCATTGGTCTCTGCCGAGACGGCCGCCGCCGCCCTCGACCTCTATCGCGAGCATCGCGGACAGCGGCCGGTCACTGCCGTGATCTACACGCACTGCCACGCCGACCACTACGGCGGTGTCAAGGGTGTCACCACCCAGGAGGACGTCGATGCCGGCCGCTGCGCGGTGTTCGCACCCGAGAAGTTCGTGGAACATCTGGTCACCGAATGGGTGTACGCCGGCGGGGCGATGGCGCGCCGGATCAGCTACATGTACGGCACCGTGCTCGATCGCGGTCCGCAGGGACAGGTGGGAGTCGGTCTCGGACAGACGAATTCAACGGGCGCGATCACCCTGATCAATCCCACGATCGAGATCACCGAAACCGGCCAGGAGCACACGGTCGACGGTCTTCGGATCGTGTTCCAGCTCGCGCCGGGCACCGAGGCGCCTGCCGAGATGCACTTCTATCTGCCCGACCATCAGGCCCTCTGCGTCGCCGAGAACGCCACGCACACCCAGCACAACCTGCTCACTCTCCGCGGCGCCGAAGTGCGTGACGCTCATGCATGGGCCCACTATGTGCAGGAGATGATCGACATGTTCGGCCGCACCGCCGAGACGATCTTCTCCCCGCACCACTGGCCGATGTGGGGGAACGAACGCATCGTCGAGTTCCTGTCCCTACAGCGAGATCTGTACGCCTACATGCACGATCAGACGCTGCGACTGCTCAACAAGGGCTACACCGGCATCGAGATCGCCGAGATGATGACCCTCCCACCAGCCCTGGAGAAGGCGTGGCACACACGCGGCTACTACGGGTCCGTCAGCCACAACGTCAAGGCGATCTACCAGCGCTACATGGGCTGGTTCGACGGGAATCCCGCACACCTGTGGCAGCATCCGCCGGAGGAGCAGGGCAAGCGGTACGTGGAGTACATGGGCGGGTCGGCCGCGGTGCTCGAGCGGGCCCGGAAGTCCTTCGACGACGGCGATCTGCGCTGGGTGGCCGAAGTGGTGAGCCACGTCGTGTTCGCCGAGCCGGACAACACCGAGGCCAAGGAACTACTCGCCGACGCCCTGGAGCAACTCGGGTACGGCGCCGAGAACGGCACCTGGCGCAACATCTATCTCGCCGGCGCCTACGAGCTGCGACGCGGCAACTTCGGCACCCCGGTCTCCAGCCGGTCGGCCGACACCCTCGCGCAGCTCACGCCGCCGCAGATCTTCGACGCCCTGGCCGTCCAGATCGACGGACCCCGCTCGTGGGACGACGTCATCAAGCTCGACGTGGTGCTGCCCGACGCCGACACCACCTATCGGGTGCTGTTGCGCAACGGAGTGCTGACCCACACGGCGGCACCGGCTTCGACGCCCGCCGACGTGACGATCACTGTGCCGGCGAACCGCCTGTTCGCCGCACTCACGGCCGCCGACCCCACCGACGCGGGCGCGCAGATAAGCGGCGACGGTTCTGCCTTGGCTCGCCTGGCCGGCTACATCGATGCACCCGACCCGGACTTCGAGATCGTCATGCCCTGAGCGGAGAGGCTCAACTGAGCGGGGTCACCTCTTTGATCTCCAGCCGCAGTGGATGTTCGATCTCGTCGCGCCACAGTCGTGCCGCGAGGTAGAAGGCGACCGCCACGGGCACCGGGAGCAGGCCGGCCAAAAGGAAGGTGGCGGTGAGTCCGATGGCGTGACTGATCGGCGCGGCCAGCGCCATCGACACCGGCATCAGCGCAACGGAGACGAAGAAGTCGAGGCTCGCGATCCGGCCCAGCAGCTCCGGTGGCACCCGACGCTGCAACAGCGTCCCCCACAGCACCATCGGTCCGTCGAACATCACGCCCATCAGGAAGCCGGCGGCGACGAACATCCATGTCGAGTCGGCGACACCCATGATCACCAAGGGAATGCTGGAGAACGTCCAGATGCCGAACATCAGGGACAGATACCGGCGCGGCATCGGGATCGACGCGAAGACGAGCGACGATGCGGCGGCTCCGATGCCGAACCCGGCCAGTACCAGGGCGTGATCACCGGCCCCGCCGTCCGCGCGATCCTGCAGCGCGAACGGCACCAGCACCTCGATCGGCCCCATCACCGCAAGCACGAGGATGCACGAGAAGAACAGGGTCGCCCACAGCCACGGCGTCCGCCACATGTAGGCGAATCCCTCGACCAGGTCGGCGACGACCGACCGCACCGGATGCGCGGCGGTGGCGGTCAGGTCGCGCCGCACGGCGACCGGCGCCATCGCCACATACGCCATCGCCGATGACGCACTCGCCAGGCCGGCCAGCACGATGGCTGCGGCAGGTGAGGCGATCGAGATGGCGCCGCCGGCCACCATCGGGCCGATGGCCTGGAAGATCACCGGACGGAGGAAACCCTCGATCCCGTTGGCCGCCTGCAGTTGTGCAGCTTCCACCACGCTCGGCAGCAACGCCGAGTATGCCGGGTAGTACATACCCATCGTGATGCCGCCGACGAGGGACGCCCCGACCAGCACCGGCAGCGACAACACTCCCAGCATCCCGGCGACACCCACGATCCCGAAGGCGACGAGCTTCACCAGCTCCAGTCCGATCATTATGCGCCGCTGGGAGACCCGGTCGGCGAGGATGCCGCCGGCCAGCGTGGACACGACCATTCCCACCGCGGCGACGCCGGTCACCACGGCGAGTTGTCCGGGACCGCCGCCGAGTTCGATGACCTGCCACACCACGCCGACGGTCCAGACACCGTCGGCGAACATGGCCAGTATCAGTCCGAGTACGAGCAGCCGGTATTGCCGCAGCGCGAAGGGTTTCAGCGCTGTGGGGAGGCGGGTCTCGATGCCGCCGTCTACCGGGGTGCTCACCTATCCAGCTTGGCCCAACGCCGGGTCAGGCGGCCACTGCTTTTCCGAGCAGCACCCGTGACCTCTGTCATGCGCGACGCACCGATCACCGGTGGTCGACGCCGGTCCTCATCGAGAGTTCTCGAACAGCATCAGTGCGAGGCGTGCTTCAACGACCGAGAACGGTGGTGGGATCGTCTCGGTGAGGTGCAGGGCATCGCGGCCCGGCGCCTGTGCGCCGGGTGGCGACTGAGTCTCGGGTGGCTCCCCGGTGTCGGAGTGGATGCGGGCACGCACCTGCTCGAGCTCGTCGCGGTACATGGCGGCGATGTCGGGGCGCCGGTTGACCCGCTGCGGGTTGGGTGGCGCGTGCGGGTCGCTGTTGCGCCGCCACCAGGTGCGTCCGGCATCGGGGCCGTCGGCGTAGACGCCGGTGGTGAACTGCCCGCGTTTGGGGCCGACCATCCGGTTGTGCCGCGGGCACGCCGGGGCCAGGTCGGTGATGTCGGTCAACCCGCCGTCGGCGAAATCGGCCACCGCATGATGCATTTCGACGTGGGTGGCCGGCTGATCACAGTCGGGTGCCGAGCACACCTCCCCATCCGGGCGGGCGAACGACATCAGACGTTGCGCTTGCGACGCCAACCGTTTGGCCCGCCCCAGATACAGCGGTAGCGCGGTGGCATCGGCGAACACCGCCAGATACTGCTGGGCATCGGCGGCCAGCCGGATCACCTCGTCGATCGGCAACGTCGACCCGGTCGCGGTCACCCCGACCCCGGATTCGCGGATCAGGTCGTTGAGATCGGCTTTGATGATCAACTGCACCGGCAGACCACGATGCGAAGTACCGAGCAGCCCGTCGCGAAACACCGCCCGCAGCAGCGCCGCCAACGCGTCATGGTTGCGTTGGGCCTTGGACCGATGATCGCGGCCGGCGGCCGCGGTGAGGGCGTCGGGGTCGGCGTCGTCTTCACCGCCGCTCGGCGAATCGGGATCCTCGGGGTTGTTGAGTCCGGGTTTGGCCCACACCGCCAACAGCGTGTCCAACAGTGCGCGGGTTTCCGGGTCCAGATGGCCGGTCAGTTTCGACATCTGTTGCGCGTTGGCCCGGTTGACCCACAGATTGCGGCGCCGTTTGCGGTCGCTGTCGTCGGTCAACTCCCCGTCCGGGTCCAGGTGGTCCAGCAAACGCTGCCCCAACGTGGTGATCTCGGCCGGGGTGTGGGTGCGCGCCAACCCCGACAGGGTGGCCTCGGCGGCCACCTGACGGTCATGAGGCAACCGGTGCGGCAGGGCGTCGAGGAATTCCACGGCAGTGTCCACATGTGCCGGACCCACCTCGCCGTCGGCGAACGCCTCGGAAAGGGTCGGATACTTCGGCTCGCCGCGTTGCCCGTCGAGCTGGGCGAAGCGGGCCGTCGCGGTCATCTGCTCACGCCGCCGCTGCGGCTGCGACACCCGCAGTTCGGCGTTCATGAAATTGCTGAAACTGCGAAACCCCATCGCGCGGGGCACATCCCGATCCGACAACTCCAGCATCTGCCGGTTCCCTTGAAACAGCATCCGGTTGATCGCCCGTTCCTGGGCTTTGGCCACCGCGACCAACTCGGCATCAGCGCACCGCGACAGATCCGCACCGGCCAACCGATCCAGCAGGGCATGCATCTCGGCGAGCAGACCAGGAACCTCCGACAACGACCCGTCCACCTCGTCCGCAGCGCAGTCAGCGCCAGAATCGGTGTCGTCATGGTGTTCGGTCATCGTCACCCCCCGGCAGACCATTCATCCGAACGTATGTTCGAGAGTAGACCTGATTCGCGCAGCCGTCAACCCCCGACCACCACCACTTGATTCGTCCATCGGAGGACCCGAAGACAACGAGCAAGAAGTACTGCCGGAATCGTCAGGCGGACTTCTTGGCCGCCGATTTCTTCGCCGTCGACTTCTTTGCCGCGGCCTTTTTGGCGGGCGCCTTCTTCGCCGCAGTCTTCTTGGCGGGCGACTTCTTCGCTGCGGCCTTCTTGGCCGGTGCCTTCTTCGTGGACTTGTCGTCGTCCTTGGACGACCCGTCCGAGGAATCCTTGTCCTTCACCGACGCCCGCAGAGCGGCCAGCAGATCGGCGACTTCCGAGTCCTCGTCTTCCTCGGGCTCCTCGTCGCTCTCCGGGAACGCCTCGGCACCGTCGGCTTTCGCCTCCACGAGCTTCGACAACTCGTTTTGATAGCGGTCCTCGAACTCCGACGGGTCGAAGTCCTTGGCCATGGTCTCGATGAGTGACGCCGCCATGTCGAGCTCTTGCGGCCGGATCTCGGTGTCCTCCTCGAGGAACGGGAAGTCGGCGGCGCGCACCTCGTCGGGCCACAGCAGCGTCTGTAACGTCATCACGCCGTCGACGACACGCAGCGCCGCCAACCGTGTGCGGTTGCGCAACGTGAACTGCGCGATGGCGAGCCGCTCGGTCTTCTGCAGAGCCTGCGCGAGCAGCGCATACGCCTTCGGAGACTTCGACGACGGCTCGAGGTAGTAGGGCTTGTCGAAGTAGATCGGGTCGACCTGCTCGGTCGGCACGAACTCGAGGATCGAGATCTCCGGGCTCTTCTGCACGGGCAGTGTCGCCAGATCCTCTTTGGTGAGGATCACCGTTTCACCGGAGTCGGTTTCGTAGGCATTGGCGATGTCGGAGTAGTCGACCTCGGTGTCGGTGCCCTCCCGAACGCGGCGATACCGAATCCGTGTGCCGTCCTTCGAGTCGACCTGATACGACTTCCGGTCGTGGCTTTCCGTGGCCGAGTACACCTTGACCGGCACGTTGACCAGGCCAAAGCTAAGATCGCCCTTCCAGATCGAGCGCATGGGGTTCATTGTGCCACCCGTTTGCGAAAACCTCGGCGCTCAATGGGAGATCGACCGGGCGATCGAGCGTGGACAATGGTCGTCATGGCCGGTGGTGAGACCCTCGACGTCGACGGGCGTCGTATCCCGATCACCAACCTCGACAAGGTGCTCTACCCCGATACCGGAACACGGAAATTCGAGGTCATCGACTACTACTCGCGGATCGCCGACGTGATGCTGCCGCATCTCGACGGTCGCCCGATCACCCGCAAGCGGTGGCCGAACGGTGTCGAATCGATGCCGTTCTTCGAGAAGGACCTTCCGTCGTCCGCGCCGGAGTGGCTCGAGCGATTCGGCGAGCAGCACAGCAAGCGGGTGATCACCTATCCATTGGCGTCGTCGCGTGCCGATCTGGTGTGGTTCGGCCAGATGGCCGCGCTCGAGCTCCACACACCGCAGTGGCGGGTGCCCGAACCCGATTCGGGTCCGCCCAAGGCCGATCGTCTCGTCCTCGATCTCGATCCCGGGCCGGGCGTTCCGCTGTCCCAGTGCGCCGAGGTCGCACTGATGATCCGGGACATGCTGGCCGCGGCCGGGCTGACCGCGTTCCCGGTGACGAGCGGCGGCAAGGGGATGCACCTGTACGCGCGGTTCGACCGGCTGGTCTCCCCCGACGCCGCCCGCACCGTGGCCAAGCAGATCGCGACGAGCCTCGCCAACGCCCATCCCGACGACATCACCGCGACGATGGCGAAGTCGGTTCGCGACCACAAGGTGTTCATCGACTGGAGTCAGAACAGCGGCTCCAAGACGACGCTCGCGCCGTATTCGATGCGTGGCCGCGAGCAACCGTGGGTGGCGGCACCGCGGACCTGGGATGAACTCTCCGACCCCGACATCGCACAGTTGCTGTTCGACGAGGTGCTCGACCGCGTCGACTCCGAGGGCGACCTGTTGGCGGACCTCGACGTCCCCCTGACCCGTTCGATCCCTGAGGAGACCCGGAGCGCTAGCGGAGGGTCGTCACGAAGGGCCACCCCCCAGAAAACCAACACCGAGAGCCCCCCAACCGCACAGGAACTCATCAAGGCAACCGCCGATCCCCCTGTTCCCGACCCCGTCGTCAGCCTCGGCGAGTATCGCCGCAAACGCGACGCCGGCAAGACCCCCGAACCGTTCGGCGACGACGCACACCGCGAACGCCAGGAGTCCGGCAACACCTCCGAGGGCCCGATCTTCGTGATCCAGGAGCATCATGCCCGCCGGTTGCACTACGACTTCCGGCTCGAGCGCGACGGCGTGCTGGTGTCGTGGGCGGTGCCGAAGAACCTGCCCGACGACCCGGGGCAGAACCGGCTCGCGGTGCACACCGAGGATCACCCGATGGACTACGCCGACTTCGAAGGTGACATCCCCGCAGGCGAATACGGCGGCGGGCACGTCGAGATCTGGGACCGCGGCACCTATGAAACGGAGAAGTGGCGCGACAACGAGGTCATCGTCCGCCTCCACGGGGAGCGAATCCAGGGGCGCTACGCCCTGATCCGAACCGGTGACAAGAACTGGCTGGCGCACTTGATGAGCGACGAGCCGCGGCCGATCCTGCCGGACAGCCTGCGCGATCCGCGGCCGATGCTGGCCACCGACGAGTCGATCGAGAACCTCGACGGCCGCGACTGGGCATTCGAGGGTAAGTGGGATGGCTACCGAATCCTGTTGCGCTCCATCGACGGGAACTTCCGACTCACCTCGCGCTCGGGTATCGACATGACCAAGGATTTTCCCGAGTTGCGTTCCATCGCCGACGATCTGGGTCTCATCGACGTCGTCCTCGACGGCGAGGTCGTGGCCCTCGACGCCAGCGGTCGCACCAACTTCACGCTGCTGTCGGCGCGGAATGCCACCGAGGAGGACCTGACCCTCAAGCTGTACATCTTCGACGTCCTGTACCTCAACGGCACCTCGCTGCTGCGACGGCCGTGGTCGCAACGTCGCGAGGTGCTCGAGGAGATCGCACCCCTGCTGTCGCGGTCGGCCTACGCCGAAGTGCCGCCGCTGTTGTCGGGTCCGGGCCGCGCGGCCGTCGAGGAGAGCCGCGAGCAAGGGTACGAGGGCGTCATCGCCAAGCGGCGGACGTCGACGTATCAGCAGGGTCGCCGCACCACCCAATGGCTCAAGCACAAGAACTGGAGTGACATCGAGGTGGTGGTCGGCGGCTACCGCCCGGGGCGAGGGAACCGCGCCAACACCATCGGATCGCTGTTGCTCGGACTACCCGAGGAAACCGGTCTGCGCTACGTCGGCCGGGTGGGCACCGGCTTCTCCGATGCCCAATTGCGCATGCTGGCCGAAGAACTGGAGTCCTTGCGGATCAACCGATGCCCGTTCGTGGACAAACTGGACCGGCCGGTGGCTTCCAGCGCGATCTGGGTGTTGCCCAAGATCGTCGGCGAGGTCCGATTCATGGACTGGACCACCACCGGCCACCTGCGTCACCCGAGCTGGCGCGGAATCCGGCGGGACAAACTACCAGGTGACCTGTGAGAGAAGCCGATCCGAGGAGAGGACCACTGTGCCCGACGAGATGATCGACATCCGCACCGACGACGGCGTCGCGGACGCGTATCTCACCCGACCGGACGGTGTTTCCGGACCGCTGCCGGGCGTGCTGTTCGTCATCGACGCCATCGGCCTACGACCCCGGACCAAGGAGATGGCCGATCGGATCGCGTCGTGGGGGTATGTCGTGTTGGCGCCCAACGTCTTCTACCGTCACGGCACCGCAACGGAACTCGAGCCCACCCTCGACCTCACCGACCCGGACAGCCGCCGTCCGTTCTTCGCGCAGGCGATGCCCCGGGTCCACGCCCTCACCGACGACTTGGCCGAGGCCGACCTGTCGCGCTACCTCGACACGCTGCGCGGACTCGACGATGTCGCCGACGGGTCGGTCGGCGCCACCGGTTACTGCGCCGGCGGGCGATGGGCGCTGCTGGCGGCCGCCACCCGACCGGATGTCGTCGGCGCGATCGGCATGTTCCACACCGGCGGGCTGGTGACCGACGATTCCGCCAGCCCCCACCTGCGCCTGCCGAGGGTTCGCGCCGAGATCCTGGCGATCCACGCCGACCGGGACGCGACGATGCCTCCCGAGGCGATCGCGATGTTCGAGCACGCGTTGACCAGTTCCGGCGTCACTCACCACGCGACTGTGTATCCCGGTGCGCCACACGGATACACCATGTCGGACACTGCCGCTTTTCATCCGGAGGCCACCGAGGAGCACTTCGACGCGTTGCGGTCGTTGTTCGCCCGTAAGCTTCACTGAGCCGCACTTCGGCGGCGGGGATCAGAGCTTCTGGCGCTGCCGCTGCTGCGCAACGAACTTGGTCGCCAGATGTTGCATCACGCCGGGCGCGAGCCGGGAGAACCGCCAGGCCATCCGGGCCTGCGCCGGGACGACGAGCAACGGCCGGTTGCGGTCGATGGCCTCGAGGGTCTCGGCCGCCAGGCGGTCGGCGGGGTACGCGGCGCGCACGCCCTGCCCGGACAGGTAATACGACCGGCCGCTGAAGCCACCGACCCCCGGGCCGTCGAGCAACGGCGTCTCGACGGCCGCCGGGCACAGCGCGAGGACGCCGACACCGTGGGCGGCCGCCTCGGTGCGCAATGCCAGGGACAGCCCGACGACGGCGTGCTTGGTCATGACGTAACTCGTGAGCAGACCGGCAGCGGTGAGACCGGCCATGGACGCGGTGTTCACGATGTGCCCGGACCGCTGGCGGATCATGTGCGGGTAGGCGGCGGTGACCCCGTGCACGACACCTCGGATGTTCACGTCGATGATCGAGTCCCATTGCGCCGGGCTGAGCATCTCGGTGTTGCCGCCCAGTGCGAAACCCGCGTTGTTGAACATGAGGTCGATTCGCCCCGCACGGTCGACCGTGGCGTCGACGAGCGCGCGAACCGCATCCCCATCGGTCACGTCGAGCCGGGCCGCCCGCACTGTGCCGCGACCGCTCGCGAGCCCCCTGGCGATTCGGTCGGCGGCCTCGCCGTCGATGTCGGTGCAGACGACATCGGCTCCCGCGTCGACGAGGGCAGTGGTGAGCGCAGCCCCGATGCCTGATCCGCCGCCGGTCACGATCGCTGTTCGACCCGTCCACCGATCCGGATCGGCGCCACGAACGAGAACACGTTTCACCCGCTGACCGTGTCACCCCGCGACCGCGGCTGTCAACGAGGTCCCGCGGGTGGACGCGGCCGGACCACGCCCTCATCGTGCCTTCTCGCGGACGCTTGGCTAGCCTCAGGTGAGTCAGTGACCAAGGAGCGTGTGTGTTCGTCGTCGCCCACATCAGCGACCCTCATTTCAACGGCACGCGGTACAACCGCCGCCGGATCGAGGCGACGCTCGACTACATCCACGCACGCGCGCACGGGATCGACGCGCTGCTGGTGACCGGCGACATCACCGACGAGGGCAGCGAGTCCGAGTACCGCGAGGCGCACGGCGTGCTCTACAGCCCGTTGCCGATGCTGATCACCGCCGGAAACCATGATCACCGCGAACGTTTCAACGCCGGCCTCCTGGGACGGGAGAGCAGTGCGCCGGTCAACCGGTCACAGCTCATCGACGGTGTGCTGTTCGTGGTCTGCGACAGCTCCATCCCCGGCCGCAACGACGGCCACATCGCCGACGAGACGCTGGCCTGGATGTCGGCGGAGATCGCCGCGGCAGGCGCCCAGACACCGGTCGTGGTTGCGTTTCACCATCCCCCGGTGACGCTGGGCATGGACTTCATGGACTCGATTCGCCAGACCGGCGAGGAGCGTCTCGCGGCGCTGGTGTCCGAGTACCCGAACATCGTGGGCTTCGTCTGCGGGCACGCGCACAGCCCGTCGGTCACCACCTTCGCGGGACGACCCCTCGCGATCGCGCCCGGCGTCGCATCCACACTGAATCTTCCGTTCGAGGGCACCGAGGTCGTCAACCGCGGACAGCCGCCGGGCATCGCCTTCCATTTCCTGCTCGGCCTCGACGAGGGGCCCGATACGTGGCGCCTCGTCACCCACTTCCGATCGGTGATGTTCTAGTACCCCGCTAGTTCACGGTGTCGCGTATCGTCCCATCACCCGCAACGCCTCTGCTTCGAGGAGCGGCCCATCCACCACGGTCGCTGCGTCGCTCGTCGCGATGACCTCGGCACATGTCGACCGGAACTGCGGACCGTCGGGCAGGATCTCCGTGAACGCGGCCGACGATGCGGCGAATACGATCCGACCGATGCCGGCCCACACACATGCCGCGGTGCACATGGGACACGGCTCGCCACTGGCGTATACGGTTGCGTCCGTGAGCCGTTCGCCGAATCCGGCGTCGATCGCCGAACGCAACGCGACCAGTTCCGCGTGCGCGGTGATGTCGCCGGTGGAGCCGACCTGGTTGTAGCCCTCGGCGACACCAGCGCCGTCCACGACGACCACGCTGCCGAACGGCCGATTCCCCTCCTCGCCGGCGAGTTGGGCCAGATCGATGCTGCGCTGCAGGAACTCTCGATCACGATCCGGATTGGTCACCCCGCCAGCTCCACGGTCATCCCGACACCCCGCTCGGTGGCGGCATCGACCAGCAGGCGCGCGGTGACGAGATCCTGCAGCCCGATCCCGACGGAATTGAACAGAGTGATCTCGTCGTCCTCGGACCTACCTCGTTCGGGCTCGACGATCACGTCGCCGAGTTCGATCGCGACGTCGTCGGCCGTCAGGTGGCCTTCCTCGATGGCGAGCACCACGTCTCCCGATTTTGCCAGCGCGGTGGACCGGCTGTCCACGACGACGCGCGCCGCAGCCATGGCCGCGCCGTCGATCTCACGGTGATCCGCCCGCGGCGGGGCACCGACGACATTGATGTGCAATCCGGCCCGAAACCAACCGCCCTCGACGATCGGGTCACGCGACGGCGTCAGCGTACACACGACATCGGCCGCCGACACCACCTGCCGCGGGGAATCGGCCGACTCCACCTCGATGTCGAGATCTGCCACGGCAGAACGGAATCGGTCCACGGTCGCGGTACTCCGCGACCACACGAACACCTTGTCGATCGGACGGATTCGGGCGATCGACCGGGTGTGTTCCACCGCAAGCGTGCCCGCCCCGATCAGACCGAGCGATGTGCTCGAGGTGCGCGACAGGTGGGCCGTGGCGACGGCGCTGGCGGCCGCGGTGCGGATCGCCGTGATCAACCGCCCGTCGATCACCGCCTCGCATTCGCCAGTGTCGGCGGACATGAGGAGGATCGTCGACCGCTGCGCCGGGTGTCCCGCGTCCCGGTTGAACGGCATGTCCGACAACATCTTCACGGCACTGCAGCGCTGCCGCCGGGCGGAGGCCGCCATCGGCAGGACCGTACCGCCATCGATCGGCAGCATCGACGGCGCCGGGTTGGCGGCGGCGCCGGTGGACAGGTCGATGTGTGCCTGTTCGACCGCGGCGTAGACCGCCGCCCGGTCGATCAGGTCGACCACATCGGAATGGGTGAGGACGATGGCCATCACTGGGCCCTTTCTCGTGCCTTGACGTAGTTCTCGGACAGGGGCGGGTCAGATGCGACCGACATAGGGGACGGTGAGACACGATGGGGCCTTGCGCCCACCGACGAACCCGGCGACGGCCACGATCGCGATGACGTAGGGCAGCATCACCAGCAGCGCGTAGGGGATGTCGACACCCATCGCCGGCAAGGCGAACTGCAGGGCCCCCGCCACCCCGAAGAACAGCGTGGCGACGACGACTCCACCCACCTTCCACCGACCGGCTATCACCGCGACAACAGCCAGGTACCCCATCCCGGCCGTCATGTTCTCGCCGAACGACCGAACCTCGGACAGGGCCAATTGCGCACCCGCGAGACCGCCTGTGCCGGCCGCGATCATCACACCGAGGACCCGTATCCGGTTGACCGCCAGCCCGGTCCAGCCAGCCGAGGTGGCGTCTTCACCGATCGCGTCGATGCGGATACCTGCCATCGTCCGGGCGGAGAAGACGACGGCGAGCAGTGCGACAACGAGCAGGCAGAGGTATCCGAGCAGAGTCTGGCCGAACAGGGCAGGCCCGACGATGGGCAGGTCGGTGAGGACCGGGATGTGGATGTCGTCGAATGCCGGCACTCCGTTGCCCCTTCCGTCGGCGAGCAGGATGCGCGCACCGAAGGTGGTGAGTCCGAGCGCCAGCGCGTTCGCGGCGATCCCGATGACGATCTGATCCGCCTTGAACCGAACACTCAGCAACGCGTTCATGACACCGAAGATCAATCCGGCGGCGATCCCCGCGACGACACCGGCCGCTGCGGAGCCGGTGGTGGCAGCGGCGAGGACGCTGGTGAATGCGCCGCAGAGCATGATCCCCTCCATGCTGAGGTTGAGCACACCGGCCCGTTCACTGATGGACTCGCCCGTCGCGGCGAGAAGGATCGGGATGGCGAATGCCGCTCCACTGGTGAAGATCTCGGTGATCATGTCGGTGCTCATGCGGGTACTTCCTCGGTGTCTACGCTCGGCCGTCCGGCCTGCTTACCTGCGGATTCGACGGAACGTGTCGACGACGACGATGCCCACCATGCGGCGGCGGCGATCAGGAGGACGAGAACACTCTCCACGACGGTGATCGTCGACGACGGCACCCCCGCCTCCAGCTGGAGGTTGATCCCACCGGAGACCAGGAAACCGAACAACAGCGAGACTGCTGCCACCGCGGTCATCGACCCGCGGGCCAGGAGTCCGACGACGAGCCCACTGAATCCGAAGCCGGACGAGAACCCCTCGGCCAGTACGAACGGTGCGGTGGTGACGAGCAGTCCGCCGGCGAGCCCGGCACATCCGCCCGCGGCGGTGAGGCCGAGAAATGCCGTGCGATCAATGGGCACCCCCAACCGCGCCGCCGCCGATGGCGACAGGCCGACGGATCTCAATCGCATGCCGATAGCACTGTTACGCAACATGATACCGATCAGGATTGCCAGGACGACGGCCAGTGCGATCGCAATCGTCGCGGGATTCCCGGTGAATCCCAGCAGCGGTAGGTGCGTCGACTCGGCCAGCGACTCCGACTGCGGCAACGTCTCCGATGACGTCACGGGCTGACGCAGCAGCGCGGCTTCGTGCACCATCAGCACGACCATCGCCAGGCCGACGAAGTTGAGCAGGAGCGTGGTGATGATCTCGCTGGCACCTCGTCGCACCTTGAGCCAGGCAGCTATCGCCGCCCACAGCGCGCCACCGAGGACCGCGGCTAACAAGGTGATCGGGATGGCGACCGCCGACGGCACCGAGTCCGGCAACGAGACCCCGACGGCGGTCGCGCCGATGCCGCCGAGGCAGATCTGCCCTTCGCCACCGACATT
This sequence comes from Gordonia prachuapensis, assembly GCF_036350515.1. Lineage (NCBI taxonomy): Bacteria > Bacillati > Actinomycetota > Actinomycetes > Mycobacteriales > Gordoniaceae > Gordonia > Gordonia prachuapensis. The sequence continues at coordinate 128,968 of NZ_JAZDUE010000015.1, read as the reverse complement.
GACGAGTCCGGCCCGGTAGGCGATCGTGAAGCCGATCGCGACCAGCATCAACACGGCCGCACTGTTCATCGACGTACCCACTGCGAACGGCGATCCCAGGGTTCCGTCGACCAGGGCACGGGCCACCGTCGCCGGACTCGCCCCGGCCGCGGCAGCCAGTGCGAGGCCGACCGCGGCAGCGACCAGTAGCGCGCAGAGTCCGACCACGATCGGGCTCCGAGGGCTCGGGGTCGTACCCGATAGCCGGGACCGCACCCGGGTGGGGAAGCTGGTCATCATGCGACTCCTGTGAGTAGGTTGCCGATCTCGCGTGCGGCGTCCGGCGCGTGGGTGTCGACGGAGCCGTGCAACCCACCTCGATAGGCGACGACGATGCGGTCGCACACCGACAACAGTTCGTCGAGTTCACTCGAGGTCACCAGGACGGCGGCGCCATCGTCGGCTGCGGCCCGGAGCCGGTCGAGGATGAAGGCGACGGCACCGACGTCGAGACCTCGGGTCGGCTGCGCGGCGACGACGACCCGCAACCCGGGTGTGCCGAGTTCTCTGGCGAGAACGACCTTTTGCTGATTTCCGCCGGACAGACTGCCGATCGGTGCGTCGGGCCCCGGGGCACGGATATCGAACTCGGTGATGGCCGCCAGCGCGTCGGATCGCATCCGGGTCCGGTCGAGCAGGCCCCACCGGCGATAGTGTGAAAGCCTTGGCATCGCCAGATTCTCGGCGATACTCATACCGCCGATCATCCCCTCGGCGTGGCGGTCCTCTGGGATAACCGCGAGGCCTGCGCGCGTCCGGTGGGCCGGCGTCGCCATGGTCAGGTCCGCGTCGTCGATCGTCACCGTGCCCTCGTCGGGACGTAGCGACCCCGAGAGGACGGAGGTCAGTTCCGACTGCCCGTTGCCCTCGACACCGGCGATCCCGACGATCTCGCCGGCTCGGACCTCGAGGTCGACCCCGGCGAGGCCGACGCGGCCATCCTGATGGGTCACGCCGACCCCGTTGACCCGCAGGCAGACCGGAGCGGATTCGCTGGTTCGCCGGGGAGGGCGCGACGGGGCGGACAGCGGCGCCGCCTGCCCGAGCATGAGCTCGAGCAGGTCGGATCGCGTGACGTCGGCGAGCCGTCCACCGCCGACCACGGTGCCGTCCCGCAGCACGGTGGCCTCGTCGGCGACCCGGGCGACCTCACCCAGTTTGTGGGTGATCAGCACGACCGACTTTCCGTCGGCCGCCAACGCCATACAGGTCTCGATGAGGGCGTCGATCTCGGCCGGGTCGAGGACTGCCGTCGGTTCGTCGAGCAGGATCAGGCGCGGGTCGTTCAGCAGGGACTTGACGATCTCCACCCGCTGTCGCGCGCCGACACTGAGCTCTTTCACCATCGCCGCCGGGTCTACCCGGAGACCGTAGTCGTCGGCGATGCGATCGAGATCGGCCTGCAGTCGGCTGCGCGGTGGACGGAATCCTCCGGAGCCGAGCAGAAGGTTGTCGGCGACCGTCATGGTCGGGATCAGCGAGAAGTGCTGGTGCACCATGGCCACACCGGCATCGATCGCGTCTGCCGGGCCGGCGGGCCGGTACTCTTTGTCGCCGAGGACCATCCGACCGGCATCCGGCGACACCGTCCCGAAGATGGTGTTGCACAAGGTTGACTTGCCTGCGCCGTTCTCGCCGAGAATGCAGTGCACCGCGCCGGTACGGATGGACATGGTCACGTCGCGTAGTGCCCGTACCGTCCCGAAGGTCTTGGCCACCGAGTCAAGAGTGAGCAGCGAGTCCGTCCCGGTCACCGGGATGTCCGTGGTGATCGACATCTCGGGCGGCTCAGTAGGGGGCGACCGAGCCGTCGGCGATGGCGGACTTCGCGCGCTCGACCGCCTGGGTCACCGCAGGATCGGTCGAGCACACGACGTAGTCGGTGCCTTCCTTGTCGGTGGTCAATCCGAACGGGACCTGCGCCGCCTCCCAGGTGCCGTCGAGCACCGAGGTCACCGCGTACTCGACCTCGGTACCGATGTCGGTCTTGACGTAGCCGGTGTAGACCGGGTTGGTGCAGTCACCGGGGATGGGGCCGCCGCTCATCCGATTTCCGGTTTCCTGCGCCGCCTGCTCCATGCCCTGCTTGCCGAGATTGACCACCTGACTCAGGACATCCGCTCCACCGGCATACGCGGCAGCCGCGGCCTGTTTGGCCTTGGCCGGATCGTTGAAGTCACCGACATACTGTGGCGCAAGCACCCGCACCCCCGGGCGTGCGAACTCGGCGCCATTCTCGAAGGCGATGGCAGAGTTGACGATCGCCGGCAGCTCGACGCCGCCCACGAAGCCGATCGTCCCGGCGGTCGACGACGTGGCCGCCGCCGCCCCGGCGACGAACTCGGCCTCGGCCTGCTGTGGGTCGTAGTAGGCGAGGTTCTCCATCGGCTCCGCGTCGGCAGGACCACCGATCTCGACGAAGGTGACGTCCGGGAACTGCGGAGCCACCTTGCGCAGGTCGGCATCGGTCTGCCCACCCACCGAGATCACCAGTTCGTTCTCCGAGGCGAAGCGCTGCAAGGCCTGCTGGTAGTCGGCGGCGGAGACCTGCTCGACATAGCTGATCTCGACCTGATCGCCGTATTCTTCCCTGACGCGGTCGACGCCGGCGTAGGCCGACTGCATGAAGCCGGTGTCGTTGACCGAGCCGGGCAGAAACACCCCGACGGTGAGAGTTCCGTCGTCGGCAGCAGAGCCGGATGATCCGCAGCCGGTGAGGCCGAGTGCGAGCGCGCCCGCGGCGATCAGCGCGATGGGAAGCGTGCGTTTCATGGCTTTCTCCTGGTCAGTCAGGGCAACCCCTTAGCGGTATACCGTTACGAAGAGAGTCGAGGCCGTTCATTGCGTGCGCATTACGCACCCGTAAGAGGACCGTTAACGGTATACCGTTAACGGAGCGGCCGGTACGCTGACCTTCGGGACGCGAGGAGACGACAGTGACCAGAGCCGAAGCCGCAGCAACGAAGAAGTCGCTGCGCGACCATGCCTACGACGCGTTGCGTGCGCAGATCGTCGGCCTCGACCTGCCTCCCGGGACCCGGCTGGTCGAACGCGATCTCGCGGTCGAACTCGAGGTGTCCCGCATACCGCTCCGCGAAGCGATACAACGACTGCAGCAGGATGGCCTCGTCGTTGTGGTCCCCCGTCAGGGAGCGATCGTCGCCCCGTTCACCGCAGACGACGTGCGCGACCTGTTCGATGTCCGTGAGAGCCTCGAGGTCCTGGCGGCGCGACTCGCGGCAGAACGCGCCGACGCGGCCGGACTCGAAGCTCTCGCCGACCAACTCGAGATCGCACGCGACGCGACTGCCCGCGACGACAAGCCGGCCATCGCCGCCGCCAATGCCCGATTTCACACGATCATCGTCGATCTCGCAGCAAATCCCTTGCTGGAGAACATTCTCCGACCACTCGAGGCGCGGACACAATGGCTCTTCCACCTGACCAAGTCGCGTGATCCCGGCGTGCAGTGTCGCGAACACGAGGAACTGCTGGCGGCCATCGCCGATCATGATCCCGACCGGGCCGCCGAATCCGCGTTCCATCACGTGCATTCGGGCCGCGCCACCAGTCTTGCGATGGCGGCCGAGTGGTCGCGTACGACTCTCGATCCGGTCGCGCTGACCAAGAGTCGGCGCAGGTGAGCGCGGCCTCCTACTCCCCCAGCATGGACGAACCCGCGTCGAGCAATCCTTCGAGGAAGTCCGTGAGCAGGGCCGGTCCGGTGTCGGGCAGGTTGTCCGGCAGCGGGAGGCCGGCCTGACGTGTCGCCGGAATACCGGCGGCGCGGGTGGCCTCGAGGCGGATTCCCTTCTGCTGGTCGCGGGTCAGTGGGTTGGCGTACTTCGACAGTTCCGTCTCGGTGGTGACCGTCGCGACGGCTCGGAGACCGACAGCGGCGAAATCTGCAGCAGCACGGCGAATATGGTTGGGCGACGTGATCAGGATGATCTCGCTGACACCTCGGCCACGCAGGATCTCGGCGGTGTTCTGGGCGTTGCCGACCGTCGACCCCGAGCGTCCCTCCTCGGTGATCCGGCCCGCGTCGACTCCCTTGGACACGAGCCACTTCTTCATCGCGGCCGCCTCGGTGACGCCGGCCTGAGGCGCTCCTCCGCTCACCACCACCGGCGCGGTGGGCGTGGTGTCGGCCTGCGACTTGCCTGCGGTCACCCGGCGAACGAGCTCGGGTGCCATCTTCCCGTTGCGATTGAGACCGAAGCCGAGGATCACGATGGTCGGCTGCCCGGAGATCGTCTTCGGCGCGGTGTCCGGAACGATCTGCGCCGCCGCATCGACGCCGTCGATGATGTTGCGGGCCGCGATCGCCAAGGTCCGGTTGATGCCGTTCAGCCGCGTCAGCGCAGCTTTGCTCGTCGCGGGGTCATCATCCTGCGCGGACCAGATCGCCTGCAGAGCAAGGGCATAGGGGTCAACCGGAACGACGGCGAGCATCTCCTCGAGAGACTCGAGGCCGCCGGGGACGTCACCAGCCGCGAACTTCTGCTGCGCCGAGTTGTAATAGGTGGACGGATCGACGGCCGTGACCACCGGCCGCACGTCGAGGTTACCGGCACGATCGGCCGGCAGCCCGCCGACGACGGCCCCGCCGATCGCACATGCCGCAATGGTGGTGAGCGCAGCGATTCTCCGACGCCGTTTCACTCTGGTCACATTTGTCACTTGCGTAACAGTACGGCGGTTCGGCAACGACGCCGCACCCGTCCGGTCCCAGATGGATAACACCCGAGGGCCGTGACCGCTCACACGACTCGTTCGCGCTCATCCATAGATGAGCGCGAGCGAGAGGTGTGAGTGGCGGATCAACGCCGTATTCCCGCCACCTTCAACAGTTCCGGACGACGCAGAGCCAGTGCGGCCCAGACGAGGATGCCGAAGTACACCGGGAACAGCGTGTGGTCCAGCAACGGGTCCTCGACCCGCATGTGCGCGGTCACCGCTCCGCCGAAGTAGGCGGTCAGACCGATCGCGCCGAGCACGGCGGTACGCGGGATCGCATACGCGACAAGGCAAGCGGCCAGTGCGATCGCCATGACATAGGTCTGGTCGATCGGGAACCCCAGTTCGGCGGTCCCCTCGATCACCGATTCCGGCTGGGTCAGCTTGCCGACGATGTCGAACGCCAGGAAGGCGCCGAGCAGCACGCTGAGCACGACTCCCGTTGTGTGCCTCCAGTTCCGGGAACCGGTCTGCGCGTCGGTGGTGGGGGCGCTGGTGGTGGTTGATGTGGTCATGATGTCCTCCGGGTGAGTGTGGGTGGTTCTGCCGGGATAGACCACCGCTCGCGGAGAAACTCATCGCCCACCCCCGAAGGTCAGCGAGAAACCAGTTTGACCAGCGGGTATTCGCGATCGGACTTCGCTGCGTACTTGGCGTAGCGCGGCTGTTCGTCGGTGATGCGCTGCCACGCGTGATCGCGGTCGGCGCCGTCGAGCAGCACCGGCGTCACGGCCTCCTTCTTACCGTCGGGCAGTTCGATTTCCGCGGACTCCGGATGTGCCATCAGATTCGCGTACCAGTCGGGGTTGCGCTTGCCGCCTCCCGATGCGACCAGCAACCGCGCGCCGTTCTCCGCGGCGAACCAGGAGATCGGGGTCTCGCGCGCTGCTCCGCTCCTGCGCCCGGTGGTGTGCAGGATGAGCATGTCCATACCCATCATCTGCGGCTTGCCCTTTCGCCGCAGCTTGCCGGTGGTGTACGCGTTCATCTTTCGCTGGAACCACAAGGACAGTGACATCGTCTCCTCCTTCACCGGGCGTACTACCACCCACGGTAGTGAGCCCCCTCGGACCACGCTTCTCGATTCCTGACCCCATCGTCGCCGCCCCACCCGAAAACGACTCTTCCCCCAGGTCTTGCTTCTTCGGCCGACTGCAGCCGGCCGACGAAGCGAGACCTGGGGGAAGAACCGAGAACCTTGCGAGAGCGCGCCTACAGCGCCTTGAGCTCCTCGATGACGCTGTCGACACTCTTCTTCGCGTCGCCGAAGAGCATCGAGGTGCCGTCGGCAAAGAACAGCGGGTTCTCGATGCCGGCGTAGCCGGAGCTCATCGACCGCTTGAGCACGATCGTTGACCGCGCTTCGTCGACGTTGAGGATCGGCATGCCGTGGATCGGCGAGCTCGGGTCGTTGCGTGCCGCCGGGTTGGTGACGTCGTTGGCGCCGATGACGATGGCGACGTCGGTGCGGTTGAACTCACCGTTGATGTCGTCCATCTCCTTCATCGCGTCGTACTCGACGTCGGCCTCGGCGAGCAGCACGTTCATGTGGCCGGGCATCCGGCCGGCGACCGGGTGGATGGCGTACTTGACCTCGACGCCCTTCCCTTCCAGCAGAGCGGCCATCTCCTTGACGGCGTGCTGCGCCTGTGCGACGGCCAGACCGTAACCGGGAACGACGATCACCTGATTCGCGTACGCCATCTGGATGGCGGCGTCGGCGGCCGAGGTGGCCTTGACGGTTCCGCCCGCGGCGCCGGGACCACCGGCCGCGGCGTCGTCGCCGCCACCGAAGGAGCCGAACACGATCGCCGGGATGGACCGGTTCATCGCCTTGGCCATCAGGTTCGTCAGGATCGAGCCCGACGCGCCGACGATCATGCCGGCGACGATCAGCGCGGTGTTGTCCAGCGCGATACCCGCTGCGGCGGCCGACAATCCGGTCATCGCGTTGAGCAATGAGATGACCACCGGCATATCGGCGCCGCCGATCGGGAAGACCACGAAGAGTCCCATCACACCGGCCGCGACCAGCAGGCCGACCATCCACCATCCGCTGGCGCCGCCGCCGTTCGCGGCGTCGACACCGAGGTAGATCGCGATCCCGAGCGCCACCACCAGCAGCACCATGTTGGCCAGCTGGAACAGCCGCGCGTTGCCGACGAAGGCCTTCTCCACGCCCTTGGGCACGATGTCCTGCAATTTGGAGAACGCGACCAGCGATCCCCAGAAGGAGATCGACCCGATGATCGCCGCGATCAGCGAACCGATCACCAGCGGCGAGGCGGGTTCGGTGTTGTGGAACACCGAGAACCCGGAGGTCTCCAGGAATTCTGCCCATGCGATCAGCGCCACCGTGCCGCCGCCGACGCCGTTGAACAGCGCGACCAGCTGCGGCATCGCCGTCATCTTGGTCCTCAGGGCGGGCGGAATACCCAGTACCACACCGAGAACCAGACCGATGACGATCAGAATCCAGTTGATCGCCGGAACCCCGACGGTGGAGTGTCCGTCGTCCCCGACGGCACCTTCGTTGTAGACGTAGAGCAGCGTCGCCGCCACGGCCAGCCCCATACCGACGGCCGCGATCCAGTTGCCGCGCACCGCGGTCTTCGGTCCGGTCAGACCCATCAGACCGTAGATGAACAGGGAGAACGAGACGATGTAGAGGGCCATCACCAGATAGGAGATGCCCTGGCTCGGGGTGTGGGCGTCCGCCGCCAGCACCAGGTGCGCGGTCACTTGGCGACCTCCTTCTTACCCTTGAACATGCCCAGCATCCGGTCGGTGACGGCGAAGCCGCCGATCACGTTGAGGGTGCCGAACACCAAGGCGACGAACGCGATGATCCGAACACCCCAGTTGGCGTCGGCGGGCAGTTTGCCCAGCACGACCAGCGCGCCGAGCACCACGATGCCGTGGATGGCGTTGGTGCCCGACATCAGCGGGGTGTGCAAGGTGTTGGGCACCTTGGAGATGACGGCGAAGCCCACGAACCCGGCCAGAACCAGGATCGCGATGTTCGCCAGCAGTCCGGTGTACATCAGGCCGACACCTCCTCGTCGCTGCGGGTGACGCACGACGCGGCGACCACCTCGTCGTCGAAATCCGGTGTGATCGCACCGTTGTCGTCGAGCATCAGCTCGATGAGTGCGAGCAGGTTCTTCGAATACAGCTCACTGGCGTGCTCGGGCATCGTCGCCGGCAGGTTGAGCGGCGACGTGATGGTCACGTCGTGTTTGACGACGGTCTGCCCGGGTTCGGTCAGTTCGCAGTTTCCGCCGGTCTCGCCCGCGAGGTCGACGACCACGCTGCCGGCCTTCATCCCTTCGACCGCGGCAGCCGTCACCAGGCGCGGCGCGGGTCGACCCGGCACCAGCGCGGTGGTGATCACCACGTCGAAGCTCTTGATGGCGTCCTCGAGGGCCTGCTGCTGCTTGGCGCGCTCGTCGTCGGTGAGTTCACGGGCGTAGCCGCCTTCGCCGGCGGCGTCGATGCCGAGGTCGAGCCACTGGGCACCCACCGACCGCACCTGCTCGGCCACCTCGGGCCGCACGTCGTATCCCGTGGTGCGGCCGCCCAGACGCTTGGCGGTGGCCAACGCCTGGAGTCCGGCGACTCCGACACCCAACACCAACACCGTCGCCGGCTTGACCGTGCCGGCCGCCGTGGTCAGCATCGGGAAGAACCGGGTCGACAGATCCGCCGCGGAGATGACCGCCTTGTAGCCGGCGACGTTGGCCTGCGAACTGAGCGCGTCCATCACCTGTGCGCGGGAGATCCGCGGAATGGCCTCGACCGCGTACGCCTCGACTCCCGCCGACTTCAGCGCGTCGATCTGGTTGTCGGCGTTGCGCGGCGCGAGGAATCCGATGAGTTTCTGCCCGCTGCGCAACTTCCCGATCTCGGCATCCGACGGCGGAGCGACCCGCACCACGACGTCGGCCGAATACGGGTCGCCGATCGTCGCACCCGCGTCCACGTATTGTTCGTCTGGGATCAAAGCCTCCAGACCGGCACCCGATTCCACGATCACCGGGACACCCTTGCCGACCAGCGTGCCCACCACCTTCGGGACCAGCGCCACACGGCGCTCGCCCGCGGCGGACTCGCGCACGACACCCACACTCATAGATCTCACCTTTGGTTTCGGACAGTTCACACTTGGCTGACCGGACGCGGCGGTCGCCCCACATCGCATTCGGATCGCGGTTGCGATGCGCCGGGAGCAGTGCATTGTCACCCGGCTCACAGAAAAAACGTGCGACGAACATAGCACGAGGTCACGCGCAAGGGTCCGATCAGTCGGATTGGTCACTCAACCCTTGACGGAACACGTTCTATGAGAAATGGACATCTGTCCGGTCTACTGTCCAGGGGCGCTGCCAGAGGTGGTCCCACCCTCGGTGTCCTCGTCGGCGGGATCGGATTCGTCGGCGGGATCGGATTCGTCGGCGGGATCGGATTCGTCGGGGGTCGGAACCGCCGTGGGCTCCGAGCTCGTCGCGGATGTCGCTCCGTCCGCCTCATCGGGTCGTCCGGGCTCTGGTGATACCTCGTCGCTCGTCGTGTCCGGGGTCGTGGGTTCCGTCGTCGTCGGCGTCGCCGTCGAGGTGGGCGCCGCACTCGGTGTCGAGGCGGTGCTCGATGTCGCCGCAGCGTTGACGCCATTCGTCGCGGAGGCCGGCCCTGGATCCTCGGCCGAATCCGAATCCTCCGCACGCGCGTCGAGGACGTCGGGATCGGTGACCGGCACGGTCGCGCCGAGCTGCTCGTAGAGCCACACCTGCACGTCCCGCGGTGTCGGGATCGGATATCCGCGCAACGTGCTCTCGCGGCCCGGCATCGGGACCTCGACCAGTGCGCTCAGCACGTCGTCGACCTCGGTCGGTACCGGGACACCGAACGCCCGCAGCATCATGCCCCAGGGGTTTCCGCCGTCGAGGACGACGTAGGTCGTGTTGCCGTCCTCCCACTCGTCGACGACCTCGTACTGGTTGACCCGGTCACCGAGAACCGCGTGCACGATCGTTCCGGGAAGCAGGTAGAAGATCGTCTCGAACGGGTGGGCGAGGGGATTGCCGAGACCGCAGATGTAGTCGCCGCGCACGCAGTAGGAGATGACCTCGATGTCGCCGGTGCTCTCCGGGTCACGTTCGCCGTTGGTGTAGATCCCGGGGATGAAGCTGGGCACGACCGTCTCGATCCCGGTGTGCGGGAACCGGGTGTCGCCGCCGATGACCACGATGATGTTCTCGTCCGGGATCGCGTCGGGGTCTCCCGCGGCATAGGCGCGATGCAGTTCGTAGGCGATGTTCATCGCAACCGGTCCGCTCTGCGAATAGCCGTTCACGAGGATGGTCCCGGTTCGGCCGCGCTCGTCCCACGCGCGGAGCGCGTCGTCGACGCCCGCAATCGTTCCCGCATCCACCGAGTCGTTGTAGGTGACGCCGGTGTCGTTGACGGACACGACGCGGCCGAAGAGCCGGAAGCCGATCGCGGCTGGGTAGACGACCGGGACGATCGTCGGTTCGTACGACTCGCCGGTGGCCGGGTCGTCGTAGAAGCCGATGCCCGCAGTGCGCACCCGTTGCCCGACCGATTCACGGTCGCCGCTTCCGGGAACGAGGATGACGGTCGTGTTCTGACCGAGATCGGCCGGGAGCCACGTCGGTTTCGAGCGCACGATCTGCGGATACCACGTCGTCGGATCGGTGATGACCACCGGCGATTCCGGCTCACTCTCCGCCGCGGCAGCAGCTGACGGCGTCCCCGACAGGGCGACCCCGAGCACGGCCACGAGAGGCAGCACCGCCAACGCGGCCGTCCTGCCCGTCCGCCTGATCCGGGTCATCGACCCCGAGTTCGTTGCTGATGCCGTGCCGGATGCCGCCATGCGACCGTCCCCTCCGCCGAGCCGGACGTCGCCCGGCTTTCCCTCCCGTATCGATGTCGCCGGCTGGATCGTTATCCGCCGCGACCTGTTTCGGTCGGCCCCGCCCGGTCGAATTCGCAGAAGTGTATCGGCGCGACGCAAGGTCGGCAGCGCTTTGGTCGAGCGTTCAGTCGATGGTGTAGATCCGGGAGTCGAGTCCGGTCGCACCGTCGGGGATCGGGGCGGCGTAGGCCTCGACCTGCTGCTGGCCGTTCTGATCGGTCGCCCGGCATTCGACGGTGTGTTCGCCCGGCGTCGCCGACCACACGTAGCGCCATTGCCGCCAGGTGTCGACCGAATACTCGGTGGCGAGTTCCGCAGGCTGCCAAGGCCCTTCGTCGATGCGGACGTCGACGGCGGCGACACCGGTGTGCTGGGCCCACGCCGTCCCGGCCAGGACGATCTCGCCCTCCGACTGCCGCGAATCCGTCGGCCGATCGATGCGCGACGCCAGTTTGATCGGCCCCAGCGCCGACCAGCCACGTGTCGTCCAATAGGCCTCGGCGTCCGCGAACCGGGTCAGCTCCCAGTCGACCACCCACTTCGTCGCCGACACATAGCCGTACAGCCCCGGCACCACCTGCCGGACCGGGAAGCCGTGTTCGACCGGCAGCGGTTCGCCGTTCATGCCGACGACGAGCAGCGCGTCACGCCCGTCGGTGACTGCGGAAACCGGTGTGCCACATGTCCATCCGTCCGAACTGGTGGACAACAGCATGTCCGCACCCGCCTGCACCCCGGCTCGATCGAGCAAGGTCTTCATCGGTACGCCCAACCAGCGCGCGTTGTCGATGAGGTCGCCGCCGACATCGTTGGACACACAGGTCAACGTGACGAGTCGTTCGGTCATGGGCATCGCAAGCAGTTCGTCCCACCCGATACGGATCTCGTTGTCGACGAGGCCGTGGATGCGCAACGACCAGTCGTCGGTGGTGAGGTTGGGGACCTGCAGCGCCGTGTCGATCCGGTAGAAGTCGTCGTTGGCGGTGACGAACGGCGTCGCTCCCGGCAGGTCGAGATCCGCGCCCGGCGGGACGGGGGGCGCAGCGGACCGCGGAGTCGGCAGGACGATGCGGGTGCGGTCGGCGACCGTGCGCGCGGTGTCGGCCAGCATCCGCCGCCCCACCGTGCCGACGACGACGGCAAGCGCCGCGACGCCACCGGCGGCAAGCACGAACCGCCGGCCGACGCCCTGCGAACGGGTCGCGTCGTCATCCGGTGGGCTCACCGTGTCGGCACCGACCGGGGCCTCTCGGTCCGTGGGATCGAGCAGGGTGAGCAACATCCGCAGCACGACGACGGCCACCGCCGCCCCGAGCACCGACGGAAGGACGAACGTCCAGCGGGAATCGGGACGGTCGAGCGCGGCCAGCACCCCGATCGCACCGAACACCCCGATGATCACCGAGCCGAGCGGTGGACGGCGGCGTTCGGCGATGCCGCAACCGGCGGCGATGATCGCGATCAGCACGCCCATCCCGATGTAGAGCGCCGGTTTGTCGGCGGTGCCGAATGTGCCGATGGCGAACTCGCGACCGACGGTCGGCGCGTGGTCGACGACGGCGGCACCGACGGCGAAGTACGGCGATGCGGCGGGATCGATCAGAGCTGCCACCAACTCCCCGACCGCCAGTCCGGCGCCGACGGCGACCAGACCGGCGAGGGCGGCGGCCGGGGTGTGGCCGCGGGTTCGGGCGTCGGGGGTCATATCCCCTTGATACCGCAGCGATTCGGTGTCCGGTGGCGGTCCCGCCGGGACGTCACCCTTCGGTCACAACCTCCGCGCGAGATGCGGCGTGCCGGCCGGCCCGCCGGCCGAAGTACGACCCCTCGCCGAGTTGGGTGCCGCTGGCGTAGCCCTTGCCGTCCTGCGCGAGGTTCGCGGCGCACGCGCCGGCGGCGTAGAGGCCGGTGATCGGGGTGCCGTCGTCGGCGAGGACCTCGGCATCGAGCGACGTCGCCATTCCGCCGATGGTGAAGCAGGAGTACATCGCCTTGCCGAGACTGAGGTCGAAGGCACCCCACGGTCCGTGATCCTGCGGGGCCAGGAACTCCGCGGCCTTGTGGAAATCGGGGTCCTCGCCGTTCGCCGCGTTGGCGTTGTAGTCGGCGAGGGTCTTCTGCAGTCGTCCCTCGGGGATGCCGAGGTCCGACTCCATCTCGGCGACGGTCTCCCATCCGTCGATCAGCTTGATCAGCGGGACCTCGGGTCGCTGCATGTGCGCTTCGTCGACGATCAGGTACGCGGCCGAATCCGGTTGATCCATCACGAAACCCGAGGTGCGCGAATGGTACGAGTCCTCCGCGACGAAGCGGTCGCCGTTCTTGTTGACGACGATGCCGGTCAGCAGGACGCTCGGCGGATAGATCGGCGCGGTGACGAAGGCCTGGTCCATGTGTTTGAGCGCGGCACCCACCGATGCGCCGAGCCGGATGCCCAGCCCGTCGTCGTAGGTGCTGCCGAGGGTGAACGGCTTCTCCGCCACGTGCGGGACGTGCTCGGCCACCATCTGTTCGTTCATGACAAAGCCACCCGCGGCGATGATCACCGACCGTGCGCGGATCACCCCGTCCGCGCCCGGTCGACGCCAGGAGGCTCCGACGACCCGTCCGGTGTCGTCGACGACGAGTTGCCGGGCACCCGTTTCGTACCGCAGTTCGGCGCCGAGTTCGGCGAGCCGTTTGACCAGCAGGTCGACGACCATCGACGCGCCGCCGGTGTCACCTGGGACGGGGACCTTGTGGCCACGCGGCGCCGGTGTCGCGATGTTCTTGAACGGCCACACCTTCTCGTTGCCGGTGAACATCAGCCCTTGCGTCTGCGGCTGGATGACCGCCTTCTCCGGGTAGAAGCTGCGCTCGAAACTGAAGCCGAGGGCCTCAAGCCAGTTGAAGTGTTCGACGCTGTCGACGCAGTACGCATGGATCTTCTCGGGTTCGGGTTCACGCGAGACCGCGGTGAGGTACTTCTCCATCGCCTCGGGACTGTCGTCGTGGCCGGTGGCCTGCTGGACCGCCGTCCCGCCGCCGAGGTAGAAGTGTCCGCCCGCCATGCATGTGGTGCCGCCGGCCGCCGCCGCCCGTTCGAGGACGAGGACCTTCGCGCCTGCTGCCGCCGCCTCGACCGCGGCACTCCCACCGGCGATTCCACACCCGATGACCAGCACATCCACGTCGTCGGAGAACTCTGGCACCGACTCCAGCGCGATGGTCTCCGGGATCTCCGCTCCTGCCATGGCCACAGCGTAGACGATGAACTAGAACTTGTTCTAGTTCCGGGTGAGATGACCACAACCCACGATCACGAGCGCGGATGAGCCCGGAACCGCCGCAATCGCAGGCTGTTGGCCACCACGAAGACCGACGACAACGCCATGGCCGCACCCGCGAGCATGGGGTTGAGCAGGCCCGCGGCCGCGACCGGGATCGCGGCGACGTTGTAGGCGAACGCCCAGAACAGGTTTCCCTTGATGGTGCCCAGGGTGCGGCGCGCGAGACGGATCGCATCGACCACAGCCCACAGATCGCCGCTGACCACCGTCAGGTCGCCGGCCGCGATCGCGACGTCCGTGCCGGTCCCCATCGCCAACCCGAGATCGGCCGCGACGAGTGCGCCGGCGTCGTTGACCCCGTCTCCGGCCATCGCGACCGTGCGGCCCTCACGATGTAGTTGCTCGATCGCCGCGACCTTCTGGGCCGGGTCCACCTCGGCGATGACCCGGTCGATGCCGACCGCGCGGGCGACATGGGCGGCCGCGCCGGCGTTGTCGCCGGTGAGGAGCACCGGTGTGAGCCCCATCCGACGGAACTCGGCGATCGCCCCCGCCGACGAGTGCTTCACCGTGTCCCCGACGACGAGCACCCCGACCGGCCTCTCGTCGAAGGTCACGACGACCGCGGTAGCGCCCTCGGTCTGCGCGTCGTCGACGGCACCGGCCAGCGCCGCCGGGAGTTGCCCACACGATGCCGGCTTGGCCACCATCACGCGCACGCCGTCGACGACGGCACTCACGCCAATGCCCTCGTCGGCACGGAACCCGTGCGCGGTGGGTAGGGGTGCCGTTGTTTCGCGTTCGGATGTCTCGCGTGCGGCCGCCGCGACGATCGCGGCACCGATCGGGTGTTCGGAACCCGCCTCGACCGCCGCCGCCATGCGCAGCACCCGATCAGCCGGCGGGTCGCCGGATTCGGTGCCGGAGATCACCGAACGCAGACTCATCTCGCCGGTGGTGACGGTGCCCGTCTTGTCCAGCACGATCGTGTCGACCCGTCGGGTGGACTCGAGGACCTCGGGCCCCTTGAGCAGGATCCCGAGTTGCGCTCCGCGTCCGGTCCCGACCATCAGGGCGGTCGGCGTGGCAAGGCCCAGCGCGCACGGACAGGCGATGATGAGCACCGCGACCGCCGCAGTGAAGGCCATGGCCACGCCGCCCGAATCCCCGGCGGTACCGGCGCTTCCGAGCCAGAAACCCAGTGTCGCAACGGCGATGGTGATGACCGCGGGCACGAAGAACGCGGAGATCCGGTCGGCGAGGCGCTGGGCGTCGGTCTTGCCGGCCTGCGCGTCGGCGACCATCTTCGCCATCTGCGCGAGTGCGGTGTCGGCGCCCACGCGACCGGCACGGACCACCAGCCGTCCCGCCGCGTTCATCGTGCCGCCGGTGACCTCGTCGCCGACGGTGACCTCGACCGGGACCGATTCACCGGTGATGATCGACGCGTCGACCGCCGAGACGCCGTCGACGACGACGCCGTCGGTGGCGATCTTCTCGCCGGGACGTACGACGAAATCGTCACCCACGGCGAGATCGGCCACCGGAACACGTCGTTCGCGGCCGTCGACGAGCACCGCGACGTCCTTCGCACCCAGATCCATCAGGGCATGCAGGGCGTCACCGGCCCGCCGCTTGGCACGCTTCTCGAAGTAGCGTCCGGCCAGCAGGAAGGTGGTGACGCCGGCTGCGGCCTCGAGGTAGATGTTGCCCGCCCCCTCCCCGCGGGATGCGATGAGGTCGAAGCCGTGACTCATTCCCGGTTCGCCTGCGGTGCCCAGGAAGAGCGCATACAGCGACCACGCGAACGCGGCGAGCGTCCCCATCGACACCAATGTGTCCATCGTCGTGGCGCCGTGTCGCAGGTTGATCCATGCCGCCCGATGGAAGGGATAGCCACCCCACACCACCACGGGCGCGGCGAGGGTGAGCGAGAGCCACTGCCAATAGGTGAACTGCCACGCCGGGATCATCGCCAACGCGATCACCGGCGCGCTGAGCACCGCCGAGATGACGAGCCGCTGCCGTAGACCGTCGTGTTCCGGGTCCCCGCCGGCGTCCGACCCATCCAGGTCGTCGGGCTCCGGGTTCGGTCGGTCGGGTGCGACGTCGTAGCCGGCGTCGCGGACCACAGCGATGAGCGCGGCCCGGTCGATCGTCGACGGATACTCGACGTGTGCTTGTTCGGTCGCGTAGTTCACCGTCGCCCGCACACCGTCGAGCTTGTTGAGATTGCGCTCGATTCGGCTCGCGCAGGACGCGCAGGTCATGCCGTCGATGTCGAAAGCGGCGTGCTCGATGCCAACGGTCATGTCGGTCTACTCCGCGTGCTGCTGATGGGTCGGGGGCGCAGGCGGCGGGCTGTCGACGGGATCGACCACGCGGCCGACCCCGAACGAGAGGGCGAAGACGACGGCCATGGCGGCTAGGAATCCGCCGATCCGGTAGGCGGGGCTCATGCCAACTCGTAGCCCGCCTCGGTGACGGCGGCGGTCACCTCGGCGAGATCGATCGATCGGTCACTGGTCACCTCCACCGTGCCGGTGTCGAGAGCGACGTCGACACTGCGGACACCTGCGATGGCCTCGATCTCCTCGCGGACGGATGCCACGCAGTGGCCGCAGGTCATTCCGGTGACGGTGTAGGTGGCGGTGGTCATCGTCTAACCTCCTGGGTTGGTCGGCGGAGTCCGGTGTGCCGGATTCTGCCGAAACAGATTGTTGTCGAGTGTTTTTCGGAGAACGGAAACGCGTCAGGACTTGACGAGCCGACTGATGGCGGCCATCGCCTCGTCGACCTTCTCCCGGCCGGCGGTGTCACTCTCCTGCGCCGCGTGCACGACACAGTGGTTCATGTGCTCCTCGAGGAGTCCGAGACCCACGGCCTGCAGCGCTTTGGTCATCGCCGAGACCTGCGTGAGGATGTCGATGCAGTACGCCTCGTCGTCGACCATGCGTTGCAGTCCCCGCGCCTGGCCCTCGATGCGGCGTAGCCGTCGGAGGTAGTCGTCCTTGCGGCCGATGTAGCCGTGCTGATTCTGTTCGACGTGCTCGGTCTGCTCCATTGGCCGCGCCACCCTTCGTATACCGGTACCCCCCTAGGGTACACACCCGGCGGAAGTGGCCACCACAGCCTCTGACGAGGGCGACCCTATGAACCCGGCGTGCGGTCACCGGATCGGCGCACCGCGGCGGCGAGCTGCTCGAGTGCTGCCGCGACGTCACGCAGGGCCGCGGCGATCTCGGCGTCGGGCCGCGGCGCAGACCCTGATGCCGCTCCCCCGGACACACCCGCGCCCGGGGCACCCTGAGCCCCGCCGCCGTGAGCACCGGCTCCCTGACCTGCGGGGGCAGGCGGTGGGGGCGGTGCAGGAGCTTCCTGTGCAGGAGTCGGCGGTGCAGGAGCGGGCTGCGCAGGCGCGGACGGGGGCGGTGCGGCCGCAGAGTCCTCCGGGTCGGGGAGGCGATGACGGCTGATCGAACGCGATCCCTGGTCGGCCGGTGGTTCGGCGTTCGTCGACCGGCGACCGAGCCGATAGCCGCCCTGCGCTCCCGCCGCGCCGGCGGCAACCGGCTGCGGCGGAACGCCACGCGGGACGCTCCCGGCGGCCTCGGAAGGACGAGGCCGGAGCGGACGTTGCTGCTCCGGCATCGGTCCGGGCCTCGGGGCTGCGGGACGGGGCGCGCCGCCTCCCGGCGGAGTCGGACGGGGTGCGTTCGATGGCGGCCCCGCCGGTGGAGTGTTCGGCGGCGGCATGTTCGGGGGCGGCATGCTCGAGGGCGGCGGGCTGTTGGGAGGTGGCGGGGTCGTGGCAGCAGGACCGACGGGTCGTCGTCCGGTGGACGGTGTGGCCCCCCGCGGCGGAGCAGGGGCGGCGGCCGGTGTGTGGCCGTTGGACGGTGCGAAGAAGTGCCCGCCACCGTGGCCTTCGTAGAACAGGCATCCCGCCCCGTGCGGGGAGCGGGCGGTGCACGGGTTGCGTTCGATGAGCGACTGTGCGTGATCGTCGAAGTCGTTCCACTCCAACCACAATCGGCGGTCGACCCGCGGGTGGGTGCTCGCGTCGGTCGCGTGGTTGCCACCGTGACCGGCCGCGAGGCGGCAGTGCAGCAGCCATTCCGACTGGCCGGTGAGACCCAACGCGGCACGCTCGGCCGGCGTACACACGACCGTCGACCAGCAGCCTTCGCCGTTCATACGGTCACTCCTTCACGCACGACGCGCATACGATGCTCGATCACGAACCGGCTCTGGGCACGCGTGTGTGTACCACGCAGCACCCGCCATATGACGCCCCCGACAGCGCCCGGTGACCGCTCAGTGCCCTCCCCGGCGGCAAGTGTACGAAGAACCCGGGCGTCACCGCCATAGACACGGCGCAAAGGTGCGGTCAGGCGGGCGAGTCGCCGTCGGCGAGGTGGTCGAGGATGCGGCGGTGCACGGCGTCGGGTTGGTCGAGATGCAGAAAGTGCCCCGCCGACGGCACCTGCGCCACCTCGCTGCCGGCGGGCAGGAAGTCCACCAGCCGGTCAGCGAACTCCGGCCGCATGCAACCGTCGGCGTCGCCGTGCAGGTAGAGGATCGGCGAGACCGGCGGACGCAGCCACGCGGTGGCGTCGTCGGCGTAGCGGGCCGACACCCGCCCCCGCACCGGCGCCCGGTAGTACCCGAGCGCCGCCGCGCGATGCGCCATCGTCGGCACCGCAGCCAGCGCGTTGGCGATGTCCTCGTCGGACGGTGGTGGCCCCCAGCGACGCCACAACATCGGGATGACCCGGTCGAGAAGACGTTCCGGCAGCGCCGGGAGCAGGTTGAACCCGATGTACCAGCTCATCGCCATCTGACGCGGCAGCAGACGCACCCGGCCCCGCGGCGGTTGTCGCCGGATCACGGCGATCGGCGGGACCGCGAGTGCGACGAGGCGCCGGAACCGGTCATCGGTGCGTGCGGCGATGGCGTTGACCGTCATCGCGCCCCAGTCGTGGCCGATCAGCACGGCACGCTCATCGCCGCCGAGCGCGTGGTGCAGCGCCAGCGCGTCATACGCGAGTGCGGCGACGTGGAAATCACCGTCGGCCGGGATGTCGGACGGCGCATAGCCTCTCGTGAACGGTGCCACCACCCGATACCCCGCGTCGGCCAGCGCCGGACCGAGATGCCGCCAGGTCCAGGCGGAATCGGGGAAGCCGTGCAGACAGATGGCCAGCGGTCCCTCGTGGTCGCCCCAGCACAGCGCATGTAGACGGATGTGACCGAGGTCGATGTCGATCTGTTCGGGCGCGGTCATGGTGGCCGACGTTACCTCGCACCCGCGCGCTCTCTGGCGGAGTCCGCCGACACGTCGGGCGGCCGGTGCCCGGATCAGGACTGCCGCGCGAGTTCCCGGAGTGGCAGCGATTCGGCTCCCACGCATTCGACGATCTCTCCGTCGACCAGTCCGAAGCATCGGCTGTGCGCCACGGCGTCGGTGCCGGGAAAATCGGTGCGGGTGTGACACCCGCGTGACTCGGTGCGGGCATCCGCCGCCGCGACCACCACACCGGCGGTCAACGTCAGTGCCGCGTCCTCGACGTCGCGGACGGTGTCCGGTGTCCGGAGTGGCGCCGTGCGCACGAGGTCGGCGACCATGGCGAGTCCGGTCGCGTCGCGGCGCAACGCCACCGACCGGGACATACTGTCCTGCAACGTCTCTCGATGTACTGCCGGGGCGGGCAGAAGAGTCGAAGGCGCGGTCTCGGCGATCGGACAATCGGCGCGCGCGACCGCGACCGCCGCGGCTCGTCGGCCCATCACGAGTCCTTCCAAGAGGCTGTTGGAGGCCAGGCGATTGCCCCCGTGCAGTCCCGTTCGGGCGACCTCGCCTGCCGCGAGCAGCCCGGGCACGACGGTCCGGCCGTCGACGTCGGTGAGCACCCCGCCGCACAGGTAGTGCGCGCCGGGGACGACCGGGATGAGTCCGTCCTCGAGATCGAGGCCGGCCGCGAGCACACCTGCGGTCACCGTGGGGAATCGCTCCACGAAGTCGGGGACCGACCGCACATCGAGATACACACACTGATCGCCCGTCTCGGCGAGCCGGGCCTCGACGGCGTTGGCGACGACGTCGCGTGGCGCCAGGTCCCCCAGCGGGTGGACGCCGGCGGTCACCGACCGCCCGGCTGCGTCGACGAGACGCCCACCCTCGCCGCGGACGGCCTCACTGATCAGCGTCCGCCGCCCCCGGGCGCCGGGAAGGTAGAGCATCGTCGGATGGAACTGGATGAACTCCATGTCGGCGACGACGGCCCCGGCCCGCAACGCGAGCGCGATGCCGTCGGCGGTGGCGCCGACCGGGTTGGTGGTCGCGGCGTACAGGTGCCCACTGCCGCCGGTGGCGAGCAGCACCGACGGCGAGTAGACGACCAGGTCGCGTCCCCGGCTCCGCAGCGCGACCCCGACGGTCTGCCCGTCGGACATCAGCACCTCCGTCGCCACGGTCTCGTCGTGACAGGTGATCGGGAGTCGCGCCGCGAGTGCGCGCAGACGGCCGGCGAGTGCGCGTTGGACCTGCGCGCCCGTCGCATCGCCGCCGGCGTGCACGATGCGACGAACGGAGTGGCCGCCCTCGCGGGTCCGGGCCATCGAGCCGTCGGCGGCGCGGTCGAATTCCGCGCCGCGCGCCATCAGCTCTGCCACCGCCGACCATCCGTCGGCCAGGATCGGGCGGGTGGTGAGCGGGTCGGTGAGGCCGGCACCGGCGGTGACGGTGTCGGAGAGATGCAGGTCGACGGCGTCCTCGGCGACCGTTGGGTCGACGACGGCGATCCCACCCTGGGCGTAGAAGGTGGCGGTCGACTGTTCGACGAGATCCTCGCGCCACGCCGGCCCCTTGCTCGCCACGACTACCCGCAGGCCCGCCTCGGCCGCCGACAATGCGGCCGTCAGCCCGGCCACCCCGGCCCCGATCACGACCAGGTCGGCCCGCGACTCGTCGGCCCCTTCGTTCGGCCGTCGCAGACGATCGCTCATGGTCACACCTCTCGGGAGACGGGTGATGCGATCGGTTCAACGCCGCACACCTGTTTTCGATTCCCAGTCGAAAACCCGACTCTACCCGTTCACGAGCGTCAATCGGCCGACAGATCCGCCCGCCGCAACAGCTGGGCGTTGAGCGCGACGATCACCGTCGACGCCGACATCAGGACGGCGCCGACGGCCATGGGCAACACGAATCCGATCGGTGCGAGGACACCCGCCGCCAGCGGCACCGAGATGAGGTTGTAGCCGGCCGCCCACCACAGGTTCTGGCGCATCTTCCGATATGCCTGCGCCGACAACGACATCGCCGAGAGGACCGTGCGCGGATCATCGCCGGCGAGCACCACACCCGCCGATCCGATCGCGACGTCGGTGCCCGCGCCGATCGCCACGCCGACGTCGGCACGCGCCAACGCCGGGGCGTCGTTGACGCCGTCACCCACCATCACGACGGTCGATCCGTCGGATTGCAGATCCGCGACGATCGACTCCTTGTCCTCGGGACGGACGCCGGCGTAGACGCGGTCGATGCCGAGTTCGGCGGCCACCGCCTCGGCGACCTCGCGCGCATCTCCGGTGGCCATGACCGTCTCGATGCCGCGCCGGGCCAGCTCCCGGACCGCCTCGGCGGATTCCGGCCGCACCTCGTCGGCGAGGGCCAACGCGCCGACGACGCGTCCGTCGACCACCACGTGCAGGATCGTGTTGCCGTTCGGCTGCAGGTCGTCGGCGCCCGAGAGCGCGTCGAGCGAGCGTTCCGCCAGCATCCGGGGTCCGCCGATCGCGACCTCACGGCCGCCCACGTCTGCTCGCACACCGACTGCCGCGTTCGACGAGAAGTCCTGCGCCGCCGGGATGGTGAGCTCGCGTTCCGTCGCGGCACGGACGATGGCCGCGGCGAGCGGATGCTCACTGTCGGATTCGGCAGCGGCCGCGAGTGCCAGCACCTCATCGTCGGACCAACCATCGGTGACGACGTCGACGACGGCCGGTTCGCCCTTGGTCAGGGTGCCGGTCTTGTCGAACAGGACGACGTCGGCCACCCGCAACGTCTCCAGCGCGACCCGGTCGGTCACCAGAACGCCCATCTTCGCGGCCCGTTCGGTCGCGATCGCCACCACCAGGGGAATCGCGAGACCCAGTGCGTGCGGGCAGGCGATGACCAGGACGGTGATGGTCCGGATGACGGCGTTGTCGGGCTGCCCGACGGCCACCCACACGATGGCGGTGATCACCGCGGCGCCGAGCGCGAACCAGAACAGCCAGCCGGCGGCGCGGTCGGCGAGGCGTTGAGCGCGGCTCGACGAGTTCTGTGCGTCCGAGACGAGCCGTTGGATGCCGGCGAGCGCGGTGTCGTCGCCGACGGCCGTCACCCGCACCCGGATCGCGGTGTCGGCGCTGACGGTTCCTGCGACGACCTTGTCCCCCATTCCCCGGGTCACGAGCGCCGATTCACCGGTGATCATCGACTCGTCGACTTCGGCTGCCCCCGAGACGATCTCGCCGTCAGCAGGGACGCGGCCGCCGGGGCGGACGATGACGAGGTCGTCGATCTGGAGGTCGGCCGGTGAGACCGTGCGGATGTCGTCACCCTCCACCCGTTCGGCCTCGTCGGGCAGGAGCGCGGCGAGCGACTGGAGAGCCGAGGTCGTCTGGGCGACCGAGCGCATCTCGATCCAGTGCCCGAGCAGCATGATCACGATCAGCAGCGCCAGTTCCCACCAGAAGTCGAGTTCGTGGTGCAGCAGGCCCAGCGATGCACCCCACGACGCGACGAACGCCACCGTGATGGCGAGCCCGATCAGGGTCATCATCCCCGGCGTACGGGACCGCAACTCGTCGACCGCGCCGGTGAGGAACGGGCGGCCACCCCACACGAACATGACCGTGCCGAGAATCGGCGAGATCCATTCGGTGACGCCGCCCAGGTCCGGCAGGGAGTACCCGAGGAGGTCGGCGAACATCGGGCTGGCGATCACCACGGGCACCGCCAGCACCGTCATGAGCCAGAACAGGCGACGGAACATCGCGACGTGGTGGCCGTGGTCGCCGTGGTCGTGCTCGGCGTGACCCTCGTGATCGGTGTGCGTGTCGTGGGCGGACTCGGAAACCGCATTGTGGTCCATGAGCCCGTTCTATACCCCTAGGGGGTATAGGTCAAGCGCGCACGATGTGCCGGCCGAATGGGTCAGGACGTCAGAGGTCCTCCAGGAACTCCGCCACCCTCCGTGGCCACGAGTGGAGCCGCCCTGGACTGTCGGCGACCTCGAGCCGGGCATCGGGCAACGCATCGGCGAGGAGGGTGCCGCTGCTGACCGGATGGCTGTCGTCGCCGGTCCAGCTCAGCACCAGGGTCGGGAGGTCGAGCGCAGCCAACGTTTCCAGGCCGGGCAGGTCCGACTCCGCCGAACCGCGCAGGACCGCCGGGTAGATCGCGCTGCGCACGGCGATCGGGCTGACGAAGCGGCGCGCGTCCGCGAGTGCAGGCGAGGCCGGCGCGTCCTCGGCGAGTCGCGCGAACGCTGCGAGACCTTCTCGCTCGACGAGTCCTGCCGAAGCGAGCCGGACCGCGACCAGCGCGCGCCGCGTCTCCCAGATCGTCGGGGGCGTGGCCAGCACCAGACGCGTGAACCGCTCCGGTCGCGACAGGGCCGCGTAGATGAGCGTCGCCGCACCCATCGACGACCCGATGGCGGCCACCGGCTCGTCCGGCGCGACGACGTCGAGCAGGCCCAGCAGATCCCGCCCGAGCTCCGGCCACGTGTACTCACCGGCGTTGCGACCGCCCGACGACCGGCCGTGCCCGCGGGCGTCGTAGCGGATCAATCGGTGCGTGGAACTCACTGCCCGCCAGTCGAACTGACCGGAGAACTCCTGGTTGTACGAACTGGCGCTCAGCCCGTGTGCCCAGATCACGGGCGAGCCCCGGCCGGTCTGATTCCAGGCGAGGCGCACGCCGCGGACGTCGGCGAACCGGAACGCTGGGGTCACGCGCCCATCGTAGAACTCCGGATGCACGAACGATCCAATGTGTGCACATATGCGCACGTATGCGATACACTCTCTCCGTGGCCGCACTCCTCCGCAATGCGACTTTTCGTCGGCTGTACGCCGCACAGGTGGTGTCGCTGCTGGGAACCGGTTTGCTCACGGTCGCGCTGGGACTGGTTGCCTACGACCTGGCCGGCGGTGAGGCCGGACAGGTCCTCGGCATCGCGCTGGCCATCAAGATGGTGGCCTACGTCGTGATGGGGCCGGTGATGCACGCCGCATGCGTTCGCGCCCCCACAGTCGTGGTGCTGGTGGGCGCCGACGTAATCCGTTGTGCAGCAGTCATGGTGATGCCATGGGTCGGCGAGGTATGGCAGATCTACCTACTCGTCTTCGTGATGCAAACCGCCTCGGCGGCCTTCACCCCCACATTCCAGGCCGTCATCCCGCGCGTCGTCCCTGCACAGGACGACTACACCCGGGCGATCTCCGCGTCACGGATCGCCTACGACCTCGAGGCGGTCGCAAGTCCCCTGGTCGCCGCGGCCCTCCTCACCGTCGTCGATCATTCCGTGCTGTTCCTCGGGACGGCACTTGGTTTCGCAGCCTCTGGCGTCCTCGTTCTTCGTGCGAATCGACGGTCGACGAACCTCGCCAGGTCGGCAGACACCCGCCTCCGGTTCGTTGACCGGATGACCGACGGTACGCGGATCATGGTGAGTCGGCCGGTCTTTCAAGGACTTCTGGGCGCCAACCTGGTATCGGCCGCCGCTACCGCGCTGGTCCTGGTGGGCTCGGTGCTCTATGTCCGATCGACACTCGCGATGAGCGCGGCTGCGCTCGCAGTCGCCCTCGCGGTCTTCGGAGCGGGTTCCATCGTCGCGGCCGTCGTGTTGCCCGCGCTGCTGCGGCGTTACTCGGCCAGTGCCTTGCTCACTGCCGGCGGGGTCGTGTGCGTGGTCGGGCTGGCGGCGGCGACCGCCGCTCTCGCACAATCTCTTCCATTCATCCTGCTGTGTGTGGCGTGGTTCGCGCTCGGCGCCGGGACCGGCGTCGTCAACACCGCCGCACCGCGCCTCATCCGAGATCACACCGATGAGTCGACCCGGGACTCGGTCTTCGCCGCGCAGTTCTCCGCATCGCATTGCGCGTTCCTCCTGACCTATCCGCTCACCGGATTGCTGGTTGCCGTCGGATGGTCGGCGCCGGTGGTGCTCGGCGGGCTCGCGGTGGTGGGCACACTGGTCAGCGCCTGTCGTCGGCCGGTACGTGCGACTGCTCGTTCGGACCGCGGACACGCGGGCTCGCCTACGATGAGCAACGAGGCGATACCCGGCTGACTCCGTCGTGCGGTCGGCCGCTGCCAGGGAGGATCGGACCACATGACCGACGGAACACCCGCCCGCGACGATCAGCCCAGCCTCCATCATCCGGTCACCCCGGAACCCGACCTGCTACGTGCCGCGACTTCGACGTTCGCCATGCTGGCCGATCCCACACGTCTCCATATGCTCTGGCTGCTCACGAACGGCGAGGCGGATGTCACGGCCCTCACCGACGCCGTCGGCGCCTCCCGCACGGCCGTCAGCCAGCATCTGGCCAAGCTGCGATTCACCGGGCTGGTCGACACCCGCAAGGACGGTCGTCGGGTGATCTACCGCATCCGGGACGGCCACCTCAACCGCCTCATCACCGAGGCCCTCAATCACGCCGATCATCAGGTCACCGGCGAACCCGGTCATTCGTGATGTCCCGCGCTCGGGGCGGGGACATGTCGACTGAGTAGGCGCCTGACTATGAGGCAGCTCTAACTTGCAAGTTCGGTCACCCGAAAATATTCTGTCGGTATGCCACCAGCCCGCCGCGGCGCGTTCGTCCTCGTCGTCGTGATGCTCGCCGCGCTCCTCGGCGCGTGCGGCACGACCCAGGCGGACGCCGGCGAGCCCAAGGTGCTGACCACGTTCACGGTCCTCGCCGACATCGGTCGCAACGTGGCCGGCCCGCACGCCGAGGTGGTCTCGCTGACAAAATTCGGGGCCGAGATCCACGGCTACGAACCCACCCCGGGTGACCTGCACAAAGCCATGGACGCGTCGCTCGTGGTGGTCAACGGGCTGCACCTCGACGACTGGTTCGAGCGATTCCTCGACGACATCGACGTCCCGCGAATCGTCGCGTCCGACGGCGTCGACGCGATGGGAATCAGCGACGTCCCCGGCGCGGCCGCCGACGACGCGGACACACCCAACCCGCACGCATGGATGTCGCCGACCGAGGCGAAGGTGTACGCCGACAACATCGCCGACGGGCTCGCCGCCGTCGATCCCGACCACGCCGACGACTACCGGCGCAACGCGGCGGAATACGGCGAGCAGCTCGACGCGGAACGGCGGCGGCTCGTCGCCGCGGTCGCCGCACTACCCGCCAACGAGCGAGCCCTGGTCTCGTGCGAGGGCGCCTTCAGCTACCTCGCCCGCGACACCGGGCTCACCGAGCACTACATCTGGCCGGTCAACTCCGAGCAGGAGGCGACACCGCAGCAGATGCGACGGACGGTCGACTTCGTCCGCACCCGCAACGTGCCGGCGGTGTTCTGCGAATCCACGGTCAACGACGACCCGATGCTGCAGGTGCAGCGCGAGACCGGCGCCCGCTACGGCGGCGTCCTCTACGTCGACTCACTCTCGGAGTCCGACGGACCGGTGCCCACCTACCTCGATCTGCTCCGCCACGACGTCTCCACAATCGTTGACGGCCTCACCGGAAAGGACGGCGACCTTGCCGACTCCTGAAGTCCCCCAACCGGTTCCCGCCCTGGATATCGCCGGTCTGACCGTCCGATACGGACCCGTGGTGGCACTCGACGACGTCTCGATGACCGTGCACCCCGGCCGGATCTGCGGACTCATCGGCATGAACGGTTCCGGGAAATCGACTCTGTTCAAGTCGATCATGGGGCTGGCGCGACCCACCGCGGGACGCGTGACGATCGCGGGCCACACCATCGCGCAGGCTCGCGCGCGCGGCCTGGTGTCCTACGTGCCGCAGGCCGAGAACGTCGACTGGGAGTTCCCCATCTCGGTACGCGAGGTGGCGATGACGGGTCGCTACGGACGGCAGAACCTGTTCCGCCGCATCACCTCCCGCGACCGGACCGCCGTCGACGACGCCCTCGAACGGGTCGGATTGACCGACCTCGCCGACCGGCAGATCGGTCGCCTGTCCGGCGGGCAGCGCAAACGGGCTTTCGTCGCGCGCGGGATCGCGCAGGGAGCGGAGATCCTGCTGCTCGACGAACCGTTCGCCGGCGTCGACAAACGTTCGGAGGCAACGATCATCGACCTCCTGCGCGAACTGACCGCGGCGGGTCGTACCGTGCTGATCTCCACTCACGACCTGTCCACGCTGCCGTCCTTCGCCAGCGAGGCGGTCCTCCTGATGCAGCGAGTCCTCGTCCACGACACACCGGAGGAGGCGCTGCGGCCGGAGAACCTGGCGTTGGCGTTCGGTGTCGACGTGACCGGCCGGGACGCGGAGGTGAATCGATGATCGAGTTCCTCGTCGAACCCTGGACGCTGTCGTTCATGCGCGACGCCTTCCTCGCCAGCGCGGTCGCGGCCGCGGTGTGCGCGCTGATCAGCTGCTGGATCGTGCTGATCGGCTGGTCGCTGATGGGCGACGCGGTGTCGCACGCCGTCCTGCCCGGCGTGGTGCTCTCCTACATCTTCGGTGCGCCGTTCGCCGTCGGAGCGGTGATCTTCGGCTTCCTCGCGGTCGCCCTCATCGGGACCATCCGCGACACCAGCCGCGTCAAGGAGGACGCCGCGATCGGCATCGTGTTCACCACCCTCTTCGCCCTCGGCCTGGTGCTGGTGTCGGCGACGCCGAGTCAGACCGATCTCGGCCACATCCTGTTCGGCAACGTGCTCGGGGTGAGCGGCTC
Organism: Gordonia prachuapensis; assembly: GCF_036350515.1. Taxonomy (NCBI): domain Bacteria; kingdom Bacillati; phylum Actinomycetota; class Actinomycetes; order Mycobacteriales; family Gordoniaceae; genus Gordonia; species Gordonia prachuapensis. Next base: position 101,031 of record NZ_JAZDUE010000015.1, on the reverse strand, counting down.
GGCGCTGTGGCAGCTGATCGTCCTGGCCGCCGTCGTCGCCGCGGTCCTGGTGGTCAAACGCCGCGACCTGACGCTGTTCGCGTTCGATCCGGTGCACGCGCACGCGATCGGGCTCTCCCGACGATGGCTCGGCGCCCTGCTGCTCGGACTACTGGCGCTGACCTGTGTGGTCGCGCTGCAGATCGTCGGCGTCATCCTGGTGGTGGCGATGCTGATCATCCCCGGCGCCGCCGCCCACCTGCTCACCGACCGGTTCGGCCACATGCTCGTGCTGGCGCCGGCGCTGGCGGTCGCGGCCACGGTGGTCGGCATCTACGTCAGCTACGGCGCCGACGTCTCGCCCGGCGGAATGGTGGTCGTCACCCAGGGTGTGATGTTTGCCCTGATCTATCTGTTCGCACCGCGCAACGGGCTCGTGACCAGCCGTTTCACCCACCGCCGGACTGTCGGAGCGGCCGCCTGAGCGGCCCGTCGCCTGGGATCCACCCGGCTCGATCGTTACACTTGCCGATGGTGACAACGCAGAGATCCGCTGACGACGGCCGCCATGCCACACAGACCGACCTCCGCGCGCAACTGCCGACGGTGTCGCCGCTGACCGAGATCACGCGGTTCAGCGCGGCGACGGCACATGCCGCGGCGGGAGTCGGTCGTTTCGTCTTCCACGCGGCGCGAGGCGTCCTGCAGGGCAGGACCCCGACCGCGGCCCTTGTCGCCCATGAGATCCGCACCACCTTCGAACACCTCGGGCCGACGTATGTGAAGCTCGGCCAGCTGATCGCCTCGAGCCCCGGCGTGTTCACCGAGACCCTGGCGACCGAGTTCGAGTCGTTGCTCGACCGGGTACCGCCGGCCGATCCGGCCGAGATCCGCGCGCTGTTCATCGCCGAACTGGGACGGACCCCCGAAGAGGTCTTCGCGACGTTCGACGTCGAGCCGATCGCATCGGCGTCCATCGCCCAGGTACACACCGCCACCCTGCATTCCGGCGAAGAAGTGGTCGTCAAGATCCAGCGGCCGGGCATCACCGACCGACTCGCCCCCGACATCGCGCTGCTCGAGCGGTTCGCCGGGCTCGCGGAGTTCTCGGAGTACGGACGCATGCTCAGCGCCCGGCACGTCGTCGAGGACTTCGCCGACGGCCTCGACGACGAACTCGACTTCCGCAACGAGGCCGACACCATGCGCGAGTGGTACGAGTGCCTGCGGGCCGGACCATTCGGCGACCGCGTGCGTGTCCCAGAGGTGTACGACGCATACACCACCTCTCGCGTGCTGACGATGGAGCGGGTGTACGCGATCCGGATCGACGACGGCGAGGCGGTTCGCGCCGCCGGACACGACGGCGTCGCACTGTGCCGCAATCTGCTGCTGTCGCTGCTCGAATCGGCATTCCACGGCGGTCTGTTCCACGGCGACCTGCACGCCGGCAACGTCCTTGTCGACGCCGAGGGCACCCTGGTACTGCTCGACTTCGGCATCGTCGGCCGCTTCTCGAAGCGCACCCGCCGCATCCTCCGGCAGCTCGTCGTCGACCTCATCGTGCGCGGCGACTACGAGGCGGCAGGACGCGCCATCTTCCTCCTCGGCGCCGTCCACAAGCCCGGTTCGACGGCGCAGGGTGCCGAGGACATCAAGAAAGTCGCCATGCCGCTGGGCGCCACCGACCTCGCCTCGATGTCCTACACCGACCTCGGCCGACAGTTGGCGGCGGTGGCCAAGGCCCACGACGCGCGGCTCCCGCGGGAACTGGTGCTGGTGGGCAAACAGCTGCTCTACGTCGAGAAGTACATGAAGCTGCTCGCCCCGCGGTGGAAGGCGATGGCCGACAAGGAGATCTACGGCTACATGGCCGGGATCATGAAGGAGGCGGAGCGGGACCGGCGAGCCGACCGTGCCGCGTCCGGCTGACGCCGACCACCTGTGTCCAGAGACCTCCGACGCGTGCGGACTCCTCGCCGCTAGGGTTGGGGCGTTGAGTTGTGCGTTTCGATCGTGAGTCTGTGGAGAGAGTGGAGAGATGAGACGACTGTGGCTGGCGCTGCCGGCGTTCCTCGGCGCCGCGTGTATCGCCGCCGCCATTGCCATACCGCTGTTCCTCGTACCCCAGCTTCGGGTGGTGCCGCTCGATCTCGACATCACGTCGGTCGCGACCACCGTCCCCGAGGACGGCTCCACCGGCGACCGCTACCCGGCCCGGATCTTCGACCGGTGCTCGGTCGGTGAACGGCGGGCGCAGGTGGTCGACGCCCATCTGAGCCAGCAGCGGCGGTCGGTGATCGTCGAACCGTCGGATCGGCGCCAGGCGACCCTGCAGTCGGCGCAGACGGTCCAGATCGACCGCTACCGCGACGCCGACGGCAACGAGGTCGAGCCGACCATGGCGGCCGCCGACGCCGAGCGCGAGTGCAACGACGGGCTCCTGACCGCCAATATCGACCGGGTGTCGGTGAACCGCAGCACCTCGGTGCCGAACGGCACCGTGAGTTCGTTGCAGCTCGAGGCCGCTCCGGAAGGGGTCAACCCCGACGACGTCTCGGTCCAGCTGCCGGATCGCCAGGGCTTCCAGTACAAGTTCGGCTTCGACGTCCAGAAGCGTTCCTACCTCTACTACGACACCAACACCCGCCAGGACATCACGGTGGACTTCGTCGGGGAGTCGACCATCGACGGGGTGACCGTCTACGAGTTCGCCGGCGAGGTGCCCGAGACCGACGTGTCGAACCTGCCGAACGCGCAGGGCCAGGCCTCGCTCGGCACGATGCTGACGATGCCGGCGAGCTGGTGGGGCATCACCGGCCGCGGTGTCGCGCCGGATGACGACGTCACCATGCACCGTTATGCGACGGCCACCCGCCACGTGTGGGTGGAGCCGCAGACCGGCACCATCATCGACGGCAGGGAGGACCAGCAGCAGTACTTCCGGTCCCCTGACCAGAGCGATTCCAACCCGGCACCGATCCGCGACTTCCGTATGGACGTGCTCAGCGCGCGGTTCAAGTGGTCCGACGACACCGTGTCGGCCCAGGCCGCCCGCGCCGACGACTACGTCGGCCAGCTGCGTCTCGGCAGCTTCTGGCTCCCGCTGATACTCGGCATCGTCGGCGTCGCACTGCTGGCGCTGTGGCTGCTGCTGTGGTGGCGCGGACGGCGTCGCGACGACGACACGCCCCCGCCGTCGGATGAGGACCCGGACGCGACCGCGTGGCTCGACGAGCCCCGCCACGCCAAGCCGACCGAGACCGGGGCCACCGGATCGGGCGCAGCGGGCGCCGGTGCCGCCGGATTGGGCGCGGCCGGCGCCGGTGCGGCGGCCGGTGCAGGTGGTTCGCACGCGGCGGGTACGGGCCCCTGGGACCAGCCGACCGAGAAGATCCCCCGCGTCGCGTCGGCTCCCGCGGACGAGTCGTCCACGCAGTCCTTCACGCCGCCGCCGGACGACGACGAGACCCAGCGCTACCGCCGGCCGTCGTCGGAGCCACCGGCCGAGTAGCCGAACGCTCACCGTCCCACCAGACGCGCAGGGTGCAAACTGCGCGTCTGGTGGGAACCGGTGCGTTCACGCTGCCGCCACCAGCCCGAACTTCTCGAGCCACGCACGCACCATCCCGGCGACCCGGCCGGCCTCCAGATCCGCCCAGACCCAGCGGATCACCATCACCCCCATCCCGCGCAGCCGGTCCTCGCGCGCCTTCTCGCGGGTCACCACGTCGACGACGGTCTCGCCGTCTCCGATGTGCTTGCAGTACTTGACCTTGCCGTCGAACTCGCCGACGAGCTTCCCGTCCCAGTCGTAGTCGGTACGCGCGACGAACCGGCCGTGGCCGTCGTAGAACTCATGCTGGAGTCGCGGCACCGGCAGGCCCGCGACGATGATCTGCGCCCGCCCCCACGACTCACCCGGGTTCTCCGCACCCGGGTCGGCCAGATCCAGCGCCCGGCGCGCCTGTGCGACGCCCCGACGGCGTTGCTGCAGCATCGTCGCCATCAACGCCAGGTCTGCGCCCTTACGGAGCGCGGCGTCGAAGACGGCAAGCGCTCCGGCGAACCCGAGCGGGGTCGTACAGGCGACGTCGACGGCGGTCCGTTCGAGCGAGGTCACGCGAAGACCCTCGACGACCACCACGTCACCGGGACCGAGCCGGCTCGCATGCACGTGCCGATGACGATCTGCCCGTCCACCGGCCGTGGCGTCGATGGTCAGGTGCGCACGACGAAGGCTCGGCTTCAGCATGGGCAGGCCGTGCAGGACAGCCGCCGACTCGTGACTGATCACCGCACCGGGGCCGCTCTGCAGCGCGACCGCGATCGCCAGCAGCCGGTGCTCCTCCTCGGCAGTCCGCTCCGCACGGACGGCGAACGTCCCGCGGATCACCTTCACCAGGTCGCCGCTGGCACATGCCCGTTGCAGTTCGTTGTCCGTGTGCGCCGCCGAGATGGCCGCCACCCGGTGGATCAGGCCATACGAGTCGGTCGGAAAGAACGTCATGCATCTTCGACGCGCGGGCGCCCGTCGCGGTTTCACTACGCACTACACGCGCACGCCGCAACCATCCGCACCGGTTGCAACCCGCGCGGGGGGGTTGGAGGCTGAGCGTCTAGGGCCCCACAGACAGCACAACGGCCGGTGACCATTCCTGGTCACCGGCCGTTGCGGTCGATCTCAGCCGATCAGAAGAACGCCGGGGCGAAGGTGGAGCCCCACGACTGCTTGAAATCGCTCTGCCAGTAGTCCCACCAGTGCGCACCGTCCGGGGTGATCCGGGTGGTCAGCTTGACGCCCGGCACCACTGCGAGGCGGCCGATGTAGAGCTGGCTGGAGGTCGACGCGGCGACCTCGAGCGGGATCATCTGCGCGAACTTGACCGGGTCGAAGTTGGCGCTGGTCGGGTTCACCGACGAGTCGTAGCGGCTGCCGACGCCGGTGCCGGCGGAGACGAACACGTGCTTGCCGGCGAGAGCGTTCGCGGTGAGGAACGGGTCGTTCGCGGCCCACTGGCCGGCGGGCCAGATGCCCCACATGTTGGCCGGGTTGCCGCCCATCTCGATGACCGACGCCTGGATGCCCTGGTTGAAGCCCGGCATGGTGACGGTCGGGTAGCCGCTGTAGGAGGCGACCGCCTGGTAGAAGCCCGGATGGCGCGACGCGAGGTTCAGCGCCGAGGTGCCCGACATCGACAGTCCGGCGACACCGTTGCGGCGGTTGTCGCTGTTGTGGCGACGCTGCATGTAGGCCGGCAGCTCACGGGTCAGGAAGGTCTCCCACTTGTTGAGACCCAGGTTCGCATCGACGCGCTCCCAGTCGGTGTAGAAGCTGCCGGCACCGCCGAACGGGATGGCGACGTTGGCGCCCTTGCCGTTCATCCAGCGGGCGACGTCGGTCTCGATGAGCCAGCCGCTGTTGTTGTTGGGTGCGCGCAGACCGTCCAGCAGGTACAGCGTGGGCTTCGGGCCACCGCCACCAGCGGACACGATGCAGACCGGGACGCTCCGGTTCATCGCGTTGGAGTAGACGGATTCCACGTTGCATCCGTTTGCCGCGTGGGCTGCAGGCGCGGCGACCGCTGCGGCGCCCGTGGCGGCAAGAAGAGCCACGAGTCCGGCGACCAGGCGCTTACGGGCGCGTGTCAGCATTCACAAGTCCTTATCGATCTTGACCACGAGTCGGGCCGGTCATTCTCAGGGCATTCTCACGGGATTCTATGGCTCGTTCAGCCGACGCATACCCGTCGTCAGGGAGTGTAACGGCTCGATAACACTCCGGCAAAGCCAAGAACGCGGCCCGCTGACCGGCGACGACGCACCAATCCAGGCCCGCGAAGGGACGACCTGCGCAAACACTCGTGGACGGGGCAGACCTATGTCGACCGTTCATGTGACCGTCGATCCGACGCTATCTCGTCGTTATCGGTTTGCTCGATCAACGGTGACAATCCGGCTGCCGCGTAGCCTGAGAGCGGTGGAACTCAGTGAATACCGACGCCACGACGCCACCGCTCTCGCCGGACTCGTCGCCTCGGGTGACGTCACCCCCGCAGAACTCCTCGAACTCGCGCGCCTGCGCGCCGACAAGGTCGATCCGGCGCTCAACGCGATTGTCCTGCGGATGGACGAGGCCGCCGACTCCCGTGCCGCCGACCCGGATTCGCTCACCGGCCCGTTCGCGGGGGTGCCGTTCCTCATCAAAGACCTCGCCCAGGAGTACCGCGGCTACCCGACCTCGTTCGGCTCCCGGTCGTTGTCGCGTCACATCGCCTCCGACCACTCGGTCGTCGTCCAAAGGTTTCTCGACGCCGGTCTGGTGATCTTCGGCAAGACCAACACCCCCGAGTTCGGTGCGAAGGGCGTCACCGAACCGGAGTTCTGGGGTCCGGCACGCAACCCGTGGAACACCGACCACACTCCCGGCGGGTCGTCGGGCGGATCGGGCGCGGCAGTGGCCGCCGGAATCGTGCCCGCGGCGGGCGCCAACGACGGCGGCGGATCGATCCGCATCCCGGCTGCCTGCAACGGGCTGATCGGTCTCAAGCCGACCCGCGGTCTGGCGCCGTTCGGCCCGGTGTCGGGCGAGTCGATGTTCGGCATGGCAGTGCAAGGGGTGGTGTCGCGGTCGGTACGCGACGCGGCCGCCCTCTACGACGCCATCGTCGGCCCCACCGACGGATCGGTGTACCCCACGCCCACGCCGCGGACTCCCTTCGCCACCCAGATCACCACCCCGCCATCGCGACTGCGGATCGGGTTCTCGACGTCGTCGGCGATCAATCCGAACCCGCACCCGGAAGCCGTCGCCGCCGTGGCACGAACCGCGCAGGTGCTCGACGACCTCGGGCACCACGTGGAGGAGGTGACGCCGCCCTACGACGACGGTGCGCTCGCCCGCGACTTCCTCACCATCTGGTTCGCGGTGCTCGCCACCGAGGTCGACGAGACGCGCACGCTGACCGGCGCCACCGACCGCGACTTCGAGGCGGACACGCTCGCGCTGGCCGAGTTGGGCCGATCCGCAGGTGTCGTGGCGGCGATGACCGCGCTGAACAAGGTCAACGACTACGTGCTCTCGTTGTCCCGTTTCCATCAGACCCACGACCTCTTCCTGACCCCGACACTGGCCACGCCACCGCTGCGGATCGGCGCCACCACCACACCGCCGCTGCTGCAGGGCGCGTCGCGGGTCATCTCGAAGGTGCACGCCGGCAACCTCCTCGCGCGCACCGGGATTCTCGACGACCTGATCGAGCAGAGCCTCGGCTGGGTGCCCTACACCCAGCTCGCCAACCTCACCGGCCGTCCCGCCATCAGTGTGCCGATGCACTGGACCGCCGAGGGCCTGCCGCTCGGGGTGCAGTTCGTCGGGCGGCTCGGCGCCGACGGTGACCTGCTCGCGCTGGCTGCACAACTCGAGCAGGCGGCACCGTGGGCGCACCGCTATTCCGACATCTCCGTCTGAGGCGTCTGCCAGACGCAGCCCGACCGCCTCGGACCGGGCGCTAAGGTCAACCCATCCGATTCGATGAGGAGGGGCCCGTGAGCGAGCAGCAGGCCGACGCGGTGGTGGTCGGCTCCGGATTGGCGGGACTGGTCGCGACCTACGAGCTCACCCGAGCGGGGCGCAAGGTCGTGGTCGTCGACCAGGAGAACCGCAACAATCTCGGCGGGCAGGCCTTCTGGTCGCTGGGCGGGCTGTTCCTCGTCGACAGCCCCGAGCAGCGACGCCTCGGCATCAAGGACTCCGCCGAGCTGGCCCTGCAGGACTGGATGGGATCGGCCGGATTCGACCGCGACGACGAGGATTTCTGGCCGCGCCAGTGGGCGCGCGCCTACGTCGACTTCGCTGCGACGATCAAACGCCAGTACCTGCACGACCTCGGCCTCCGCTTCACCCCCGTCGTCGGCTGGGCCGAGCGGGGCGGCGGTTTCGCCGACGGCCACGGCAACTCGGTGCCCCGGTTCCATCTCACCTGGGGCACCGGACCGGAGGTCGCCCGGATCTTCGTCGAGCCCGTGCTGGAGGCGGAGAAGCAGGGACTGGTGGAGTTCCGGTTCCGCCATCGTGTCGACGAGATCGTCGTCGACGACGGCGCGGCAACCGGGGTGCGCGGGGCGGTCCTGGCCGACACCGATCTGGCACGCGGCGTGGCGTCGTCGCGGGATGTCGTCGGCGACTTCGAGATCCGCGCCGGGGCGGTCGTCGTCACGACCGGCGGCATCGGCCACAACCATGAGATGATCCGGCGCAACTGGCCCACCGAGCGCCTCGGACCCGCGCCGGAGACGATGATCTCGGGCGTCCCGGCCTACGTCGACGGCCGGATGCTCGGCATCGCCGAGGACGCCGGCGCGAGTCTGGTGAACCGGGATCGCATGTGGCACTACACCGAAGGCATCCACAACTGGGACCCGATCTGGCCCGACCACGCGATCCGCATCATCCCGGGCCCGTCGTCACTGTGGCTCGACGCCGACGGAAATCGGCTCGCACCACCCAATTTCCCGGGTTTCGACACCAATTCGACGATGAAGGCGATCCTGTCGACCGGCCACGACTACTCGTGGTTCATGCTGACGCAGAGCATCATCGAGAAGGAGTTCGCGCTGTCGGGGTCCGAACAGAATCCCGACATCACCAGCAAGGACCTGAAGTTCGCGGCGAAAAGCCGCCTGGCCAAGGGTGCGCCCGGCCCGGTCGACGCGTTCGCCAGGCACGGCGTGGATTTCGTGGTGCGCGACAATCTTCCGGAGCTGGTGGCCGGGATGAACGAGATAGCTCGCGGACCCAAGCTGGACCTGCAGCACCTCGAGCGGGTCATCTCCGCGCGCGACGGGCAGATCGACAACAAGTACTCCAAGGACGCGCAGATCATGGCGATCACCAACGCGCGACAGTACCTGGGAGACAAGGTTGTCCGGGTGGCCAAGCCGCATCGGCTGCTCGACCCCGCGCACGGTCCGCTGATCGCGGTGCGGCTCAACGTGCTCACCCGAAAGACGCTGGGCGGCCTGGAGACCAACCTGGATTCGCAGGTCATGCGGCCCGACGGAACGGCGTTCGACGGACTGTTCGCCGCGGGCGAGGTGGCCGGCTTCGGCGGTGGCGGCGTGCACGGCTACAACGCACTCGAGGGCACCTTCCTCGGTGGCTGCATCTTCTCCGGGCGGGCGGCGGGTCGGACGATCGCGCGCGGTTGAGCGGGGATGCGCCGAGTCCCGGTGGGCTACAGTGAGTCGCGTGCCGATCCCCGCCGCACCGATCCCACAGACGATCCTCACGCGCAAGACCACCTCGGCGCTCTTCCTCGTGCTGACCATCGACGAGGGCGGCGAGGACGCGGTGCGCGATCTCCTGGCGGATCTGCCGACACTGACCCGCGCGGTCTCGTCGCGGGCACCGGAGGCGGCACTGGCAGCCATCGCGTCGATCGGTTCGGACGCGTGGGACCGGCTGTTCGACGGCCCGCGACCGCAAGCGCTGCGACCCTTCGTCGTCTACGAAGGTGACGTCCACACGGCGCCCGCGACGCCGGGCGATCTGCTGCTGCACATCAAGGCCGACCGGATGGACCTGTGTTTCGAGGTCGGCCGGCTGGCCATGGACGCCCTCGGCGATGCGGTCACCGTGGTCGACGAGGTACACGGCTTCCGCTACTTCGACCTGCGGGACATCATCGGCTTCGTCGACGGCACCGAGAATCCCGTCGGGCGGGCCGCCATCGACGCGATCACGGTCGGCGACGAGGACCAGGCCTTCGCCGGCGGCAGCTACGTCGCGATCCAGCGCTATGTGACCGACCTCGAGGCGTGGAACGCGTTGAGCGTCGCCGACCAGGAGGACGCGATCGGGCGCACCAAGCTCGACAACGTGGAGATGGACGACGACGTGAAACCGTCGAACTCGCACATCGCACTCAACGTCGTCGAGGACGAGGACGGTGAGGACATCGACGTCGTACGCGACAACATGCCCTACGGCGACGTCTCCGGGTCGGGCGAGCGCGGCACCTTCTACATCGCGTACTCCGCGGGGCCCGACGTCACCGAGGAGATGCTGCGGAAGATGTTCATCGGTGACCCGCCCGGCAACTACGACCGGCTACTCGACTTCACCACCGCCGTCAGCGGCGCCCAGTTCTTCACGCCCACCATCGATTTCCTCGAGGACCTGCCGGACCCGCCGACTGCGCCCGCCGAGGAGGTCGATGACGCCGCGCCCTCCTCCCCCGCTGATCGAGTAGCCACGAGCGAGCGCAGCGAGCCCGAGGCGTATCGAGATCGAGATCGAGATCGAGATCCCGCCGACGGCTCACTCGGCATCGGCTCCCTGCACTGACCACCAGACCCACACCGGACACCCGACCCCACCTCCAGGAGGCAGCATGAACAACCTGCATCGCGAACTCGCACCGATCTCCGACTCCGCTTGGGCGGAGATCGAGGAGGAGGCCACCCGGTCGTTCAAACGCAACAGTGCGGCCCGTCGTCTCGTCGACGTCAACGGCCCGCTGGGTTCGGAGATCGCGTCGGTCACCCTGGGCCACCGCAGCAAGATCGACTCCCCCGCCGACGGCATCGTCGCGCACCAGCGGCAGGCACAACCACTGGTGGAGCTGAAGGTGCCGTTCACCCTGACCCGCGAGGCCATCGACGACGTCGACCGCGGCGCGCAGGACTCCGACTGGGACCCGGTGCGCGACGCCGCGGCGGAACTCGCCCGCGCCGAGGACCACGCGGTGTTCGAGGGCTACCCGGCCGCCGGCATCACCGGCATCCGCGCGGCCGCGTCGGCGACACCCATCGCGCTTCCGCCGGACGTGCGCGACTATCCCGAGGCGCTCAGCCAGGCGACGACCGCGCTGCGTCTCGCCTCGGTCGAGGGGCCGTACTCGCTCGCGTTGTCGAAGGACGTGTACACGCTGGTCAACGAGACCTCCAACCATGGCGTCCCCGTCCGCGACCACCTGCAGCGACTCCTCGTCGCCGACGGCGACATCGTGTGGGCCCCGGCGATCTCGGGCGCGTTCCTACTGAGCACGCGCGGCGGCGACTTCGAACTCAGCATCGGCCAGGATGTGTCGATCGGCTACGACCATCACGACGCCGACACCGTCACGCTGTATTTCCAGGAGACGTTCACGTTCCTCGCCTACACACCGGAGGCCGCGATCCCGTTCACGTTCGGCGGCTGACGCCCGTCTCCCGCTGGTCGAGTAGCCCGTTTCCCGCTGGTCGAGTAGCCCGAGGCGCCAGCCGAGGACGTATCGAGACCACGGCACCAGGTCTCGATGCGCCTCCTCGCTCCGCTCGTCGGCTCACTCGACCGACGACATGTGACGATCGTCGTCCTACTCGACCATCGGAAAGCTGTGTTGCTAGCGTCGTCGGAGTGATCACACCATGCTGAGCCGCCTCATCCGCACCTATCTGTCGGGATACCGCGGCTACATGGTGGGTGTGGTCGGCCTGCAGTTCGTGGCGACCGCGGCGATGCTCTACCTACCCACCCTCAACGCCGACATCATCGACAACGGTGTGGCGCAGGGCGACACCGACTACATCCTGCGCATCGGCGGCTGGATGCTGGTCATCACGATCGCCCAGGTGATCTGCACGATCGCCGCCCAGTACTGCGGAGCGCACGCCGCGCTGGGCGCCGGCCGCGACATCCGTCGCGACCTGCTGCACCGGGTCAACAGGTTCTCCGCTCGCGAGGTCGGCACCTTCGGGGCGCCGTCGCTGATCACCCGCACCACCAACGACGTGCAGCAGGTCCAGCTCCTGATCGTCATGAGCAACGCGATCCTGGTGATGGCACCGATCATGTGTGTCGGCGGGATCGTCATGGGCGTCCATGTCGCGGCCGACCTGTCCTGGCTGCTCGCCATCGCGGTGCCGGTACTCGGCGTCACCGTGGCGATCCTGATCAGCCGGATGATCCCCGGCTTCCGGGTCATGCAGGAACGTATCGATGCCGTGAATCGCATCCTGCGTGAGCAGATCACCGGCATCCGGGTGGTGCGCGCATTCGTCCGCGAACGCCACGAGTCCGACCGCTTCTCCGTCGCCAACGATCAACTGTCCGACGCCACGTTCCGCGTCGGCCGGATCATGGCGTTGTCCCTGCCGCTGGTCATGTTGATCACCAACCTCACCATCGTCGGGATCATCTGGTTCGGCGGTCACGCCGTCGTCGATGGCACGGTCGAGATCGGTGCGCTCACCGCGATGATGAGCTACGTCATGCAGATCATGATGTCGGTGATGATGGCGTCGTTCCTGGCGATGATGGCGCCCCGCGCCGCCGTGTGCGCCGAACGCATCTGGGAGGTTCTCGACACCGAGACGTCGGTGGTGTCCCCCACCTACCCGGTCGGATTCGCCGACGACCCCGCGACCGTCGAGTTCTCCCACGCCGAGTTCCGCTATCCCGGCGCCGACGCCCCGGTACTGCGCGACATCACCTTCCGCGTCGAACCCGGGACCACCACCGCCATCGTCGGCTCGACCGGCTCCGGCAAGACCACCCTCGCGGGTCTGATCCCACGCCTGATCGACGCCACCGACGGCGCGGTGCTCGTCGGCGGCACCGACGTCCGCGATCTCGATCCCGAGTTGCTCCGATCGGTGATCGGCTTCGTCCCGCAACGCCCGTACCTGTTCTCCGGCACCGTCGCGAGCAACGTCCGCTACGGCAGACCCGACGCCACCGACGAGGAGATCTGGGATGCGCTGCGCATCGCGCAGGCCGACGACTTCGTGTCCCGCATGCCGCAGGGTCTCGACGCACCGATCGCCCAGGGCGGCACCACGGTGTCGGGCGGCCAGCGCCAGCGTCTCGCCATCGCCCGCGCCGTCATCCGACGGCCATCGGTGTACCTCTTCGACGACTCGTTCTCCGCCCTCGACCTCGCCACCGACGCACGGCTGCGGGCGGCATTGCGTCCGGTGACCCGCGACGCGGCGGTCGTGGTGGTCGCCCAGCGCGTGTCGACGATCGTCGACGCCGACCAGATCGTGGTCCTCGATCGCGGACGGGTCGTCGGACTCGGCCGGCACGACGAGCTGGTGTCGACCTGCGCGACCTACGCCGAGATCGTCGAATCCCAGATGTCGATCGGACCGACGTCATGACCCGCCCGCAGGGAGCCGGCCCGCCAGGACCGGCGATGGCCGGCGCCCCCGCCGAGAAGCCGCGGTCGTTCGGGCCGTCGATCAAACGTCTGCTGCGGCTGTTGCTCGGCCACCGTCTGGTCATGTGGACGGTGTTCGCGTCGACGGTGGTGTCGGTGGTGCTGATGGCCATCGCCCCGCGGGTGCTCGGCCATGCCACCGACCTCGTGTTCAACGGTGTCATCGGCTCGATGCTGCCGTCCGGGCTCACGAAGGATCAGGCCGTCGCCGGCATGCGCGAGCGTGGTGACGACACGTTCGCCGACATGGTGAGCTCCATGGACGTCACGCCCGGCGTGGGTGTCGACTTCTCGGCGGTCGGCCAGGTGTTGTTGATCGTCGCTCTGCTCTATGTGTGCTCGTCGTTCCTGAGCTGGGTGGCCGGGTACCTGATCAACGTCGTCGTGGTGCGGACGGTGCGCCTGCTGCGCGCCCGGGTCGAGGACAAGATCCACCGGCTGCCGCTGCGCTATTACGATGCGCAAGCGCGCGGCGACCTGCTCAGCCGGGTCACCAACGACCTCGACAACCTCTCGCAAAGCCTGCAACAGACCATCTCGCAGTTCCTCAACTCGGTGCTGATGGTCTTCGCGCTGCTGGCCATGATGATCTGGATCTCGCCGCTGCTCGCCCTCATCGCGATCCTCACCGTGCCGTTCGCGTTCATCGCCACCGCGCAGATCGCCAAACGGTCGAAGCCGCACTTCATGGCCCAGTGGTCATCGACGGGTGCGCTCAACGCCCAGGTGGAGGAAGCGTTCACCGGCCACGAGCTGGTCAAGGTGTTCGGACGCCAGCAGCAGGTCGAGGCGACGTTCGACGAACGCAACCAGAAGCTGTATGAGTCGAGCTGGCGGGCCCAGTTCATCTCCGGGATCATCATGCCGACCGTCATGTTCCTGGGGAACCTCAACTATGTGGCGGTCGCGGTGGTCGGTGGACTGCGGGTGGCATCGGGGTCGCTGAGTCTCGGTGAGGTGCAGGCGTTCATCCAGTATTCGCGGCAGTTCACGCAGCCACTCACCCAGATCGGGTCCATGTTCAACCTGATGCAGAGCGGTGTCGCGTCGGCCGAACGGATCTTCGACGTCCTCGACGCCGAGGAGGAGACCCCCGATCCGTCGTCGCCGGAATCACCGGCCGACGGCAACGGTCGGATCGAGTTCGACGACGTGTCGTTCCGCTACGTCGACGACAAGCCGCTCATCGAGAACCTGTCGCTGGTCGCCGAGCCCGGCCACATGGTCGCGATCGTCGGCCCCACCGGCGCCGGAAAGACGACCCTGGTCAATCTGATCATGCGGTTCTATGACGTCGATTCGGGCACGATCCGCGTCGACGGTGTCGATTCACGCCGAATGACGCGTGACGACCTGCGTGAGCGCACCGGCATGGTGCTGCAGGACTCGTGGCTGTTCGGCGGGACGATCTACGAGAACATCGCCTACGGCGACCCGACCGCATCCCGCGATGAGGTCATCGAGGCGGCGGAACTCAGCCACGTCGACCATTTCGTGCGCACCCTGCCCGACGGCTACGACACCGTCCTCGACGAGGAAGGTGGCGGCGTCAGCGCCGGCGAGCGACAGTTGATCACCATCGCACGCGCCTTCCTCGCCAAACCCACGATCCTGATCCTCGACGAGGCGACGAGTTCGGTCGACACCCGCACCGAGTTGCTGATCCAGCAGGCGATGGCGGCCCTGCGCACCGACCGGACCAGTTTCGTGATCGCGCACCGACTCTCGACGGTCCGCGACGCCGACGTCATCGTCGTGATGGAGGACGGCCACATCGTCGAGCAGGGCACGCACGACGAACTGCTGGCCACCCGGGGTGCCTATTGTCGGCTCTACAACAGCCAGTTCGCCGGGCCAATCGAGGACGAACCGGTCGCGCCGTAGCCGCTCTGCTGCGGCCAGAAGCGGCAGAATGCAGAGCCATGGGGCTGTTGACGGCGCGGCATCCGGCGCGACTGGTCGCGATCGGGTTCGCACTCGCGGTCGTCGTGGGGACCGCAGTGCTGATGCTGCCGATCGCCACCGAGAGCGGGGAGTCGACATCACTGGTCACCGCGCTGTTCACGGCGACGTCGGCGGTGTGCGTGACCGGTCTGGTCGTCGTCGACACCGGGTCGCATTGGTCGATGTTCGGCGAACTCACCATCCTCACGCTCATCCAGGTGGGCGGACTGGGCATCATGACCCTGGCGTCGATGCTGGGGCTGCTCGTCGCCAGACGGATGGGCCTGAGGATGCAGCTGGTCGCCCAGGCCGAGACCCGCTCGGTCCAGCTCGGCGACAGCCGGCGCGTGGTGATCGGTGTCATCCTGCTCAGCCTCGCCGTGGAGGCGGTGATCGCCACGATCCTGTCGACCCGATTCGTCCTCGGGTACGACGAGAACGTGGGCCGTGGAATCTATCTCGGTGTCTTCCACGCGATCTCGGCATACAACAACGCCGGCTTCTCGCTGTATGCGGACAGCCTGATGCCGTTCGCGAGCGACCTGTGGATCCTCGTTCCGATAGTCGTCGGCTTCGTCATCGGCGGGCTCGGATTCCCTGTCGTGTTCGAGGCCTACCGCCGTCTCGTGCGGCGGTTGCGGTCGGCTACGGCGCCGGCCCGCGGCTGGTCGTTGCACACCAAGATCACGGTGATCACCTACGCGATTCTGGCTGTCGCCGGTGCGGTGGCGATCACCGCCGCCGAGTGGTCGAACCCGGCGACCCTGGGGCCGATGGGCCTGGTGGACAAGGTGACCAACGGTGTCTTCCAGGGCATGTCGCCCCGCACGGTCGGATTCAACTCCATCGACATCGGCGCGATGCACCCGTCGTCGCTGCTCGTGACCGACATGCTGATGTTCATCGGCGGCGGCAGTGCGGGCACCGCGGGCGGCATCAAGGTCACCACGTTCGCGCTGCTCGCCTTCGTCGTGATCGCCGAGATCCGAGGTGAACCGACCGTGCACGTGATGGGCCGCAATCTCGCACCCACCGTGCAGCGTCAGGCGATCACGGTGGTGCTGCTCGGTGTCGGGGCGGTCGTGGCCAGCACGCTCGCCATCATGTTCATGACCGAGTACCGGCTCGAAACCGTGTTGTTCGAGGTGGTCTCGGCGTTCGCGACGGTCGGTCTCTCCACCGGGATCACGGCCGACCTGCCCGCCGGGGCGCAACTGTTGCTCGTAGTGTTGATGTTCGTGGGCCGGTTGGGCCCCATCACGCTCGCCACCGCACTCGCGTTGCGAGAGCGCGGTCGCCGGTACGAGTACCCCGAGGAGAGGCCGATCGTTGGGTAGCAGAAACCGCCACGGAACACGTGTCGCCGTCATCGGCCTGGGCCGCTTCGGGAGTTCGCTGGCACGCGAACTCGTCGAGCAGGGTTCCGAGGTCCTCGGCATCGATTCCGATCCCCGACTGGTGCAGCGTTACGCCGAGGACCTGACGCATGCCGCGGTCGCCGACACCACCGACCGCGACGCGCTGAAACAGTTGGGCGTGCCGGACTTCCGGCTCGCCGTGGTCAGCATCGGCGCCGACCTCGAGGCCAGCATCCTCACGACATCACTCCTGTCGGACTTCGGGATTCCCCGGATCTGGGCGAAGGCCACCAGCCGTCAGCACGGACAGATTCTCGAGCGCGTCGGCGCCCACCACGTGGTCCTCCCCGAACACGACATGGGCGAGCGGGTCGCGCACCTCGTGACCGGCCGCATGCTGGATTTCATCGAGTTCGACGAGGACTTCGCCATGGTGAAGACATTGGCTCCCAACGCAATCATCGGGAAGTCGCTGTCGGCCGGGCGACCGCGGGAACGGTTCGGCATCAACGTGGTCGCCGTGAAGCAGCCCGGCGGGCACTTCGTCTACGCCACCGAGGACTCTGTGATCGCCGCGGGCGACATGCTGGTCGTCGCCGGACGAACCGAGGACGTCGAGAGATTCACCGACCTGCCCTGAACCCGGCCGATCACTCCGCGCGTCCGCGGCCGGGCTCCAGAGCCGCCGCGATCCGGTGTTCCAGTTTCTCGCTGGCCGCAGGCGGGACCACGATGAGGCCTTCGAGTTCGTCGCGGGCCCTTCGGTAGGCCGCTTGCCGTTCGGCCGCGGTCGCCGCGTCGTTTGCCGCGACCGCGACGAGGCGGCGGGCACGTTCGAGGCGTTCCCGCTCCACCGGCGAGAAGTCGGTCTGCCTGCGTCTGCGGGCCTCACGCTCGGCGGCGTCGAACGCGGTCGCGTACTCGCCGACCGCGTCCCGGTAGTCGGCGAACGCGGCCGGGTCGAGCAGGTCATCGGGATCGGCAGGCCGCAGGTCGTCGGCGTGCACTTTCGCGCGATGAAACGCCAGCGTCAACGGGTCACGCAGGTCCGTCATCATCGGGTATTCGATGAGGGTGGCGAGGTCGAGTTCGTAGTCGAACCATCGTGCGTTCACCTCGTCGTGGCGCCGCAACGTCTTGGTGATCGATGTCTTGTTGGTCTGCGTGATCCGCAGTTCCTCGGCCCGCGATGTCGCCCGGATCCGTTCGAGTTCGATCTTGTCGCGCCGGCGCTTCTCGTTGTACGCGGCGATCCGGGCCGCCCAGCCCCCGACGACACCGCCGATCGGGAAGATCAGCCACCAGAAATCGCCGATGGAGCCCATGATGCTCACATCTCCAATGCTACCGACGCTGGTCGGCGCCCCCATTACGCTGGGAATCGTGGCCGACCCGAATGCAGAACGGTTGCACCTGGCGACTCTCGACGAATGGCACGACTGGCTCCGCGAGCACCACGACACCTCCGCAGGTGTCTGGTTCATCTTCTGGCGCAAGGAATCCGGCAAGGAACCGCTCGACTACGACCAGGTGGTGCGGGAGGCGTTGTGCTGGGGCTGGGTCGACGGCCACACCCGCGTGATCGACGACGACCGGCGCGGTATGTGGTTCACCCGGCGCGGGCGCAACAGTGCGTGGGCGGCGTCGAACAAGGCGCGCGTCGACGACCTGGTCAGCGAGGGGCGGATGCAGCCAGCCGGTCAGGCGGTCATCGACGACGCCAAGCAGCGTGGACTGTGGACTCTGCTCGACGACGCCGAGGCGCTCGTCGAGTCACCCGAACTCGCCGCCGCGCTCGACGCCGACCCGGCCGCTCGGGCGCACTGGGATGCGTGGCCGCCGAGTGTCCGGAAGTTCGCGCTGGCCCAGCTCGCGTTCGCCAAACAGCCCGTCACCAAGACCCGACGCGTCGCCACCATCGTCGAGAAGGCCGCGCGCGACGAGCGGCCTTCGTGACGTCCCTCCGCAGGCTCCGGAACTCCTCAGGCACCGGGAAACACGCCTCCCCTGATCCCTGAGGAGCCCGCGAGGAACGAGCGGGCGTCACGAAGGGTCTACAAGTCCGGGATCGGCAGATCCAGGTTGGGCGCAATGATCCCGCCGTCGACCTCGAGGATCTTGCCGGTCACGTACGCACCGGCCGGGGACGCCAGGTAGAGCGCCGCGGCCGCGATGTCGGCCGGGTCGCCGAGGCGGTGCAGCGGAGTCGACTCCTCGACCGCAGAGCGCATCCCGTCGTCGGCGGCCACGATGTCTAGCGCCGACGTCAGGATCGCGCCCGGTGCGATGCCGTTGACGCGGATACGCGGATTGAGATCCATCGCGGCGATCCGGGTGTAGTGGGCGAGGGCGGCCTTGGCGGTGCCGTAAGCGGCATAGGCGCGGCCGGGCAGCCGCCCGACCGCCGACGTCACGTTGATGATCGACCCGCCGTCGCCGCCCGCCAACAGGTGCGGAACTGCTGCGGTGACCAGGGCATGGGCGTTGGTGACGTTGAAGTCGAAAGCGGCGGACAGATGTTTGGGTTTGGTGTCGAGCAGCGGCCGCGGCATCGCCCCGCCGACGTTGTTGACGACGATGTCGAGCCGACCGAACTCGTCGACCGCGGCCTGGGCGAGGCCCGCGACGGCGTCGAGGTCGGACAAGTCGGCGGCGACCACCTTCGCCCGGCGCCCCGCCTCGCGGATCTGCGCCGCCACCTTGTCGAGCTCGGGTTCGCTGCGGGCAGAGATCACCACGTCTGCGCCGGCCTCGGCGAAGGCGACCGCGATGGCGGCGCCCAGGCCACGCCCCGCACCGGTCACGACCGCCACTTTGTCATCGATTCGGAATCTGTCGAGGATCACGGCTCGAGCCTGCCACGAAACGCGCAAAGCTGAAACACGTTCTACTTTTTGGATCTGGCACGTGATCTGAGACACCCCAGGCCCCTCCTCTCAGGATCCACTCAGCGGCGTATGGGTAACCTCGCCGAGTCCTTGCCGATACCAAACCGTTACCGATTCTGAGATGGACAAGCTGTGCCTCAACACCGACTGAACGACACGTCGACGCTCCCCTTCACCCGCGCCGCGCTCGACTCGACCTCCCGCACCCGAGCGGCCGGACGCCACCGCGCCACCGCGTCGCGCACCACCACCCGGTCGGCAGTGCGTGCCGGCGCTCTTGCCGCCTTCGTCGGCGCAATCGGATTGACCGCAGGCACCGCTGCACAGGCGACCGCCCAGCCGGCGGCGCCCCAGTTGCCGATCCCGTCGAATGTCGCGCTGCCGGACAATCTGAAGCTGCCCGCGGAGCTGAACTTGCCTCCGGAGATCGACGACTTCGTTCGCGACGCGTTGCCACCGTCGGTGTTCGCCCCCGGCCACGGGCACGCAGTGAAGCCGGTCAGCGGCACCGTGACCTCGAGCTACGGCCCGCGCTGGGGCACCCACCACAACGGCGTCGACATCGCGAACAAGGTCGGCACCCCGATTTACGCCGTGACCGACGGCGTCGTCCTCGAGTCCGGACCGGCCTCCGGGTTCGGGCAGTGGGTCCGAGTGCAGCAGGACGACGGCACCATCGGTGTCTTCGGGCATGTCGACCAGAGCTTCGTCCGCGCCGGCCAGAAGGTGCACGCCGGTCAGAAGATCGCCACCGTCGGCAACCGCGGCCAGTCGACCGGACCCCACCTGCACTACGAGGTCTGGGATGCGAACGGCAACAAGATCAACCCGCAGGTCTGGCTGAACAAGCGGGGCGTCCACCCCTGACAACCCCCAGAGACGACAAACGCCGCCCGAAATTCTCGGGCGGCGTTTGTGTGGTGTCTGTACTCGTCAGAGGGCGGTCACCGAGGTGGCCTGCGGCCCCTTCGGTCCCTGCTCAACCTCGAACTCGACACGCTGCTGCTCCTCCAGGTTGCGGAATCCGCTGCTCTGGATGGCCGAGTAGTGGACGAACACGTCCCCACCGGTGCTGTTGTCGGGAGCGATGAAGCCGAAGCCCTTTTCGCTGTTGAACCACTTGACGGTTCCTTGCGCCATGATGCTGGTACTTCTCTCTATATGCATTCGGACGCCAGACGGCGTCCGAATGTCCATGATCTCACAGCAGCGGCCCTGAGCCCGAATCGGCGGTCAGCGCTCCACCCGATGATCCCGCCGAACACCCCCTGTCTGGGGGATGGTCGAACATCCGATCTCGCGGTGCACTGGATGCAGACGATGGATCCCCGGACCGAACGGGATCCGGCGGAGGTGACGACCATGACTGACGCACTGGTGATCGGCAGCGGCCCTTCGGGATTGGCCACGGGGGCCGAGCTGGTGAAACGCGGGATCGACGTGACCGTACTCGAGCGCGGCGAGCGGACGGCTGCTGCCTGGGCCGGCCGGTACGACGGATTGCGATTCAACACGAGCCGATGGTGGTCGGCGCTGCCCGGTGCACCCTTCCCGCGCGCATACGGGTGGTTTCCGACCCGTGACCAGTATGTTCGTTATCTCGAGGACTACGCCGCCGCGCGACACGTGCCGGTGCGCCACGGCGTCACGGTCGAGCGACTCGATCCCGCCCCGGAGGGTGGATGGAATGTAGCCGCCACCGGCGAGGACCTCCACTCCACCCACGTGGTGGTGGCCACCGGCGTCTTCAATGTCCCTGTGCTGCCGGATTGGGCACGCGGCGATCGCAGGCCGCGGAATGTCCTGCACGCGAGCGACTATCGCAATGCGATGCCGTACCGAGGCCGTCGTGTCCTCGTCGTCGGCGCCGGCTCCACCGGCATGGAGATCGCTCGCGAGCTGGCCGACGACGGTGCCGCCGAAGTGTCGCTGTCGGTGCGGACCGCTCCGAACATCTTGTTGCGCAGCAGCGGCGGACTTCCCGGCGATCTCTCCGTGCCGCTGATCCTGCGTCTGCCAACTGATCTGGCCGACTCCATCCTGTCCGCAGTGCAACGCGCAACCGTCGGCGATCTCTCGCCGTTCGGGCTCGGCCACCCGCCCGCCGGGGTCATCGCCCAGCTGCGTGAACGCGGTGCCGGGACCGCCGTCGTGGACAAAGAGGTCCTCGACGCCATCCGCGACGACCGCATCCGCGTGGTCGCCGCAGTGGATCGATTGGACGACGACGGCGCCCGATTGGTGGACGGGTCGCACGTCGGAGCCGATGTCGTCATCGCCGCGACGGGCTACACGACCGGCCTGCGTGAGATGGCCGGACACCTCGACGTCCTGGACGCACGTGGTATGCCCCGAGTCGTCGATGGCGGTGAGGTGATGGCCGGACTGCGATTCGTCGGCTATGTCCCGCGTCCCGGGCTGACCGGTTACACCGGCAAGCTCGCCCGGGTGGCTGCTCGGGGCATCGCCGCCGCCCGCGACGACACGGCAGTCGCGGCGCCCTGACGCGGCGTCAGCCCGACGACGCCACGTGCACCCGCGGCTGGTGCTGCAGCCGCGCCAGCAGTTCGGGACGGCTGTTCACCCCGAGTTTGGCGAAGATCGACTTGATGTGACCACGCAATGTCTCCGGGGTGATCCAGAGTTCCTGTGCGACGTCGGCGGTGTCCATGCCCATGAGCAGCAGTTGGGTGACCTCCTGCTCTCGCGGGGTCAACTCGTGTAGGTGCAGCAGCAACGGGGCGATGTCGGCCCGTCGGGCCGGTTCGAGGACGACGGCCGTGCTTGCGCTGTCGAGCCGCATCCCACGGACGAGCAGCCATTCGCCGGACGAACCCTGTGTCCGTGCGACCGCCGGCGGCCCGGACCGCTCACCGTCTGCCAGAGCCCTGGCCTGGGCCGCGACCTCGTGCACGACCACTGAGGAGTCCAGCCGTGAACACGCGATCGAACCCAGCCAGCGCTGCGCGCGGTCCGTGGCGGTCCGGACGCTTCCGTCGTCGTCGAGAACGACCATCGCAGGTTCCTGATCGGTCGAGGTGTCGAGATCGTGCAGCAGGAGCCCCGCTCGGAGGCCGTGGGCGACGTGGGACGACAGTCGCGCCATGACGTCGATCTCGCGGCGGGTGAACCACGGATCGTCGGCCTTCCGCGTCATACACACGTGACCCCAGGTGACCTGACCGGCGCGGAATACCGCACGCATCTCGTCGCCGTAGCCTCGCGGACGGTAGACCCGAGCCCACCGTGCGCTGCGATCGAGATGGCCGCCGGTCGCCTCGCTCAACGCCGCCGCGGCCTGTCGTCCCCGGGACAGGTCGACGAACTTGTTCACGTCGTCGACCGTCAGTTCCAGTTCGATCAGTGCCAGATGCGCCTCACGCGGCACGTCCTCTTCGTACACCCCGGTGATGAGCAGTGTGTCCGGGTCGACGAGCAGCCAACCGGCCACCGCGTACGGGATGTGCCGCCGGACGATGCGCGCCACGTGTTCGAGCAGTGGGAGCGGTTCGTCCGCACGCGCACAGATCCGGGCGACCCGCTCCACCAGCCGGTCGTCGTCCACATGCGTGTGGCTGACCATGGTGGTTCCATGATGAACCTCCGCCGCGGTTCGCCGCATCACCTTTCATGGACGGACCGGAGGCAGAGGTCAGTACGCACTCCCGGCCGTCACCACCGCCAGCAGTTCCTCCCCCGCCAGATACCGCCGGATGTTCTCGGCCATCCACGGCGCCATCGTGCGCGTCAGCCCCGACGACGGGTTCGCGACGTGCGGGGTGATGATGACGTTCGGCAGCGACCAGAGCGGATCGTCGTCGGCAGGCGGCTCCGGGTCGGTGACGTCGAGCGCCGCCCCGGCGATCTGCCCATCGCGCAATGCCGCGACGAGCGCTGTCTGATCCACCAGCGGCCCCCGGGCGACGTTGACGATCCACGCGTGCGACGGCAGCGCTTCCAGGGATTGCGCATTGATCAGGTGACGGGTCTGCGCGGTGGCCGGTGCCGCCAGCACGACGTGATCGGTCTGGCCCCACACCTCGTCGGTGCGTTCCGACGGCAACGTCACCGCGGCACCGTCCACCGGTCGGCCGGACCGGTTGACCGCGATCACGCGGGCGCCGCATGCCGACAACCGCGGGATCAGTGACGTCGCGATTCCGCCTGCGCCGATGATCGCCACCGTCGACCCGTGCAGGGATCGGACCGCGGTGTCGATCGGCTGTTTGTCCCAGTGCCGCAGGACCGACGTGTTGAGTTGCCGCAAACCTGCCAGCAACAGAGCCAAGGCGTGCTCGGCGACGTTCTCGGCGTAGAAACCCGACGCGTTGGTCCACACGCGACGGTCGTCGATGACGCCCGCCGCCACGTATTCCTCGATCCCGGCGGTCTTCAGGGCGACCCATTCGACCTGATCGCCGAGTTCCGGGAAGTCGTCGACGGTCCCGATCCACACCAGGACGCGGGCCTCGGCCGGCCCGACGACGCGGCCCCCGGCGCCTTCGACCGCGGCGACCAGATGCTCATCGCGGGTCGGTTCGACGGCCACCGGCAGCGGCGTCGTGCTCATCGACTCCCCTCCGCGATCTGCCGTGCCGCCGTGGTGGCCAGTTCGTCGGCGATCTCGTTGAAGTGGTCGCCCGAGTGGCCCTTCACCCACTTCCAGGTGACCTCGTGGCGTTTCTCCTCCTCGATGAGCCGACGCCACAGATCGGCGTTCTTCACCGGCTTCTTGTCGGCGGTCTTCCAGCCGTTACGCTGCCATCCGGCAACCCATTTGGTGATGCCGTTGCGCACGTAACTCGAGTCCGTGTAGAGGATGACGGTGGACGGTTTCCGCAGGGCCGCCAATCCTTCGATGGCGCCGGTCAATTCCATCTTGTTGTTGGTGGTCGCCGGATCCGAACCGGAGATCCGCTTCTCGTGCTGCCGATAGCGCAGCACCGCGCCCCATCCGCCCGGCCCCGGATTGCCCAGGCACGCACCATCAGTCGAGATCTCGACGATGTCGGTCGGGTCGGGGGGTCCGGCCTGCGTCACGTCGTCGGCGGCGTCGGCCCGCGAGCTGTCGAATACGGCGTCGGTCACCCACCGAAGGGTACTGCACGTCGGGAGAGCACCGATCGCGGGGAAATTGCCGGATTTGCGTACTGCCGAACAAGCGATGCGCCGCCTAGTCTTGAGTCATGCAGACATGGGATCCGGACCGTTACCTGCAATTCGCCGACGCACGTGCGCGACCGTATCTCGACCTCATCGCCCAGGTGCCGACCGCACCCGCCACGATCGTCGATCTCGGATGCGGTCCCGGATACCTCACGCGGCATTTACGGGCGCTGTGGCCGGACGCCCAGATCCTGGGCATCGACTCGTCGCCGACCATGATCGATCAGGCGATCCGCGACAACACCGACCGAAACGCCAACTACGACATCGCCGACGCCGCCACCTGGTCGCCCAATCAGCCCGTGGACCTCATCGTGTCAAACGCGATGTTCCAGTGGGTCCCCGACGCCATGTCGGTCATCGATCGTCTACTCGGACACCTCAACGACGGCGGGGTGTTCGCCGTGCAGGTCCCCGACAACGCCGATTCACCGATGCACCGCCACCTCGTCGAACTCGCCGACGACCCCCGGTTCGCAGACCGCCTGGGTGAGGTGCGCCGGATGCCGAAGTTCGCACCTGACGACTTCCTTAAGTTTTTCACCGAGCGCGGTTACACCACCAATACGTGGTCGACCACGTATCTGCATGTACTGCACGGCGACGACCCGGTGTACGACTGGAGCGCCGGAACCGCCGCCCGTCCCTACCTCGCCGCGCTCGACGAGTCCGACCGCGACACATTCGTCGACGAGTACCAGCAGCGACTGCGCGACGCCTATCCGCCGCAGACGATGGGGACGGTGCTGCCGTTCCGTCGCACCTTCGCGGTGGCCACACCGTTCTGAGCAACCCAAACCGCTGGTCGAGTAGGTGACGAGCGGCAGCGAGGAACCGTATCGAGACCCCCCAACCGCCGGCCGAGTAGGCGACGAGACCCCCCAACCGCTGGTCGAGTAGGTGACGAGCGGCAGCGAGGAACCGTATCGAGACCCCCCAACCGCCGGCCGAGTAGTGACGAGCCCCCAACCGCTGGCCGAGTAGGCGACGAGACCCCCCAACCGCTGGTCGAGTAGGTGACGAGCGGCAGCGAGGAGCCGTATCGAGACCTCCAAGGCCCGATAACGCCTACATCTCGGTTCACAGCACGATCTACCGACCATCACACCACTTCTGCAACACTGACACCACGGTCACCAGGTCCGCAGGGGGTTTCCCATGTCCAGATGCCGTCGGATCGTCACCGGGGCGACCATCGTCGCACTCACCATCGGAACCGTCGCCGTGTCCGCCGCGCCGGCCCGGGCATCGATCTGCAGTGCGGTCGGCTTCCACGGCGGCGACGTCGGGAGCACCGGCAGCAGCGGCTCCAGCCAGATCGGACTCGGCAGCGCCGACTTCGGCAGCTATCGGGCCGGCGGCAAGAAACCCCAACGACCATTGGCAAAACTACGCGGCGCCAGCACCGCTGTGGAATGGGTGACCGGTCCACGTAGCCCGAACCGCACCGACGACCGGTTCTCCATCACCGCCACCGACGTCGGCGTCCCGTGGGACAACGGCTCCGGGCAGATATTGATGGCGTTCGGCGACACCTGGGGCCAGTGCGCAGGCCAGATGGTGTGGCGGCACAACACGATGCTCCGCAGCGACGGCGCCGCGAACCTCGCGAAGGGCATCACGTTTCCCGACGCCATCCCGGGTTCGACACGCTCCGGCGCGTCGGTCACGCCGCAGCATCCGACGTTCTCCCAGCCGATGATCAACGCGGTCGGCGTGCGCAACATCGAGGTCGGCAAGATCCCGACCGGCGGCATCGCGATCGACGGCGTGCAGTACATGAGCTACATGTCCATCCGGCGGTGGCTGTCGCCCGGACGGTGGGCCACCGGATATTCGGCGATCGCGGTCTCGCGCGACAACGGGCAGACCTGGGTCACCGACAACGGCACCATCCGCGCCAACCTCGATCTCACGGTGCCGGGTGTCCGGCAGGTCGCGGCCGGACACGACCGATTCCAGATGGGTGCGTTCCTGCGCGCGGGCGATTTCGTCTACCAGTACGGCACGCCCAGCGGCCGGTTCGGGGCGGCGTTCGTCGCGCGGGTCCGACCGTCCGACATTCTCCGGCTCGATCGTTACCAGTACTACCGCGGCGGCGGCGCGTGGTCGCCGGCTCCGGCCGACGCGGTGCCGATCGTCGGTCAGCCCGTCAGCGAGATGTCGGTGGCCTACAACGACTTCCTGAAGCGGTTCGTCATGCTGACCGAACAGGGCGGCACCATCATGATGCGCACCGCCCCGGGGCCGGCCGGGCCCTGGAGGGGCCCGAAGGTCATCGTGCCGGCGTCGCAGGCCAAGGGTCTCTACGCGCCCTATATCCATCCTCGGTCGACCGGGCAGGACCTGTACTTCGTCGCCTCACGGTGGGACGACTACAACGTCATGCTGATCCGCACCGACCTCGCGAAGGTCCGGTGACACCGCGACACCGATGAGTTCCGGCGAACGGTTGAGTCCACCGAGGTGACACCACATGAGGAGGACTCCATGACGACCGTGACCGCAGACATCACCATTTCACTCGACGGATTCGGCGCCGGCCCGGATCAGTCCGAGGACGCACCCCTCGGTGTGGGATTCGAGCAGGCACACCGCTGGATGTTCGAGGCCGCCGACGATAACGCCGCAGAGGTCGCGGCGATCACCGGACACGATGCATACATCATGGGCCGCAACATGTTCGGCCCGGTTCGCGGAGAGTGGCCCGACGAATCGTGGCAGGGTTGGTGGGGCCCGGAGCCGCCGTATCACGCGCCGGTGTTCGTGCTCACCCACCATGAGCGGCCCTCGGTGGAGATGGCCGGAGGTACGACATTCCACTTCGTCACCGGCGGAATCGAGGAGGCCTACGACCGAGCGGTCGACATCGCCGGCGTAGACGGTTCGGTTGCCGTGGCGGGCGGGCCCGCGACGCTTCGCCAGTACCTGGTCGCCGGACTCGTCGATGAGCTGCGCCTGCATGTCGCGCCGTTCGTCCTCGGGCGGGGCGAGAGTGTGTTCGCAGGTCTGGAAGGAATCGGTTACACGCCGTCGTCGGCGCGCGCGTCGTCATTGGTGACCCATCTGACCTACGACGTGGCCGGGGTGGGCACATCGGCGTAACGTCGGGCGTGTGGGTCGATCCGAAGGGACCGAAGAACTTCTACGCAGTGAGGAGTGACCATGAGTCGACCGGTACCACCCCCGGAGCCGCCACCGGACCCGGTTCCCGCGCCTGAGCCGATCCCCGAACCCCCGCCGGAGCCGCCGATCCCGGTTCCCCCGCCCGATCCCGGGCCGACCCCCGAACCCGCTCCACCCCAACCTGATCCACCTCCCCGCCCCACCGTCATCTGACCGGCTCCGCGCAGATGTCGCGACGAGTTGTGTTGATCCGGGCCGTCAACGTCGGAGGCGCGAAGCTGCCGATGGCCGACTTGCGAGAGATGGCAGCCGAACTCGGGGCCACCGACATCTCCACCTACATCGCATCCGGCAACCTGATCTGCGAACCCACCGGCGATCCAGACGATTTCGACCGTGCGCTGGAGAAGTCGATCACCGACCGGTTCGGATTCGAACGTGAGGTCATCAGCCGCTCGCGGGACGATCTCGTGAAAGCCCTCGCGGCGCACCCGTTCGATGTCGTGGATGCGAAATATTCGTATATCTACTGCCTCACAGGCACACCCGCGACGGACAAGGTCGCCGCGTTCTCCGAACGTGCCTTCGGCGACGACGTCTTCCGCGTGATCGGCGACGACCTACACATCCGGTACGCGGAGGGAGCTGGGGTCTCGAAGCTCACCGCGCCGGTCATCGCCAAGGGACTCGGCGTGCAGGGCACGGGCCGCAATCTGAAAACCGTCCAGAAGTTGATCGATCTCGCCGAGTAGGGCCACCCACCCGCAGGTCGAGTCCCCACCCGCTGGTCGAGTCCCCCATTCGCTGGTCGAGTAGCGCGAGCCGCTAGGCGAGCGCGTATCGAGACCCGGTGACCTCGAGACCCCGCCGACCCCGACCCCCGCCGACCCTACGGCCCCGACCGCGCCTCGGACTGCTTGCGCAGCATGCGTATTCGCAGCGCGTCGTAGATGGGCGGTGACCGCAGCACCGATGCGACCACGACAGCAATCGCCCCGGACACCAGCATCGGGATGGTCACCGTGGTGACCGCGGTCATCTCGATGACGAGGACGAGTCCGGTGAACGGGGCCCGCACGATCGACGCGAACAGGGTCGCCATGCCCACGAGAGCGAACGCGATGGTCAGGTCCTCGGTCAGACCGGGGACGACCACCTGCGTGATCCGCCCGGCGACGAGCCCGGTCAGCGCGCCCAACGCCAGGATCGGCGCGAAGATGCCGCCCGGTGTGCCGGCGGCGTACGAGATCGGCCCCGCGATGAATCGTACGGCGACATAGAGGATCACCACGGGCAGTGCGAAATGTTGGCCGGCCAACACCAGGCCGGCGAGGACTTCGCCACCACCGCCCATGGTGGGGTCGGCGAGGAGCAGGCAGCTGACCACGGCGCCGATCACTCCCGCCTTCACGACCGCAGGCACACGGCCGATCATGTCGAACAGGTCGAGGCAGAGCAGGATGAGCCGGTTGTAGATCACCCCGAGCAGCCCGACGACCAGCCCGAAGACGACGAAGATCGGCAGTGTCGTCAGCGCCGGCGACGCCACCGGCCCGACGTCGCGGAAGTCCGGTTCGTCACCGAGTACCAGGTGACTCGCACCGAGTCCGATGGCGACGGCGACCATCGTGACGACGCCCTCGCGGAGCCGGAACTTCTTGGTGACCTCCTCGAAGATGAAGAACACCGCGCCGATCGGGGCGTTGAAGGCCACCGCCAGGCCCGTCCCCGACAGGACGGTCTGCAGCAGCCTGACCTCTTCTGCCGCGAGCCGGGCCACACGCCCCGCGGCGGCGCCGATCGCTGCGGCCATGTGCACCGTTGGCCCTTCGCGCCCGAGCACCATGCCCGCCACACCGTTCGACAAAAGACCGCCGACGAACCGTGCGGGGATGACCGACAAGGGTGGCGGGTCGGCCTCACCGCGGTCGACGGCCTCGACGTGCTGGATGCCGCTACCGGCCGCCAATGGTTGCCATCGTGCGATGGCGGCCGCAGCGGCCGCGGCGACACCGGCAACCGACACCGGGATCAGCCACCCCCATGCGGGATGGGTGTGGGACCACTCGATGACCTCGGCGCGCCGGTCGTCGATCACCTCCAGGCACCATCGGAATCCGCCGCCGACGAAGCCGGCCACGGCGCCCGCCCCGGCCGCGAGAAGCAGAATGACCCAGAGCGTGCGCCCGGTGAGGACCACGTCGTCGGCACCCGCGTCACCGCCGAACCGGTGGTCGGGCACATGGTTGTCGGCCGCGCTCACGACGCGTCGGGGGCGGCCGTCATGCGCGCTCGAGCGCGGACGTCACCTTCTCGAGGTCCGCGAGCTGGGTCTCCGTCGGTGCTTCCCAGAGCTTCCTCGGCAACTCCTCCAGCACCGAGATCGCGGACTCCGCCGAGGACAGTCGGGCCGACTTCTCGTCGTCGTCGGTCATCCCGGATGCGTCGATCAGCTTGTCGTCGAGCCCGAACACCGCGTCGTCCAGGCGATCTCGGGCCGCGACGAGCTCGGGAGAGTGCGGGATGGCCGGATTGGCGTGCACGTCGGCGATGGCATAGCGAATCCGCTGGTGCAGCAATGCTTCCCGCGATGTCGACGTTGTCCATTCGGTTGGCGCGCGACCGGGTTTGCCGGGAACGAGGTCGGTGGACCGTGCGAACTTCTTGACCCGTTTGTCCGAATCCCACGCGAACCAGACCGCGCCGCACAGGATCGACAGCGCCACCGCGATGATGATCGCGATGACGATCGCCGCGATCATGTCCCCCACCCCGTCTCTGGTCTCATCCGCACTGCCATGACTCGACTCTATCCCTGTCGGGTGGTGAGCGGCCCCGATCAGTCGCCCGTCGGCCGCGCTGTCCCTGTGGGCCGCCCGGCCACCAGGTCTTCCAAATCGAGTCCCCATGCGCCGTATCTGGCGTCGAAGGTTTCGGCCCGCCGACGAGCGCGCGCCGTCTTCGCGGGCGAGTAGCGTCTGCGTGCCCACCGCGACGTCGGCCGGGCCAGCCGGACCGCCCCGATCCATGCCACCGGTGGGATGAATGCACCGATTGCCGCAGTCGAGTACTTGCCCTTGGCGACGCACGCCAGCAGGAACGCGAGGTGCAGGGCCAGCGGCACGGAGAACGCGATCGGGCCGATTCGGAGGCTGTCGGCGTCACCTTCGGTCAGCGGGTCGATGCCCAGTAGCGCCATGCCGAGGCCGGCCACCGTGAGGCCGACGACCTGCACGGACAGTTGCCCTTCGCGCGACCAGTAGACGTCCTGAAGGTGCAGGATCAGCGCGAACTCGTCGAGGACCAGCGACGTTCCGATACCGATGGCCACCGCACTGATCTCCGCACCGGGAGACGCGCCCGCGGCGGCCACCGACGCGAATGCGCCTGCCACGGTGAGGATGATGCCGGGGACCGCGTGATGAATGTGCGTCCCGCCGCGGACGTTGTCGCGGAACGGACCCTTCCCGGCGCGGATGAGCCGGGTGATGACGCGGGTGACGATGAATGTCACCACGAACGCCAGGAACAGCAGAAACAGCGGCAGGCGACTGCCGGTCACGTCCGGAACGTCGAGATGCACGGGCGGATGCGGTGCGCGCTCAGGACTTCGCGGGCACCAGTCCGGTGCGGCGCTGCTCGATGATCAGGCAGCGATCCTCCACGTAGAGCAGTCCGGCCTCCTCGGCGATGGCGCGTGCCTCCGGAGACTCGATCCCGAGTTGCAGCCACAATGCGGTGGCGCCGGCCGCCACCGCCTGCCGCGCCACCTCGGGCGTGTCGGCTGACGGGCGGAACACATCGACGAGGCCCACCTGCTCGGGGATGTCGGCGAGGGTGCGGTACACCTTCTCGCCCACGATCTCGTCGGCGTGCGGGTTCACCGGGATGATCCGCCAGCCACGCTGCTGCATGTAGTCCGGGACCTCGTTGGCGGCCTTGGACGGATTGGCGCTCGCGCCGACGACGGTGATGGTGTCGTAGGTGCTCAGGATCTGTTCGACGACCTCGTCGGTTGTGCTCATGAGTCGAGCTTAGGACCCCACGATGTCGGTTGCGACGTGGTCGGGCAGTCTCGAAGGGTGACGTCGTGGGAATTGTTCGCCGTGCTGATTGCCGGTGTCGGTGCGGGTGCGATCAACGCGGTCGTCGGCAGCGGCACACTCATCACGTTCCCCACGCTCGTCGCTTTCGGGGTGCCGCCGGTGACGGCCACGATGTCCAATGCGGTCGGACTGGTGGCGGGCGGCGTGTCCGGCACCTGGGGCTACCGCAGGGAGCTGGAGGGCCAGTGGCCGCAGTTGCGGTGGCAGATCCCCGCGTCGTTCACCGGCGCGATCGTCGGCTGCTGGCTTCTGCTGCACCTGCCTGAGACCGTCTTCGAGACGATCGTGCCGATCCTGTTGATCGCGGCTCTGATCCTGGTGGTGGCGCAGCCCAGAATCCAGAAATGGGTCGGGCATCGATCGGTCGGTCCGGTGCATCACGCGCCCGAGCTGACCGGGCCACGGATCGCGGCGATGGTGACGGCCACGTTCGCGGTGGGTGTGTACGGCGGCTATTTCACCGCGGCGCAGGGGATTCTGCTGATTGCCGCGCTCGGCGTCATCGTCCCGGACCACCTCCAGCGGATGAATGCGGCGAAGAATCTGCTCTCCCTGGTGGTCAACGTCGTCGCCGCAGTCGTCTACACCACGGTCGCGTTCGACCGAATCGACTGGGCTGCAGCCGGTGTCATCGCCGTCGGATCGCTCCTCGGCGGGTTCATCGGGGCGCGCTACGGTCGCCGACTCTCGCCGGCGGTGCTGCGCGCCGTCATCGTCGTCGTCGGCCTCGTCGGGCTGTGGCGGCTCCTCGCCTGAGGAGCGCCCAGCTCGCACCCGACACCGGTCGATCCACCCGCTGGTCGAGTAGCCCCGTGCCGCACCCCCACCCGCTGGTCGAGTAGTCCGAGCCGCTAGGCGAGGGCGTATCGAGACCTCGGAACCAGCGAAACGTACTGCACCACCGAACTTGTCACACCTAACCGATACTCTGACATCAGTTCCATTCCCGCACAACCGCTCCCCCACACGAAAGGCCTGGCGCGTTCACCGATACCGATCCCGCCACCTCTCCCGTCCGCTGGTCAAGTAGTCCGAGCCGCTAGGCGAGGACGTATCGAGACCTCGAAACCTACTGCACCCCCGAACTTGTCACACCCAACCGATATTCTGAACCCAATCGAAAAGCGCAGACCTAACGTTATCCACAGCCGTCGCTCACCGACCAAAGTTGTCAGAACTACCCGATACTCTGATATCAGTCCCGTTCCCGCGCAGCACCTCCCACTCACGAAAGGCCTGGCGTGTTCACCTACACCGACCCCACCGCTTCATCCACCCGCTGGTCGAGTAGTCCGAGCCGCACCCCCACCCGCTGGTCGAGTAGTCCGAGCCGCTAGGCGAGGACGTATCGAGGCCTCCGGAACCGGCGAAACCTACTGCACCACCGAACTTGTCACACCCATCCGATACCCTGAATCCAATCGAAAAGCGCAGACCCAACGTTCTCCACAGGCCGCCACTCACCCACCGAAATTGTCAGACCCACCCGATACTCTGACATCAGTCCCATTCCCGCACAGCTCCTCCCCCACACGAAAGGCCTGGCGTGTTCACCTACACCGACCCCACCGCCGACGACACTCTGTTGTCGTCGGTCGGTGCTGAGGGGTTGGGGGCGTTCGCGCGCGATGCGTTGCGGTTGAGTCGGCAAGCCGAGGCACGCGCACTGCTGATGGCCTACCGTATCGGCGAAAGAGCCTACAACGAGCGGCTGTTCGGCGCCGACGGCCGCCACCGCATGATCTTCGGCCAGACCGCCCGCAACGCCGCAGTCGGCGAGATCTCCCTCGCGTTGCGGATCAACAAAACCAAAGCCGGCGAATGGTACTCACTGGGCGCCTCCCTGCAGGAGTATCCGAAGATCCGGATGGCCTATCTGGCCGGCGAGTTCAGCACCCACCGCATGTCGGTGATGGTGCACGCCGCCGACATCGCCCCCAAAGGTGACCTGAGCGACCAACTCCCCAACCCCGACGACACCACCGATGAGCCGGCCGACGAGCCGACCGACCCGACCCTCGACGACCTCCTCGACGACGAGGCCGACGACACCGATCCGGATGCCGAGGTGCAACCGGAACCACAACCCGAGGTCGATGAGCCGGTCAGTTTCGAAGACCTCGCCCTCGAACTGGGCAATCGGGCGTCCACCGACACCGCACTGCGCGATGACCTCGCCGACGCGGTGATCAGCCTGGATCCGGACGGGGCAGCCGAATCGCGGGATGCTATCGCCGAAGCGTTCGAGAACATCACCTTCAGCAACGAGGCCGGCGGGCACATGAACCTTGATGCCTGCATGCCTGCCGAGCACGGCGTGCATCTGCGTGACCGCATCACCCGGCTTGTCGCCGCACGCGTGTGCAAGAGCGACCCGCGCACCCTCGGCCGCCAGCGCATCCTCGCGTTCGGCGAGATCGTCGGCATCCCCGGCGCCACCCTGACGTGTGAATGTGGCGAGGACACCTGCACCGCAGGAAAGACCCGCACCAAGCGCGGCAAGCGGAAGACGGCGCCCACCACCGGCGGCAATGCATCGAACCAGCCTCACCCAGAGACAGCCGAAACCACCGACAGCGACGACCGTGAGACCGACCCAAGCAACAACGGTGACGAAGAGGGTCGGTCGGCGAGCAGCGCGTCCATCACCGCGCCCACCGACGCCGAGCCGGCCGACACCGAGCCGGCCCTATCCGCCGACGATCATGACACCGCCGACACCGCGGACGGCTCCGACAACCACGAGATCGCCGAGACCGGCAGCGAGCCCGCCGCCGACATCGCCAACGTCGACAGCACCGACGATGGCGACACAACCAAGACCGGCACCGACACCGCTGACGACACCGACAACGCCGAACAAACCGACACCGCCCCAGCGCCCACCGACCTCCCGACCCCACCAGCCTGGACCCTGCTGCACGACCCCACCGGCACCGAACCCACCCGGCTACAGGGCTACGGCGCCATCGACCCCGCCCACGCCGAGAGACTCGCGCCGCAGGCGAAGATCATCACCGTCCCCACCCTGACCACCCCGAAACCGGCCAGCCGACTGATCATCGTCGGCGAACGAGCATTGGCGCCACCCATCGACCCCACCGGCCACGGCGGATTCGACATCCCACCACCCGGCGCCCTCATCTACCGACCACCCGACCGGCTACGCGCCGAAATCACCTACCTGGATCGACGCTGCCGCTACCCCTACTGCAGCCGACCGTCCCACGAATGCGAACTCGACCACCTGGTCAAGTTCAACCATGCCGACCCGCTGGCCGGCGGCTGGAGCGTGCCCTACAACTTCGCACCGCTGTGCCGACCCGACCACCACCGCAAACACGACGGCGGCTGGGTACCCACCATGCACACCGACCGCACCATCACCTGGCACAACCTACGCACCGGCGAAACCATCATCACCTACCCGCGGTGATGGGCACGCTCACCGTGAAGACGGCGGCTCGCCAAGCAACGACCACCAGTAGTCCTCGGAGATCTCCTCGCCTGCGCGAAGGACTTTGGCGAGTCCGATCGTCATGAGGATGCCGAGGATGCCGAGCCACAGGCCCACCAGGGAGATGAGAATCCAGGCGACGGTGACGGCACCCTGCCACGGTTCGAGGATGATCAACACCGGCGCAAAGAAGAAGCCGGCAACGATGTACCAGTACGATCCCCACCGGTCGCACCACATCACGAAGGTCAGCCATCGAGGGCTCGACTCTGTCGGTGCCGCAATGGGAATCGATAGGGAATGGCTGCGCGATGTCATGGCGCACCTCCTGTGATCCGGGTACCTCCATCCTCCGACCGAATCAGCATCGAGACCACTACCTGCGAGGTAGTGGTCTCGAAACCGCGCGTCGCCGGAAATCGCTTGTTCCGCTGCGCGACCGACCGATACCGTCGACGCCGGAGGTGCACATGCGCAAGCTGATCTATCTCGTCGCCGCGACGCTGGACGGGTTCATCGCCGCGTCGGCCGGAAGCGATCCGTCCGGAACGGTTTTCGAGCTCGAGGGTGACCATGCCTCGTCGTTGCTGGATGAGTATCCGGAGACGATCCCATTCCATGTGCGGCCGATGATCGGGATGGGCGACGTCGAACCCCGCCATTTCGACACGGTGCTGGAAGGACGAGCCAGCTATGAGATCGGGAGGTCGCAAGGCGTCAGTGACGCCTATCCGCACCTGCGGCACCTGGTGTTCTCTTCTACCCTCGACGCGACCCCGGCGGAATCAATAGAACTCGTGACGTCGGACGCGATCGCGCATGTCCGCGCATTGAAAGCCGAACAGGGCCGCGACATCTGGCTCTGTGGCGGTGGTTCGCTCGCCGCTTCGCTCCGCACAGAGATCGACGAGATCCATCTGAAACTCCACCCGGTCGTCCTCGGCACGGGGATACCGCTGCTCGCGCCGCCGACGACGCCAGAGGTCGACCGCTTCCGACTACGGTCCGCACAGCCCTTCCAGAGCGGCGTGAGCCTGATGATCTACGAACGCCGCTGACCACGACCACTCACCGATACGGCCGCCTCGCCGTCTCCGGATCGCCGTATGTGATCGCCCGTTCTCGCCTGGAATCCGTGAGAAGGGTTGCACTCCAATTCATCACGGTTCCGAGCCGATTGCGCATCCCGGCGAGGAAAGCGATGTGGATGACCCCCCACGCCACCCAGCCGATGTAGCCGTACAGATTCAGCCTGCCCGCCTCGACGACTGCGTGCCTCCGCGCGATATAGGCGGCGCTGCCCAGATCGTGATACTTGAACGGCGCCCGCTCGGTGCCGTCCCCGGCCAGATGCGCGATGACCGCCCCGACGTGGCGGCCACCCTGCATCGCGACCTCGGCCACGCCCGGCAGATTGTCGCGCGACATCATGTCCCCGACGATCCACACGTTCGGATGGCCGGGCACCGACAGATCCGCTTCCACCGAGATCCGCCCGCCCCGGTCCTGCTCGACGCCCAGCGCCCGCGCCACCACACCCGCAAACGGGACCGCCTCGACTCCGGCGCTCCACAACGTCGTCCGGGTCCTGTATCGGATCACCTCGGGCGGTGTGGACTTCGACGTCGTCTCCACCTCCTCGGCGGTCACGTCGGTCACATGCACACCCAGGTGCGTCTCGACGCCGAGTTCATCGAGGATCGTCTGCGCCCGGTGCGACAGCTTCGGACTGAACGACGGCAGCACCCGATCCCCGCCGTGCAGCAACAAGACCCGCGCCTCACTCGGGTCGATGGTGCGGAACTCGTTCTGCAGCGCCAACGTTGCGAGTTCCCGGATCTGCCCGGCCAATTCGACACCGGTCGGCCCGCCGCCGGCGACCGCGAACGTCAGCCACTCTCGACGCTGCTCGGCATCCGGTATCGTCTCGGCCACCTCGAATGCGCCGATGATGCGTCGGCGGATCGCGAGGGCGTCATCGAGGGTCTTCATGCCCGGCGCATACTGCGCGAAATCGTCGTTGCCGTGATAAGCGGTTCGCATCCCGACCGCGACCACCAGGTGGTCGTAGCCGATAGTCATCGACGAGCCGTCCGGTCGGCACACCGAGATGGTCTGCCCCTCCGCGTCGACCTCCTCGGCCTCCCCCAACACGACGTCGGCATTCCGCTGCCGACGCAGCAGATGTCGGATCGGGCTGGAGATCGCACCTTCGGACAACAAGCCGGTCGCGCACTGATACAGCAGTGGCTGGAAGAGGTGGCTCGTCCCACGGTCGACGACCGTGACGTCCACATCGGCCCGCTTGAGCCGACGGGCGGTCTGCAGCCCACCCAGACCTGCACCGACGATCACCACACGTGGCCTACCATTCGCACGCTGAGCGGTCACGCCTGCCGATTGTTCCAGAACCCCGCCGTTCCCTCAGCGGTTCCGACCCTCAGCCGGCGGCCACCACACTGACGAGACCGCGCCGACACGAGACCGGTCGATTTGCGCGCGGCAACCTTCAAGGCCTCACAATACGAACATGAGCCAAGCAGGTGGCCTCGATCCCGCCCACCCCGTCGATCCGGCCCGGCCCACCGACCTCGATGACACGGCCGACCGACCGCCGAACGTCGCGGTGACGTTCCTCAAGGAACGCGTGTACGCGACCTTCACCGGGCTGGCCATCGTGCTGACCCTCTACAACGGCGCCGACCACCACAGCGCCGCCTACGCCTTCGAGATCCTGTCCATGGGCGTGCTCGCGGTGATCCTGGCCGGTTTCGCGTCCGACGGCATCGCACATCTGTCCGTACACCGCCACTTCCCGCGGGGCAACGAGATCCGCACCCTGCTGCGGATCGCCGGCCACGCCCTCGAGACCCTGGTCATCCCCATCGGACTGATCGTCGCCGCATGGATCGGCATCCTCGAGCTCGACACGGCGCTACTGATCGCCGGGTTCGTCTACATCGGCACGCTCGGCCTGACAGGCTGGCTGGCGGTGCGCAACGCCGAGGTCACGTGGTGGCAGAAACTCGCAGCGCTCATCACGCTCGTGGTGATCGGACTCATCGTTCTCAGCGTCCAGGTGTTCGCGCACAGCCACTGACCATCAGTCAGCAGTTCAGACCGTGACGCGCTCCCCGGACCGCTCGCGTGCCGTCGCGAAGCGCAGGTTCTCGTCGGCGACATCACCACGCAGCAGCCGACGGTCGGTGTAGTAGCTCATCGACATCACCCACGGCGCCTTCGGCCCCTGCTTCGGCAGCGACTCCAGCGCACGCTGCACATAGCCCGCCCCGAAGTCGAGCAACGGCCGAGTCGGCATCGCCGGATCGGCGACAGCCCGCACGCTGTCGTAGCCGTGACGGTCCATGTGCCCCAGCAACTTACAGAAGTACTCGCACAGCAGCCCGATCTTCAGGGTCCACGACGAGTTCGTGTAACCGATCGCCATCGCGAAGTTCGGCACACCGGACAGCATCATCCCGCGATACACCACCGTGTCCGTCAGCAACACCGGCTCACCATCGACAGTGAGGTCGATCCCGCCGACCACCTTGATGTTCAGGCCGGTCGCGGTGACGATGATGTCGGCCTCCAGCTCCGCACCGCTCTCCAGCAGGATGCCGTTCTCGGTGAACGTCGCGATGCGATCGGTGACGATCGACGCCCCACCCTTCCGGATGGTGCGGAACAGGTCCGCATCGGGGACGACGCACAGCCGCTGATCCCACGGGTTGTACGGCGGATTGAAGTGCTCGTCGACGGGATAGCCGTCGGGCAGCTGGGATTCATTGATCTTCCGGATCACCCGACGAGCCTGTTTCGGGAAACGTTGACACAGCTCGAAGAGCAGCCGCTGCTGCGCAATGTTCTTCTGCCGCGTCACCGCATACCCGACCTTGTCGCCGAGCACCTTCTTGAGCGTGTTCGCGATGGCGTCCTCGCGCGGCAGCGGGATGATGTAGGTCGGGGTCCGCTGGAGCATCGTGATGTGGGCGGTGTGGTCGGCCATCGCCGGCAACAAGGTCACCGCGGTGGCACCACTGCCGATCACCACGACGCGCTTGCCCGCGTAGTCGAGATCCTCGGGCCAGTGCTGGGGATGCACGATCTGTCCGCGGAAGCGTTCGCGCCCTTCGAAATCCGGACTGAAGCCCTCGTCGTAGTCGTAGTACCCGGACCCGCAGAAGATCCACCGCGCACTGATCTGGATGCGCTCACCGGTGTCGAGACGATCGATGTCGACGAGCCACCGCGCATCCTCCGACGACCACGCAGCCGACACGACCTTGTGCTCGTACCGGATCAGGTCGGTCAGCCCGTTCTCGTCGATCGTCTCGTGCAGGTAATCGAGAATGCGTGGGGCATCGGCGATCGCCTGCTTGTCCCGCCACGGCTTGAACTCGTAGCCGAACGTGTACAGATCGGAATCCGACCGAATGCCCGGATAGCGGAACAGGTCCCACGTGCCACCGGCGACCGCGCGCGCCTCGACGATCGCGAACGACCTGGCCGGGTGCTCGGTGGTGAGGTACCGGGCCGCACCCACCCCGGACACCCCCGCCCCGATGATGAGGACGTCGAGCGTTTCGGTTCCTGTCGAAGTGGGCACGTTGCTCCTCTGATGGTCGGCACGGCTGTTTCTCCCAGCATGGTCATCAACCTCCAACCACGCCAGGCACAATGTGCAACATACAGACATCGCATATGGTGCAGAATGCACGCATGAGTGACTGGCCCGCCACGTCCGAACGGGTACGCGAACTGCTCAGGCGCGGCGCCGAGATCGTGCTGGCGCCCCCGGACGAGTGGATTCAGGAGATGCACGCCGCCGCCCTGGGCGGGGTGCGGATGAGTCCGGTCGCCGACGACCCCGTGCTCGCCGAGGGCACCCGCCGCACCAACCTCGCGAACATGCTGCACTGGGCGGCGTCGAACGTCCGCGACCCGGGAGACCGGGTACCGGTCAACATCACCGGCCACGTCCTCGACACGGCGCGCGACCTGGTCCGACGCGGGTTGGGCGAGTCATCGCTGGACGCGTACCGCACAGCGCAGAGTGTCGCGTGGCGACGGTGGATGGAGATCTGCTTCGAGCTGACCGACGATCCCGCCGAACTGCGCGAGCTCCTCGACATCTCGTCGTTGTCGATCTCGACGTTCATCGACGACACCGTCGCGGCGATGTCGGAGCGAATGGAGGCCGAGCGCGCCGACCTCACCCGCGGCACGCATGCCGAGCGCCGCCAGACCGTGGCGCTGCTCCTCGAGGGCGCCCCGATCCCGCCCGACCGTGCCGAGGCCCGACTCGGATACCGGTTGAGCGGACCGCACGTGGCGGCCGCGATCTGGAGCGAACCGGGAGCATCCGCGGTGCAGGAACTCGAGGCGGTCGCCGACGCGATGGCGAAGGCGACCACGGCCGGTGACCGACTCACCGTCATCGCGAGCGCGGCGACCCTCTGGGTGTGGCTGCCCGTACCGCGGGTCCCACCGATCCGCGACCTCCCCGACCACCCGACGGTGCGCGTGGCCATCGGCCGGCCCGGCCGCGACCTCGACGGGTTCCGTCGCAGCCACTTCCAGGCCCTGTCCACCCAACGGTTGATGGCCCAGTACGCGTCGGCACCGCACGTCGCGCGCCACGAGGACGTGCGCCTCATCTCGCTGCTGACCTCCGACGCCACGGCCACCGACGAATTCCTGTCCGACACGCTCGGCGCACTCACCACCGCCGACCCCGACACCATCGTCACGCTGCGCACCTGGATTGCCGAGCAGTGCAACACATCCCGCACCGCCGAACGCCTGTACACCCACCGCAACACGGTGATCCGACGACTCGCGCGCGCGGACACGCTGATGCCCCGGCCCGTCGCGGAGAACATCGTCGACGTCGCGGCCGGCCTGGAGATCCTGCGGTGGCGGCCGTCCCCACCTGCTACGTGAGCGCTGCACCCAGCCGGGCGGCCGGCGCGAAGTCGTCGGGCACCCGTCCCGACGCGACCGTCTCGACCAGGGCGTCGCCGATGACCGGCGCGTGTTTGAACAGGTTGTGGCCCGCGACCGCGACGATCGGACCCGACCGCCAGATGGCCATCCCGTCATCGCCCCACGGCAGGGTCGTCACCCAGCAGTGCACGATGTCGCGCGGGGCCGGGTCCAGGCCGGGCAGCGCCGTCTCGACGTAGCGGACGGCGGCGTCGGCGAACTCCGCCAGCCGTGGACCGTCATCGATGGCGCCGTCGTCGTGCGCGTCGACATGGTCGGACAGTCCCAGTCCGTAGCCGGAGCGGTCCGGGTAGGCGGCGGCATACACCCCGGTGGCGCCGAAATGGCCGCTGCCGTCCTGCAGGGTCGGCAACCGGGACACAGGTTCGCGGGCCGCGAACGACACCCGCACATGCGCACCCAGGGAGACCGGCACGGTGATGCCCGCGCCACGCGCCAACGCTGCCGTCCCCCGTCCCGCGCAGACGACAACCGCGGCGTGCTCGCCATGCGTCGTCGGCGTACGCACCACCGCCCGATCCCCGTCGCGATACAGCGCGATGACCTGCTCGCCGACGATGCGGTCGGAGAACCGTTCCGCCAGGGCGCCGATGGCGGCGCGGGTGTGGATCGAGCCGCCGCCCGGATCGAGCATCGCCATGCCCTCGTACTCGCCCAGCAGGGGGAGGAGTTCTCGCAGTTCGTCACCATCGAGTTCCTCGGCGGCCACCCCGGCGTCGCGCAGCAACGGCAGACGCCGATGCACCGCGTCACCGAGCGCCACCGCCCCGTCCTCCGAGACCGTGGTGACCCCGAACTCCTCGGTCAGCGCGTCCCACTGCTCGCGCGCCCGCACCGCGAGCCGGATCAGGCGCGGATCGTCGTGCGCGTGGCGGAAGATCCGCGACTGCCCGGCGGACTGGCCGTACCCGGGTCGGCCCGATTCATAGAGGGTGACCGAATAACCTTGCCGCGCTGCGTGATATGCCGTCGAGAGACCGATGATGCCGGCGCCCACCACGGCGACGTCGGATCGTGCGACGTCGGACGAGTCGACCATGACCCCACGCTACGCCCACCCCGGGACACCGTCGGTGCCTGCGGTTTGCGGCCCAGTCGGTACGGGTACGCCTCCCGATGACGCAAGATCCGAATCGAGAAAGGACTCGACATGCCCGAAGAGCTCGCCGGCACCACGATCGCGTTCCTGGCCGCACCCGAAGGCACCGAACAGGTCGAGCTGACCGAACCGTGGAAGACCATCGAGGCGGTCGGCGGTACGCCGCGCCTGGTATCCACGTCGGACGGCGAGATCCAGGCGTTCAACCATCTCGACAGGGCCGATACCTTCCACGTCGACCAGACGGTCGGCGACGCACGCGTGGCGGATTTCGACGCACTCGTATTGCCCGGCGGCGTCGCCAATCCCGACTTCCTGCGGGCGAACTCCGATGCGGTCGCGCTCGTGAAGGCGTTCGTCGATGCCGGGAAGCCTGTCGCGGCCATCTGCCACGCGCCGTGGACGCTCATCGAGGCGGGCGTGGTGAGCGGCCGCACGCTCACCTCCTACCCGAGCCTGCAGACCGACCTCCGCAACGCCGGTGCCGACTGGGTCGACGAGGAGGTCGTGGTGTGCCGGTCGGGCCCCAACACCCTCATCACCAGCCGCAATCCCGACGATCTGCCGGCGTTCAATTCGAAGCTCACCATCGAGTTCGCCAAGGCCTCTGCCTGACCCGGTAGGTCGGTCGTCCGCAGGTCAGCCGTCGGCGGCGTCGAGCCGTTCGGCGACGTCGGCGGGGAATCCGCCGGTGGCGATCGGCCCCCACCGGGTGGGCAGGATCCGGATCAGCGACTTGCCTTGCATCCGCATCGCGGCCCGGTACTCGTCCCAGTCCGGGTGCTCGCCGGAGATGCAGCGGAAGTAGTCGACGAGGCCTTCTTCGGCGTCCGGCATGTCGAGTACCTCGGCGTCGCCGTCCACCTGCACCCATGCACCGTTCCATTCCTCGGACAGCACACAGACGCCGGCCACCGGCGTGCGCCGGATGTTGGCGGCCTTCGCCCGTGCCGGGTATGTGGAGATCACAATCCGCCCGGCGTCGTCGACCCCGCCGGTGACCGGCGACAACTGCGGGGTGCCGTCGCGACGCATCGTGCTCAACAGCATCCGGTGCCGCGGACGGATGAACTCCAGGAGCTCGGTTCGATCGACGGTGTCGGAGGTCGCAATGGTTCGGGCCATGGTCTCGACCCTACGCCGACGATCAGATCCGAAAACGCCCCGCGAATCCCCGCAGCGGCATGTCGGCACTCGTGAGGATGCCCGGCCGGGCCGCGACCACCGAGGAGATCGCGTTCAACGCCGGCAGCCCGGTCACCGTCATCCCGATCGACGCGAACGACGCCGGGTCGGACAGGTCGACGCCGGCTCTGGGGAAGATCATGTGCTTGGAGTAGACCGACGGGTCACCGGTGATGTGGGTGATGTAGCAGCCCTTGATGTCCCATGCGGGATCGGTGTAGGGCG
Organism: Gordonia prachuapensis; assembly: GCF_036350515.1. Taxonomy (NCBI): domain Bacteria; kingdom Bacillati; phylum Actinomycetota; class Actinomycetes; order Mycobacteriales; family Gordoniaceae; genus Gordonia; species Gordonia prachuapensis. The sequence continues at coordinate 57,284 of NZ_JAZDUE010000015.1, read as the reverse complement.
TCATCTGCCATTCGAGGTGGGTCTCGACACGCGGCACACCGTCGACCATGCCCTGATACTTGATGTAGTTGGCGCCCAACGACCCTTCCGGTAGGAAGTACCAGCCGAGGTCGACGTCCTTGGTGCATGCGCCGAGCTCATAGCTGAATGCGACCTCGTCGAGTTCGAGATCGAAGCAGTCGGCCATCAGGTACACCGAGTCCGCGAACACCTCGGTGTATGTCCGCAGGGATTCCGGGATCGAGGGGTCGTCGACCGGCCGTCCGTACCCCACCGCCTTCCACGTCTCCGCCGAATGGTGGCACGACACGTCGACCGATTCGGTGACGGTGACCTTCTCGATGTCGGCGACATCCATCGACTGCGCCACCGCGATCACCTGTGCGGCACCCGGGTTCATGCCGGTGCCGTAGAAGGTGGAACCACCCTTCTGACAGGCGTCTTCGAGGATCTCGGTGGTCTTGCGGCCGCTGGGGTGTGGATGGTTGGTGTTGCGGTGAAAGCCGGTGATCCAGTCGGCGGTGGTGACGATGTCGATGCCGGCCTCGAGGACCTGTACGTACAGGTCCTCGTCGGGGAAGACGCCGTGGAACGTCATGACGTCGGGCTCGGCCGCGATGATCTGCTCGACCGTCCCGGTGGCGGTCACCCCGATCGGTTCCATCCCGACGATCTCTCCGGCGTCGCGGCCCACCTTGTCCGGTGAATAGCAGTGCAGGCCCACCAGTTCCAGGTCGGGATGGTTGCGGATGCGTCCGATCATCTCGGTACCGACGTTGCCGGTGGCGACCTGGAACACCCGGATCGGCCGGGTGGAAGTGGATGTCATGACACGACCTTTCGCTTGTCGGATCCGACGTCACGCACCGCCGGTCGATCCGGATAGAACTGGGTGGCCCACGCCCGCAGCGCCGTGAACCCCTGATACTCCTTGCGCGACAACGCAGGCGGGTCGGAATAGCGCTGATGCCGCCAGATCTCGATGTCCGCCTCGAACTGCTCGATCACGAAGTCGGCCATCGTCTTTCCGTAGTCGGTGATCGGCCCGGACTCCTCGCCGGGTTTTCGGCCGATCCACACGGTGAAGCGGACGTCGGAGGTGTATTCGTCGACCGGGGTCACCGCCGGCATCGTCCGGTTGTCGACCATTCCCCAGCTCTTCGTGACCGAGCAGCCGAGGCCGGCGTTGATGGATTCGACTCCGCTGGTGGCTTCTTCGAGGGTGGCCCCTTCGTCGAACGCGATGGTGAAGTCCACATACGAGACCGGGCCGGAGAAGTCGTGCCGGGTGAACTCCGGCATGAACGGGGTCTTGTGCACGAACTTGAAATGGGCGAAGTCGACGCCGTTCTCCATGATGTACTGCGGATGGATCTCCAACTGCTGCCGGAACAGCGTGGCCGCCGGAACCGGCGGGTAGTAGTCGTCGGCCGTCTTGTTGTCGCCGAAATCGGTGAAGATGTCCGGCACGTCGAAGTGTGGTGGCCGGTTGTCGACGTCGTACCAGATCCAGATCGCCGCGTTGCGCTCGACGACCGGATAGCTGCGGATGCGGCGACCCTTGTTCGGGCGGCTCTCGTACGGGATGCAGACGTTGCGGCCCTCGCGATTCCACTCCCAGCCGTGGAACGGGCAGACGATGTTCTCGCCCTCCACGTGTCCGCCGTACCCCAGATGCGCACCGAGGTGCTCACAGTACGCGTCGAACACCGCCACGGTCCCGGAAGCCGCACGCCACGCGACCATCTCGCGTCCGAAGTACGTCATCCGGCGTACCGCGCCGACCGCGAGCTCCGCCGACCACGCGACCTGGAACCACCCGGTCGGCTCCATCGAGAGCGGAATCCTGGCCACTCGACCTCCTCGTGCATGCGGGTCACGATGCGTCGAAAAGGATCGTAGTGGGTTCTACGAAACTGCGGTAGGGGTCTGGCCCGAGATCTGTCGTTGCCTCAGATCTGACGCCGCCGCGCCAACAGCACCCCGAGCCCGCCGTACCCCAGGATGGTGAAGGCCGCAGCACCCCACAGCCCGATCGCCGGGACCGCGACGAGCGGGATCGAGTACAGGAACCAGCACTGCGCGAACAGGGTCTGCCACCGCAGCGCTCCGGTCCATCGGCCGGCGATGGCGATGCGGATGCCGATGATCGCCATCCCGAGCATCGACAGCGGCCAGCAACTGTCGAAGATCGCCCAGACGACAGAGTCCTGGATCAGCCAGAACATGTCCAGGAACGTCGACACCAGCGCTCCCCCGATCAGCGCGAACTCGATGCGGTACCCGACCCGGGCGACACGGCCGGTCCCCATCGCCCGCGTGCGGTATTGCACCGCCAGGAGCGCCAGCAGCGAGAACTGGAAGGCGAACCCGGCCACGCCGCCGACCAGCGACGACAGGCCGAAGCCCTCGTCGTCGCCGACCACGGCCAGGGTGATCGCCCAGATCGGTGCGCTCACCGCCAGAGCCAGGCCCACCCGGAAGGTGGGCACCGGATTCGGCGTGACGACGGGGTGGGCGGACGGATCGACGGCGGTCATGGATTCTCCTCGATTGGCGATGATCGAGGAGAAGCATCACCGACCCGACTTGGGGTTGACTTGGGGTCCTCGCCGCGACCTGTCGTTCAGTCCTGCTCGTGCGGCCAGTTGCCCTGGGTCGTGAGCTCTTCGAAATGTCGGACCAGGTTGGGGTTGAGCTCCTGCTCGACGGCTTTCTGGAAGTCGCCGTCCCACTCGGCGAGCCACTGCTCGTCACGGTCACGCAGGTAGATCGGCCACCCGTGCGTGATCTCGAGTTCATCGGAGTACAGGTCGGTCGAGCCGTCTTCGCGCATGTACCAGTACTTCTTGCCCGACTCCCAGAACGCCTTCAGCTCGTCGGCCGTGACGTAGTACTCGCCGTCCGTTTCCCGCATGTACCCGATGCTACGGACCGAGACGTCGCGCGTGACCCGATTAGGATCGGGCGTCATGACCAGCGAGGCCGGCACCGAAGGGCGACGCACCAACCGGCGTGGGCGCTCCACCCGGGAGGCGATGCTCGACGCCGCCGTCACCGCGCTGGCCTCCGGGGAGCCGGGCTCGGTGTCGGCGAATCGCATCGCCAAGGAGACCGGTGCCACCTGGGGAACCGTCAAGTACCAGTTCGGCGACGTCGACGGACTGTGGGCGGCGTTTCTGCGCCGAACCGCCGAACATCGTGGCGAGTTGCCCTACCGCGAGAACAACAGCGCACCGCTGGCGGACCGGGTCGCCGACATCATCGACATCCTGTTCGTCGGTCTCACCTCAACCGAGGCGCGCGCCATCGAGAACCTGCGGGCCGCGCTGCCGCGCGACCCCACCGAACTGGAGCGGTCGTACCCGGCGACCGCGGCGGAGCTCGCATCCTGGAAGGACAGCTGGGCGAACGCCTGCCAGAAGGCATTCGCGGATCTCGATGTCGATCCGGTGCGTGTGCGCGAGGTCGCCGCGTTCATCCCCGGCGCGATGCGTGGCCTCGTATCCGAGGCACGGTTGGGCACGTACTCGGACCTCGATGAGGCGCGCCGCGGACTGACGAATGCGATCGTGGCCTACCTCGACCGGTGAGATGTTTCGGGAAGCACGGATTCGCCCGCGCTCCATGGCCTAACGTCAGGCGCAGATCGTTACGTCTCTCAACCACCAGGAGTTCGACCACATGTCGCCCGTAGTCGTCGTTGCCACCCTGTCCCCCAAGCCCGGCGAGGAGGAGGCCGTCAAGGAAGCCGTCCTGAACGCCATCCCCAAGGTCCACGCCGAGAAGGGATGCCTCAAGTACGCATTGCACGAGGCCACCGGCGACTCGACCGACCTGGTGATGATCGAGAAGTGGGAATCGATCGACGCCCTCGCCACGCACGGCCAGGCGCCGGCGCTCGCCGAACTCGGCCAGGCCATCGCGAATCTGCTGGCCGCACCTCTCGACGTCAAGACCTTCACGCCTATCCGAGCAGGAGAAACGGACCTGGGCGCCATTTAGCCCCTGCACCGACCGGGCCCGCCGATCTTGTTGATCCGGCGGGTTGCGGCGTGCTAGACAGGTAGAACGAGCGTTAGATCGGCGCGTCACGGAGCGCGTGTCACCAGCCGATACGACTCACCGCCATCTCCGGGAGGATCCACATGCCTGAAGCAGTCATCGTCGACGTCGTCCGCCTCGCCTCGGGGAAGGGCAAGCCCGGCGGCGCCCTCTCGGAGACCCAGCCGGTCGAGTTGCTCGCCCACGTGCTGCGCACCCTGGTCGAACGCAGCGACATCGATCCCGCCCTCGTCGACGACGTCATCGGCGGTTGTGTCGGCCAGGCGGGCGAACAGGCCCTCAACATCTCGCGAACCGCACTGCTGTCGGCGGGCTTCCCCGAGTCCGTGCCCGCGACCACCGTCGACCGCCAGTGCGGTTCGAGCCAGCAGGCCGCCCACTTCGCCGCCCAAGGTGTGATCGCTGGCGCCTACGACGTGGTGATCGCCGCCGGTGTCGAGTCGATGAGCCGCGTGCCGATGGGCTTCACCACCGTCGGCCGCAGCCCGTACGGCCCCAGCATCGCGGCCCGCTACCCCGACGGCCTTGTCGGCCAGGGCATTTCGGCCGAACTCATCTCCGCGAAGTGGAAGTTCGACCGCGACACGCTCGACGCGTTCGCCGCACAGTCGCACCAGCGCGCCGCCGCTGCCGCGGCCGACGGGTTCTTCGACCGCGAGATCATCCCGATCGACGTCGCCGATGCCGACGGCAACACCGTCACCCACACCGCCGACGAGACCGTCCGCGCCACCACCACCGCCGAGGGCCTCTCCGGACTGAAGCCGTCCTTCTACAGCGAGGAATACGCGCAGCGGTTCCCGGAGATCAACTGGCACATCACCCCCGGCAATTCGTCGCCGCTGACCGACGGCGCCTCGGCGGCACTGATCATGAGCGACACGATGGCCGCCAAGCTCGGCCTGACCCCGCGCGCACGGTTCCATTCGTTCTCGCTGGCCGGCGACGACCCGGTGTTCATGCTGACCGCGCCGATCCCGGCGACCCGCAAGATCCTGGAGCGGTCCGGTCTGTCGATCGACGACATCGACGCCTACGAGGTCAACGAGGCGTTCGCGCCGGTTCCGTTGGCCTGGGCCAACGAGTTCGGGGCCGATCCGGCCAAACTGAACCCGCGTGGCGGCGCGATCGCACTGGGCCACGCCCTCGGCTCGTCGGGCACCCGCCTGCTCAGCACGCTGGTCAACCACCTCGAGGCAACCGACGGTCGGTTCGGCCTGCAGACGATGTGCGAGGGCGCCGGCATGGCGAACGCCACGATCATCGAGCGTGTCTGACGCCATGTCGACGGCCGCGACCGACGAACCCGATGCGGTTGCGACCGCATCGGGTGACTGGCGCCACGTCGAACCGCTGTACCTGCCGGTCACCCTGGCCGCCGCCAAGGACGCGTTCCACGAGCGCGGGTTCCACGGCACGTCGATCCGCGACATCGCCTCGCGGGCAGGGGTTTCCCTGCCGACGCTGTATTACCACCACGAGAACAAACAGGGCATCCTGGTGGCGCTGCTCGAGGCGGGGATATCGTCGATCCTCAACCGGGTCCGTGCGGCGATCGCCGATGGCGACACCCCGCGCCAGCAGCTGTCCAACGCCATCGAGACGATCGTCCTGCACATGACTGCGGACCTCCAGCTAGCCAGCGTCGGCCGCGAACTGCGCTACCTCGACAGCGACAACCCGCACCGGCAGCACTACGTGGGAATGCGGACCGAGATGGAGGACCTGCTCGCCGACGTCCTGCGTCGTGGCATGGCGAGTGGGGATTTCCAGATCCCGGGCAATGTCCGAGAAGTGTTGCGGTATCTGCTCGGAGCCTGCCAGGAGGTCACCACCTGGTACCGCCCGGAGGGTGCCCGGTCACCTGCGCAGGTCGCCGAGTCCTACGCGGCGACGTCGCTGCGCGCTGTGGGCGCATCGTCCGACACCACCACCGATCACACCTGACCATCATCGACAGAGGAGTTGAGGGGAACACCATGAAACGCACCATCTTCGAGCCGGAGCACGAACAGCTTCGCGAAACCGCCCGTGAGTTCCTGGCCCGCGAATGCGCGCCGTACGTCGAGGAGTGGACGGCCAACGGCCAGGTCGACCGCGACGCGTACAAGAAGGCGGGCGAGGCCGGTCTGCTCGGTTTCAACATGCCCGAGGAGTACGGCGGCGGCGGATCCGACGATTTCCGCTTCAACGCCGTCGTCGTCGAGGAGTTCGCCCGCTTCGGCGGTGCCGCACCCGGCCTCAGCCTGCAGAACGACGTCGTCGCACCGTACTTCCTGCACCTCGCCAACGAGGAGCAGAAGAAGCGCTGGATGCCCGGGATCGCCACCGGCGAGACCATTCTCGCGGTCGCGATGACCGAGCCCGGCGCGGGCAGCGACCTCGCCGGGATCAAGGCGTCGGCCAAGCGCGACGGCGACCACTACATCCTCAACGGCAACAAGACCTTCATCTCCGCCGGCATCAACTCCGACCTCGTCGTCGTGGTCTGCCGCACCAATTCCGATCCGGCAGCAGGACACAAGGCCTTCTCGCTGCTCGTCGTCGAACGTGGCATGGAAGGTTTCGAGCGTGGTCGCAAGCTCGACAAGATGGGACTGAGGGCACAGGACACCGCCGAGCTGCACTTCACCGACGTCCGCGTGCCGGTCGAGAACCTCCTCGGCGAAGAGGGCAAGGGCTTCTATCACCTGATGCACAACCTGCCGTCGGAGCGCCTCTCCATCGGCATCGGCGCAATCGCCGGTGCCCGTGCCGTGTTCGACGAGACGCTGCAGTACGTCCGGGACCGCAAGGCATTCGGCAAGCCAATCGGCACCTTCCAGCACAACCGGTTCGTGATGGCCGAGATGGCAACCGAACTCGACATCGCCGAGCAGTACATCGACCGCTGCCTGAAGGCCGTCGTCGACGGTGAGCTCACCGCGGTCGACGCGTCGAAGAACAAGTGGTGGTGCACCGAGCTGGCGAAGCGCGTCATCGATCAGTGCGTGCAGCTACACGGTGGGTATGGCTACATGAACGAGTACCGTGTCGCCCGCGCCTACACCGATTCGCGAATCCAGACGATCTTCGGTGGCACCACCGAGATCATGAAGGACATCATCGGCAAGGATCTGGGTCTCTAGGCCGGATAATCCACCACAGTTGACGACAATCGGCTCCGTGAGGAACGACCGAGGGGAATGTGCCCTCGGCACGCCCTCACGGAGCCGATTTTTGTCATCGTCGCGTCTCACCAACGGCGAGGAGCCCAGACATGAATGACCCGATCATCCACGGCCACGTCGACGAGGGATTCGGCCCGGTCCGCGACGCCCTGACCGAACAATTGGCATCCGGTGAGGAGGTCGGCGCAGCCATCGCGGTCGACATCGACGGTGAGACCGTCGTCGACATCTGGGGTGGCCACCGTGACGGCGCGAAGATCCTGCCCTGGGAACGCGACACGATCGTCAACGTGTGGTCGACGACCAAGGAGATCACCGCACTGGCGATCCTCGTCCTGGTCGAACGCGGACAGGTCGACCTGCACGCCCCGGTCGCCACGTACTGGCCGGAGTTCGCGCAGAACGGCAAGTCCGCGATCGAGGTTCGCCACGTCATGGCGCACACGTCCGGGGTCTCCGGCTGGGACCAGCCGTTCGACCTCACCGACATGTACGACTGGGACAAGGCCGTCGAGCATCTCGCCCGGCAGGCGCCGTGGTGGGAGCCGGGGACCGCGTCCGGGTACCACGCACAGAACCAGGGGCATCTGCTCGGCGAGATCGTGCGTCGGGTGACCGGGAAGCACCTCAAGGACTTCGTCGCCGAGGAGATCGCCGGGCCGCTGGGAGTCGACCTGCGGATCGGTGCCGGCCCCGACGACGACGATCGGATCGCCGAGGTGATCCCGCCACCGCCGACGCGGATCGATGTCGCGGCGCTGCCGACGGATTCGCCGATGTTCAAGACGTTCACCGGCCCGCCCGCGAGTGCGGCCGCGGCCAACACGATCGCCTGGCGGCGCGCCGACCTGGGTGCACTCAATGCACACTCCAATGCCCGCGCCCTGGCCCGGACCATGTCCGTGATCTCGCGCGGCGGAACCGTCGACGGGGTGAACCTGTTGTCGGCGAGGACGATCGATCACATCTTCGACGAACAGGCTCGCGGCGACGACCTGGTCCTCGGTGTGCCGCTGCGGTGGGGCATCGGATTCGGGCTTCCCGAACCCGTCACGGTGCCCGCTCTCCCGGACGAACGCATCTGCTTCTGGGGCGGGTGGGGCGGATCCGTGACGGTCATGTTCCCGCTGCGCAAGATGACCGTCTCCTACGTGATGAACAAGATGGCGCCGGGCATCATCGGGTCCGACCGGTCCGATGCGTATCTGAGGGCCGTGCTGGCGTCGACTCCCCCCTCCCCCTGATCGAGTAGTCGGCGAGCGGCAGCAAGTCACCCCACCCGCTGATCGAGTAGTCGGCGAGCGGCAGCAAGTCACCCCACCCGCCGATCGAACAGCCAGCGAGCCGCAGCAAGTCACCCCACCCGCCGATCGAATAGCCAGCGAGCCGCAGCAAGTCACCCCACCCGCCGATCGAATAGCCAGCGAGCCGCAGCAAGTCACCCCACCCGCCGATCAAGTAGCCAGCGAGCCGCAGCAAGTCACCCCACCCGCCGATCAAGTAGCCAGCGAGCGGCAGCAAGTCACCCCTCCCGCTGATCGAGTAGTCGGCGAGCGGCAGCGAGTCGACGTATCGAGATCCCCGTGACCACACGTCGCCGCACCGACCAACGTGCCGACGCGCCCGGCGCCTCCCGTAGGATCGCACCCCGTATCCCACGAGACCGGAAGGTGCCCATGCTCGACGGCGTCCGTACCCTGTATCGGCTGACGCGCGGCGAGCGTGTGGCCGAGGACCAGCCCACCCCACACAGGACGCTGTCCGAGGGCCATCACCAGACACTTCGGCGCTACGGCACCGACGCGGAGGTCGACGCGGCACGCGCGGCGAAACGCACGCCGGTCCTGTTGGTGCCACCACTCGCGGTCCCCGCCCGCTGCTACGACCTCGCACCGGACATGTCGGTGGTGGCGTCCCTGCTGGCAACCGGACGCATCCCGTACGTCGTCGACTTCGGCGAGATGGGTTATGCCGATCGACATCTCGGATTCGAGGACTTCGCCGACGACATCGTCCCCGCCGCGATCGCACAGGTGCTCGCCGACTACTGCGACACCACGAGCACCGTAGATCTCGCGGCGTGGAGTCTGGGCGGAACCGTGGCGTTCCTGACCGCCGCCGCCCACCCCGAGCTGCCTATCCGATCGATCACCGCTATCGGCACCCCGCTGAATTACTCTCTGGTGCAGCCGTATCCATTGGTCAAGCGGCTCATCCGGCCGATCGGGCCGGCACCGGTGACGTATTCGCTGAAAGCGATGGGCGGCATCCCGGCACCGCTGGTTCGCCTGGCCTACCGCGCGACGGCGTGGGAGCGCGAGATCAAGAAGCCCGGCTACATCCTCCGCAACGCCGACAACACCGAGGCGCTGGCGCGGATGCAGGTCATCGACTGGTTCCAGGAGGCCCTGCCCGGCTATCCGGGTAAGCTCGCCGAGCAGATGTGGCAGAACCTGGTCTACCGCGACGAGATCGCCGGTGGCGTCGTGCGATTCGGCGATCGCAGCATCGACCTCACATCCATCGCGGTGCCGATCCAGCTGTTCGGCAGCCATCGCGACGCCATCGTGAGCTGGGGTGCGGCACGCCATGGCGTCGAGATCTTCGCCGATTCTCCCGAGGTGCACTTCACCACCGTCGAGACCAGCCACCTGGGCCTGATCGCCGGCAGCGAGGCCAGCGCGCAGACGTGGCCGAGGGTGGACGGATTCTTGACCGGCCTGGACAGCGCGGTCGCCTGAACCTGTCAGACCATCGCGGGCGACGGCATGCCCCCGCCCAACGTGCGGCCGACTCCCTGCGCGGCCACCTGCGCCGCCGCCACCAGGGTCGCCCGATTCCGGCCCAGTGACGGCACCACCACACCCAGTGCGGCGACCACCTCGTCACCCCGACGAATCGGCACCGCTATCGAACACGCGCCAAGCGTCATCTCCTCGGTGGTGGTCGCGTAGCCCTGCTGACGGATCTGACGAAGCTGCCGGTCCAGCACCCCGGGCGCCACGATCGTGTGCGGGGTCATCGCCCGTAGGTCACCCATCGCCTCGCGGCGCACCTCGTCGGGAGAATGGGCGAGCAGCACTTTGCCGACACCGGTGCAGTGCAACGGAAGTCGACTACCGACCCTACTGACCACCGGCACCGAGGCCCGACCCGACAGCCGGTCCAGGTAGAGCACTTCCACCCCGTCGCGCACCGCGAGGTGCACGGTCGCGAAGGTCGCTGCGTACAGGTCCTGCAGAAAGGGCGCCGCGATCTCCCGGATGCCGGATTGGATGGGCGCGAGCAGGCCCAGATCCCACAGACGTCGCCCGATGACGTAGCGGGTGTCGGGCCGGCGAGTCAGCGCACCCCAGGTCTCCAACTCACGGACGAGACGATGCACCGTGGGCACCGGCAGCTCGGCACGCTCGGCGATCTCGGTGAGGGTCAGCGCCCGATGGGTTCGGTCGAAGGCTCCGAGCACCTCCAACGTCCGGGCAGCCACCGACTGCCCCGGTCGGCTCGTGTTCCCCGCCATCGCCGGCCCTTTCACTCAGTGGAATCGTTCACTCAGTGGAATCGAGTGTAGGGGCTGCGCATGGCGATCAGGACACGGTGAGCGGCAGCGTTCTCAGCCGCCGTACCAGCAGACTGCGTTCCCACTCCGGGTTGTCGCCGTGGACGACGAACTCCGTCGTGGAATCCAGGAGGAAGTTGATCGCCGTCCGCGCCTCGAGACGAGCGACGGCCGCGCCGACACACAGATGCATCCCCTTGCCGAAGCCCAGATGGGGCCGACGCCGCGACGGATCGAGGACCACGCGGTCCGGTTCGTCGAACTGCTCGGCATCGCGGTTGGCCGAACCCCACGCCAGGTACAGGTGTGAGCCTGCCGGCAACGTAACGTCGCCCAGAGTGGTGTCCGTCACGACGTGCCGATAGGGACCGCGAAACGGCGACTCCACGCGGAGGGCCTCCTCGATGAAGGTCGGCACGAGATCGCGATCATCGCGCAGCTGCCCAACCAGTTCCGGTTGCTGTCCCAGAAGCCAGACGGCGTTGCCGAGGAGGCTGACCGTGGATTCCGCCCCGGCAGCCACCAGTTGGATCAGCATGACGACCGCGGTTTCCTCCTCGAGGTCACCTCGGCGCACCACCGTGGCCAAGTCACCCATCACGCCTTTTCCGGATCCCTCGATCGCTTCTCGAAATGCCGCTGCGACATGGCTACTGAGCTCTCCTACCGCGACGCCGGCCGCTTCCAGCTGCTCGGCGGTCACCACTCCGTCGAGGAGGACGGTCGCCGCGAATGACCAGCGGACGAGATCGTCGATGTCATATGTCGGGAATCCCAGGAGCTCCGCGACGACGGCCATGGGCAACTGCTGCGCGACCGCCGTCATCCAATCGATCCGGCCGCTGCCGAGTCCAACGCTGCCTACCCCGTCGTTCCAGAGACGCGTCAGCGTCCGATCGATGAACGGTTCGAGATCCTTCATGCGTTTCGCCACCAGTGACGGCATGACCAGCTTTCGATGATCACGGTGTACCGGATCGTCGGCGGTCGCGAGCGCATGCAGCGGGGAACCCAGCTCGAGAATCGGGTACTCCGTCACCGTGCCGTCCGCAGTCCAGACCATCGTCGCGGTGAGATTCGACGAGAAGTCGTCGGGCCGGGAGACCGCTTCGGCGACGAGGTCCCAGCTCGACACGAGATAGAAGGGCGAATCGTCCAGCCGGGCCACCGGCGCCACGCTGCGCAGATGTTCGAAGTACGGGTAGGGGTTGTCCAGATCATGCATCTGACCAGCGTCGACTCCACACGACACCGAAATCAACCGGAGACGGAAAGTCGACACCTCGGGCGCGGCGGTTCACGTGCAGGGTGTCCCACGCCCATCGACCGACCTCGACGAATCGGTGAAACATTCCAGGCAGATGTCTCACACTGAGACCGTGACGGGCGACTGGTTGGTGAGCGACGACCGCAACGACACTGCGCGCGTCAGGCTCTACACGCTGGCCACGGAGATGATCGGTCGCGATGGACTCGATCGGTTCGACCTCAACGACCTGGCTCGTCGTGCTCACTGTTCGAGGGCGACGGTCTATCGGCATGTGGGCGGGAAGAAGCAGTTGCTCGAGGCGGTGTGGGCATTCTCTTCGGCGGCCGTGGTGGCCGAGGTCGAAGCGGCGACCGCCGGTGTCGCAGGACGCGAGCGAACGTCGGTCGCGATCACGGTGGCCGTGCAAGCGATCCGGTCCGACCGTGTGATCCGCCAGTTCGTCGAATCGCGTCAGATCCTCGCCGCGGCCGATACCGTCATCCACTCACCGACGATCATCGCGGCGGCTTCAGAACTCATGGGACTCGATCCCGGTGGCGATCCCGGGAACGCGGTGACGGTTCGCTTCGCGATTCGCGCGATTCTGTCGATCCTCACCGTGCCCGCGCACGATCCCGCCGAAGAACGCGAACTCATCGACATCCTCGTACACGCCGTACATCCGTCCTGACCTGCTGCGATCAAATCTGTCGGACCCCTGTCGTACATTGGTTGTCAGCGGAATCAAACAAGTGATGTCACACCGGACCGGCCCTGAGCGGCCGATCCACCTTCTGAGATATGCGGGCCTACGGTTCCGCGTTGTCCACAGTGTCTCCGAAGGGTGTTGGGGTGTCGGTTCCGGATTGGCGGCTGTCGTCGTGGTGGGGAGAGGCCTCGCCGTGGCCCGACCTCGCGCCCTTGTTCACCGGGAATGTGCACGCCGACGACGTGCCCCAGGCTGACACGAATCAACTCCTCGGTTCGATGGCATCGACGCAACGCGGCAGCGCTTATCTCGCCTGGCACGACTATCAACTGGCCGCCGAACTCCACCGGCGTCTGGTCGGTGAACAGGAGCGGCCAGAGGACCTTCTTGTCGTCGACGGCTTCGCCGACTGTGCCGCCCGGATCGCCCTGGCACTGAGCATCTCCCAACGCAGCGCAGAGCAACTGATCCACGAGGCGGTGGCGCTGCGCGATCGCCTTCCCGAGGTCTCCGAGCGTCTCCGCAACGGGCAGATCTCGCAGGCCCGCGTCTCGACCATCATCGCGCGCACCGATCTGCTCAGCGGACAGGAATGCATGGCAGCCGTCGATGCCGAGATCGCCGCCGAACTGGATCTGCATCGAGGGGCGTGGTCGGCCGAACGGCTTCGCAACATGACAGACCGCATCGTGTTCCGTCACGATCCGGACGCGGTCCGGGAAGCACGCAGACGCGCGCTAGCCGACCGCCGGATGTCGACGACGCCGAAGCCGGACGGGATGGCAGAGATCGCGGGGACCATGTCGGCGGAGAACGTGCGGATCGCCGCGTCGGCGGTGAAAGCGCTCGCGGCCACAGTGTGCGCCCAGGACGACCGTACGAAACAACAGCGCGCGTCCGATGCCATGTTCGCGCTGCTGTCCGGCACCCGATTCGAATGTCTCTGCGGCCAGGAGGATTGCACCGCGCAGATTCCGGAGCCGGGGACCGTACCGCCTGCGGACGCCAAGATCGTGATCCACGTCGTCTGCGACGAGTCCACGCTCACCGGCGACGCCGAGCATGCGGGTTTCGTCGACGGCCACGGGGTGATCTCCGACGAGCATGTGCGTGACCTCGCGGCACGGAAGGACGCAGTGATCAAGCCGCTGGTACCGAAGGGCACTCCGCAGAATCCGGATGGCACTTTCACCCTGCCGGCACACCTGCCGTCAGATCCCTACCGGCCCTCAACCGCGCTCGACACCTACATCCGGGTGCGGGACGGCTACAGCGTGGTGCCGGGCAACGCCACCCCTGCGTTCGAGGGCGATGTCGAACACGTCCACGAATACAACCACGCCGACCCGGCCGCGGGCGGACAAACGGTGCCGGAGAATCTGAACATCAAGGACCGCTTCTTCCACATCCTCAAGACGTTCGGCCAGTGGGTCGACGACATGTACCGCGACGGCCGCGGCCGGTTGCGCACCGAGTTCACCACCCCTGAAGGCCTGGTGATCGAAGGCGATCCGGACAACCTGGAGACGATGTTCCCTGGGCTCCTGCGCATCCGGTTCACATCGCCGGAACCACCGGGAGACACCGAACCCGCGCCTCCCCCGGAACCCACCGTCCCACCGGCCCGACGTGTGTCGCGGTTGGCGGCCAAACATGCTCGCAGACAACAGGAACGAGAGCGCAACCGCCGACGGAGGGAGGAGTGAAGCGAGTCAGGCCTCCTCATCGACCTCCGCGAACACCCCATTCGCGATCCGGAACGCCGTATTGGCATCGGGCACACCGCAGTAGATCGCCGACTGCAGGAGCACCTCCTTGATCTCCTCGCGGGTCAGGCCATTGCGCAGCGCAGCGCGCAGGTGCATCGCGAGCTCTTCGTGGTGCCCACGGGCGATCAGTGCGGTCAACGTGATCATCGACCGGCTGCGGCGATCCAGCCCGGGACGGGTCCAGATGCTGCCCCACGCATACTCGGTGATGAGTTCCTGGAAGTCGCGGGTGAGGTCGGTGATCGCGTTGGTTGCCCGGTCGACATGTGCGTCACCGAGAACCTCGCGTCGCACCGCCATTCCGTCGTCGTATCGGCTCATCGTCGCTTTCCTCGAGTCCCTTTCCTCATTACCCGTTCTTCTGCGTGGTCGCGTGCGCACGTTCGAGCTGTGCGTCGATGAATTGGTCCGCGGCGCCGAAATACTCCGATGCCGCCCGGTGTCCCGCGATCTCGGCCATCGTCGACTGCTCAGATGTCACCGCCGCGCCGGCCGACGCCAGGTTCTCGGCCATCCGTTCGGTGTGGACTCGAAGGTCGTCGAGGAGACTCGTGGTCTGATCACCCGCGACGACGGCTCGTCGCAGAAGCGTTCGGAGCGTGTCCCATTCGACGTGCCATCCGCCCGGCGTCCGTTCGTCGACGGCGTCCGCGGCGGCCAGGTGCAGGGCCGAGGCGAGCGGCGGCCCGGCGATCGCGGCACGGCGGATCAGTACCGACAGCACGGGGTTGGACTTGTGCGGCATGGTCGACGACCCCCCGCCCGCCCCTTCGGACAGCTCACCGATCTCGGTCCGGGACAGCGCCATCACGTCGTTGGCGACATGACCCCAGGCATCGGTGCACTCGACCGCGGCGTCGCCGATGCGGGTGAGCGCCGACCGCACCGAGTGCCACGGAGTGGTCGGCTCGAGGCCCAGTTCGCGTGCGGCCACGGTCGTGCATTCTGCGACCACCGCTGCGATGTCCGCGTCGGCCCCGGCGAGCTCCACGACCGCCGCCGACGTCCCGCCGGCACCACCGAGTTGCACGGGGAAGCGGAGCAGCTCGAGTCGCTCCCGGGCATCGAGCACGCCACGCAGCCACAGTGCGCTCTTCAGGCCGAATGTTGTCGGAACTGCTTGCTGGGTCAGTGTTCTCGCGACCATCGGCGAGCGACGGTGCTCGACCGCGCACCGCGTGAGGATCGTGACCTGCGAGTCGAGTGCCGACGAGATCGCCGCCACCGCGTCGGCGGCACAACACATCAGCGCGCTGTCGACGACATCCTGACTGGTGAGTCCGCGGTGCAACCAGGTCGCCGCGGGGCCGGCGCCCAGCCGCGACCTCAGGAGACGCACGAGCGGAATCACCGGGTTGCCGCCGGACTCGGCCTCGACCGCTACCGACTCGAGATCGGCATCGGTGAGGAGAGAGCGCAGGGCATCCACATCGAGTTCGGCGCCGGCGGGTGCAACGCCGGCCGCGACCAGTGCCACGCTCCACGCGGCCTCAACCCGGACCATCGCGTCGAGAAACGCAGCGTCGGTGAAGATGTCACCGGCGCGATGATCGCCTGGCCACAGCAGACCACTCATCGGCCGCCGTGATCGAGGAAGACGGTCTCGTCGGCGCCCTGCAGGTGGATGTCGAACCGGTACCCGTCGTCGTCCTTGGTCGCGATGAGGGTGTCGCGACGATCGTCGGGAACCGTCGACAGCAACCGGTCCGCGGCGAGTGCGCGCACACTCTCGGGCAGGTACGCCCGGGTGAACAACCGGTCGAGCAGGCCGCGGGCGAACACGCAGACCGCGAAGAACGGTGCCGCCCCGTCGGTCATGGCGCCGGGCGGCACGGTGGCGAAGGAGTAGTGGCCCACCCGGTCGGTCTGAACCCGTCCCCACCCGGTGAAGGTGAATCCGTCACGACGCAGCGACCCCGGTTGGCGGCTGACGTTGCCGTCGGCGTCGGGTTGCCAGATCTCGATGAGGGCATCCGGAACCGGGTCACCGTTGCCGTCGAACACCGTGCCGTGCAGTCGAATCCGCTGCGGATCTCCGGGCGCGACGAGTTCGGAGCCGCCGTCGAACGGCAGTGCGTAGTGGAAGAACGGGCCGACGGTCTGGCCCGGGGTCGGGGCGAGGGTCACTGGTCCTCCTCCATCGGGGTCTGGGCGCCGCCCGTGAGCACGATGTCCCAACGGTATCCGGTGCACCACTCGTGCTGGGTGAGATCGTGGTCGTAGGTCGCGACGAGGCGGTCGCGCGCCTGCTGGTCGACGATCGCCTGGTAGATCGGGTCGAACGCGAACAACGGGTCGCCGGGGAAGTACATCTGCGTGACCAACCGCTGCGTGAACGCCGTGCCGAACACCGAGAAATGGATGTGCGCAGGGCGCCAGGCGTTGTGGTGGTTCTTCCACGGATACGGGCCGGGCTTGACGGTGGTGAATCGGTACCAGCCGTCGTCGTCGGTGAGGCAACGCCCGACGCCGGTGAAGTTGGGGTCGATGGGCGCCGGATGCTGGTCGCGCTTGTGGATGTAGCGACCGGCCGCATTGGCCTGCCACACCTCGACGAGTTGGTTGCGGATCGGTCGGCCGTTGCCGTCGAGTACTCGTCCCGTCACGACCATCCGTTCACCGATGGGGTCGCCACCGTGCTGGATCGTCAGGTCGGCTTCGAGCGGGTCGACGTCGCGGTGCCCGAATGCCGGTGACCACAACTCGATGCCCTCGGGGTCGTTGTGCACGAAGCTCTTGGTGGGATGGCGCAGGAGACTCGACCGGTACGGGGCGTAGTCGAGTCGGGGTGCGGTCTCCGGGGCACCACCCGACGACAGGGCCGACGCGTACCGATCGCCGATCCGCGCGATCTCGTCGCTGATCTGCTGCTGTGTTCCGTGCGCGGCATCCGAGGAGATCTGACCGTGGTCGGTGAACACCTCCGACACATCGGTATCCGGGATCAGTGGTGTGGCCATCCTGTGTATCCTTCTGCGAGATAAGTGGACCCGGCTTCGGAGGCGACCAGGGTCGCCAACTCGCCGAGCTGCCGTTGTTCGTCGAAATCCGATGCGTCCGAGCTGTTGTGGAGCATCGTCGTCATCCAGTAGGAGAAGTGCTGGGCCTTCCACACCCGAGCCAGTGCCCGGTCGGTGTAGGCGTCCAGCGCGTCGTCCTCACCCTTGGTGATCGCCCGCTCGAGGACCTCGGCCAGCACCCGCACATCGGACAGTGCGAGGTTGAGCCCCTTGGCCCCGGTGGGCGGAACCGTGTGGGCGGCATCGCCGGCGAGCAGCAGGCGGCCGTGGCGCATCGGTGACTGGACGAAGCTGCGGAACGGCAGCACCGTCCGTTCCAGAACGGGGCCGTCCTTCAACCGGAATCCGTCGGCACCGGACAGCCGTGTGTGCAGCTGTTCCCAGATCCGGTCGTCGGACCAGTCGTCGGGGTTCTCTCCCGGATCACACTGGAAGTACATGCGCTGCACGGTGTCGGTGCGCTGGCTGATCAGCGCGAAACCCTGCGGCGAGCGGTTGTAGATGAGCTCGGGCGCGCTGGGCGGCGCCTGCACCATGACACCGAACCAGGCGAACGGGTACTCGCGGTAATACATGTGCGGGTCGGCGACCAGTTTGCGACAGATGCTGCGCGACCCGTCGGCGCCCACGACGAGGTCGGCGGTGATCTCGTGTCGCGCGCCGTCGGCGTCGGTGTACCGCACCGTCGGGGTGTCGAGGACATCGGTGACCTCGGTGTCGGTGATGCCGTATCGGACGTCGCCACCATCGCGGGTGCGTGCCCGGTGCAGGTCGATGAACACCTCGGTCTGCGGATAGAGCCAGCACGATGCGCCGGCCAGCTTCTGGAAGTCGATGCGGTGACTGACGCCGCCGAAGCGCAGGGCGATGCCCTCGTGCTCGTGGCCGTCGGTGAGGACCCGGTCGGACACCCCCGAATCGACGAGCAGTCGCACGCTGTCGCGTTCGAGGATGCCGGCGCGATGGGTTGTCTCGATCTGCTCGACGGTGCGGTTGTCGATGACAACACTGTCGATCCCGGCGACGTGCAGCAGGTGCGACAGCATCAGGCCGGCGGGGCCGCCGCCGACGATGGCCACCCGGGTGCGGGTATGAGCGACAGTGCTCATCAATCGTCTCCGCTTTCTGTGTGGTGATGCTCGTGTGTGGTGATGGTGCTGTGAGGTGATGCGATTGCGTTGACCGTAGGAGGTCGGGATCACAGAAGTCGATGCTCAGCTTTCACTCAGTGGAAGCGTCGGAAAAGTTGTGGCGGACCGATCTCGCGTGGATGACCCGCTGCATAGGATTGTGTCCACTCCATGGACATCACGCCCCAACAGCTTCGATGCTTCGTCGCCGTCGCCGAGAACCTGCACTTCGGCCGGGCGGCCGACTCGCTGCACCTCAGTCCGTCCACGGTCAGCGAGAACGTCGCCGCGCTCGAGCGGCGTACCGGTCGCGACCTGCTCCGACGCTCGCGATCGGTGTCCCTCACCGCGGATGGCGAGGACTTGCTGCCATTGGCCCGGCAGGCGTTGTCCGCATTGGACGCGGTGGGCGCCTGGGGTACCGCCGCCCGCTCGCGCACGACGATCCGAGTCGGATTGATGGTGTCGAGCCGCCGGTTCCGGACCGTGATGGCGCACGCCACCGCGGCGATGCCGGAAGTCACGTGGGAGATCAAGCACCTCGGGTTCGATGGCAGCCACCGCGCCCTCGCACACAACGAGGTGGACTGCGCCTTCCTCACCGAGGCCGGGGACGGTCCCGTACAACTCGATGCGGCACGCCTGTGGGACGAAGGCAGCGTCGTGGTCCTACGCGACGACCATCCGCTGGCGCGGAACGATGCCATCCGGCGAGACGACCTTGCGGGCCAGACCGTGATCACGGGCCCGACGACGGGCGCGTCGGCCGTCTGGACGCACGCACTGCTCGGCGACACCGCCGATCTGCACATCCGACCGATCGCCCAGAACTTCGACGAGATCCTCGAGTTGTGCGGGATGGGCGCGGGCATCAACATCGCCGGCGAGTCGGCAGCCGAAGCTTATGCGCGTCCGGGTCTGCGGTACGTCCCGATCACCGATCTTCCTCGGCTGACCACCTATCTCTACCGGCGAACCGACCCACCGGATCCGGGCCTTGATCGATTCGTACAGGTCATTTCCGCTGCCGCGCGCACGGTCGACGACTGATCGTTCGGTCCGACCGAACGCCGCGTTCCGGAATTCCCGATGGACGCCGGTGTGATCGGCGTCGCACCATGTCCGGGTGACATCGACCTCGACGACCCCGACCGGTGTTCGTACACGGACCGTGGCGTACGCCGACCGCGCCGCCGGTCCGCTGCTGATGGACCTGTACCTCCCGGAGGCGAACGGCCGCCCGCCGGTGGTGATGTGGCTGCACGGTGGCGGATGGTTCACCGGCGACCGCACTCTCGCACCCGATCTCGCGACCCATTTCGCCGGACGCGGGATCGCGATGGCCTCGATCGACTACCGGCTCAGTGGCGACGCGACGTTCCCTGCCCAACTGCACGATGTTCGCGCGGCAGTCCGCTTCCTGCGTTCACGTGCCGGGGAGCTCGGCGTCGACCCCACCCGGATCGGCCTGTGGGGAGCCTCCGCCGGCGGCCACCTGGCCGCGCTCGCCGGCGTGACCGGGCATATCGAACGGCTGGCCGGAGAGGCCGTGACACCGACCGATACCGGCTGCTAGGTGCAGGCCGTGGCCGCGTCGTACCCGCCGGTCGACCTCGTCGGGGACCGGGTCGTGCCGGGCGCCGCGCTCCCCGGCACCGATCCACGCACTTCGCCCGAGGCCCGGCTGATCGGCGGCCTCGCCGTCGACGTCCCCGACCTCGCACGTGCCGCGTCGCCCCACCTGCGGGTGACCCAGGCCGCGCCTGCCTTCCACATCTCACACGGCACCGGTGACGTTCTGGTGCCGCACGCACACAGCGAGTTACTGTTCGACTGCCTTGTCGCACAAGGCATACCCACCGAGCTCTACCTGCTCGACGGCTACCGGCACGGGTTCCTCAATCCGGCCGGCCGACTCGACGTCGCGATGACGAAGGTCATGGACGACGGTCGACTGGCCGCCGAGGAACCGGTGACGGCATCACTGCGTCGTTCGACCGACCCGGCAGCCACCCGACCCAGCGAGTACGGATTCGCGATCGTCGGCCGATTCTTCGAGCACCATCTGCTCTCCACACCAACCGATTCCACCACCCCAGTTCAGGAGAACCCGTGACCGTCAACGACCTCGAATCGATCCACCGACTGACGCCGGTCGTCGGCGACCTGCCCGGCGAGCAGGTCCCGTACCTGATGCCCAGCGGGGAAGGTGAGCGCCACCAGATCGGCGACCAGCTGTGGACCGTCGTCGCCCGTTCTGCCGACAGCGGAGGCGATTTTGACGCCGCATTCGTTCTCGGACCCCGTGGTTCGGGCGCCCCGTTCCACAGCGTGCCGTTCCAGCGGTCGTTCTACGTCTTCGACGGGGCCATCCAGTTCTGGCTGCCGGGTGAGAGCCAGCTGTTGGGTCCCGGGGACTCCGTCCACGTTCCCGCAGGCGTGCCCGTGGCGTACCGGTTCGCACATCACATGTCGCGGTTTCTGCTGTTCTCCGCGCCGGGCGGCGCGCTCGCCGATCTGGGTAGCTCCGATACCGCTGTGACGCAACACATCTACCGCGCCGGTCGGAGCAGTGACGCGCCCGGCATCCCGGCCGGGTGGGCGGTACACGATCTACCACTCCACGACGCGTCGGACACCTGGGACGACACGCTGCCCACCGACACCCGGCCCTACGTCCAACGGGCCCACACCGGGGATCATCGGGCCTGGCCCGACGCCGTCAACACGTTCTCGGCGCGCGCCGCGAACACCGATCGTCGGTACTTCTCGGTGACGACCCTCGGGAACCGGCAACCCTACATCCCACAGCACTTCCATCAGCTGCACACCGAGAACTTCTTCTGCCTGTCCGGCCGTATCTGGTTGTGGGTCAACGGCACCGAGGTGCTCCTCACTCCCGGTGACTTCGTCCACGCACCGCCCGGCACCATCCACAGCTACGCGCTGGGCGCCCACAACACCCGGATGCTGGGCGTGCTGACCACCGACGTGTTCGAGCCGTTCTTCGACCGAACCGGCGTGCCCACCGCCGACAACGTGTACACCGAGGGGCTCGTCGACCCGGCATCGCTGATGGCAAAGCTCGGTCAGATCTCCGATCTCGACGTCACCATGGTCGGGCCGCCGCCGGTGAGTGCGTACAGCCACCTGTGAAGCGGCGGCTCAACGCATCTCTCCCGCACCCACATAGGGGAAGCGAGTCGTGAGGAGGTCGCCCTCTGCGAATCGGGACAGCCGGAAGTCCGTCTCGGGGATGCGGGGGTCGGTGCTGTGCCCGTCGATCGCGAGATCCGCGACGAGCCGCCCGACCGCCGGCGATATCTTGAACCCGTGGCCACTGAACCCGGCCGCGATGATCAGGCCCTCGAGCGGGCCGGCCGAGATGATCGGATTCCAGTCGGGGGTAACGTCGTAACAGCCCGCGTAGGTGCTGGTGATGGCCGGGTCGCCGAAACCCGGGAACCGGGTGCCGACCTTGTCGACGGTCAGTTCGAGAAACGCCTCGTTCGCACGGTTGAGGTAGTTGTCCGGGTCGGCGAGCTCCAGCTCGGCGAGATCGCTGTTGCCGAAGAGTATTTCGCCGCGGACGTCGGGCCGCACGTATTGCAGTGAGACTAGGTCGGAGAACACCGGGACGTCACCGAGGGCGGTGCCCGGGTCGATCATGACGATCTGCTCACGGTGCACCCGGATCGGTACCTCGATGCCATGTGCGGCGAGGAACGGTTTGGTCCACACACCGGTGGCGACGACGACGGTGTCGGCGGAGATCGTCGACCCGTCGGCCAACCGCACCCCGGTGACCTTGTCGCCGTCGACGACGAGTTCCTGCACCGTGGTCGACTGCCGGACGCGTACCCCGTCGGCCCGTGCCGACGCGGCGAACGCCTGCGCGGTCTGGTACGCGTCGCCGTAGCCGCCTCGTTCCTCCCAGCCGAATGCGGCGAACGGTTCGAGATCGGCCGTGGGCCACAACTCGGCGACGTCGGACGGCGCGATCTCTTCGGTCTGCACCCCTACCTCGCGCTGCGCCGCGAGGCTGCGGCGCAGGTTGTCGACGTTGGGTTCGCCGACGCCTACGACGTAGCCGGTCTGGCGGAATCCGATGTCGGTGCCGAAGATCTCGTCGGCTTTCTCGAACACCTCCAGCCCGACCGCCGCCATCGCAGCCAGCGAGCCGACCCCGTAGTGGCAGCGGATGATGCCCGACGACTTGCCGGTCATCCCGGCCCCCACGGTGTCGCGTTCACACACGACGACGTCGGTGATCCCGCGCTGCGCCAACGCCCAGGCGGTGGCCGCGCCCTCGAGTCCACCGCCGATGATGACGATCGACGCGGTCTGGTCGCTCACAGCCCCGCCCCCGGAATCCACGACGTGCCGGCCAGCGGGACGCGTGCCATCGCGGAGGCCTCGATGGTGACGGCCACCAGGTCCTCGGGCTCGAGGTGTTGCAGGTGGGCCTTGCCGCAGGCACGCGCGATCGTCTGTGCCTCCATGGTCATGACGCGGAGGTAGTTGGCGAGGCGTCGCCCGCCGGCGATCGGGTCGAAGCGCGCCGACAGCTCCGGGTCCTGGGTGGTGATGCCCGCCGGGTCCTTGCCGTCCTGGAAGTCGTCGTAGTAGCCGGCGGCCGAACCAAGCTTCGCGTATTCCTCGGCGTAGCGGGGGTCGTTGTCTCCCAAGGCGATCAGTGCTGCTGTCCCGATGGCGACCGCGTCGGCGCCGAGCGCCATTGCCTTGGCGACGTCGGCGCCGTTGCGGATACCGCCCGAGACGATCAGCTGGACCTCCCTGTGCACTCCGAGTTCCTGCAACGCCTGCACGGCCTGCGGGATTGCAGCCAGGGTCGGGATGCCGACATGTTCGATGAACACGTCCTGGGTGGCGGCGGTGCCGCCCTGCATCCCGTCGACCACCACGACGTCGGCACCGGAGTGCACGGCGAGCTTCACGTCGTAGTAGGTGCGGGTGGCGCCGACCTTGACGTAGATCGGCTTCTCCCAGTCGGTGATCTCGCGCAGTTCGTTGATCTTGATCGCGAGGTCGTCGGGGCCGGTCCAGTCGGGGTGCCGGCAGGCGCTGCGCTGGTCGATGCCCTCGGGAAGTGTCCGCATGGCAGCGACCCGCTCGGAGATCTTCTGCCCCAACAGCATTCCGCCACCTCCGGGCTTGGCGCCCTGTCCGAGGACGATCTCGATGGCGTCGGCTTTGCGGAGGTCGTCGGGGTTCATGCCGTAGCGCGACGGCAGGTACTGGTACACCAGGTTCTTCGACTGGCCCCGCTCCTCGGGGGTCATGCCGCCGTCGCCCGTCGTGGTGGAGGTTCCGACCTCCGATGCACCGCGACCGAGGGCCTCTTTCGCACCGGCCGAGAGCGCACCGAAGCTCATGCCGGCGATGGTGACCGGGGTGTCGAGATGCAACGGGTACTTGGCGTTCCGGGTGCCGAGGACCACATCGGTGTCGCAGCGCTCGCGGTAACCCTCGAGCGGATACCGCGACATGGATGCGCCGAGGAAGAGCAGATCGTCGAAGTGTGGCAGCTTGCGTTTGGCGCCCCATCCGCGGATGTCGTAGACGCCGGTGTCAGCGGCGCGCTGGATGGCGGCGATGGTGGTGCGGTCGAAGGTCGCGGACTCGCGGAGTCCGCGCTGTTCGACGCTGAGGTTGTCGGTCATGGTGTCTCTCCGTGGTGATGGGGTGTGGCAACGTATCTGCCCCGCGTGCGCTACTCGATCAGCGGACAGTCTCCGCTGGTTGAGTAGCGACGAGCGAGCTTGCGAGCCCGACGCGTATCGAAACCTTGGTGCGCTACTCGATCAGCGGAAAGTCTCCGCCGGTTGAGTAGCGACGAGCGAGCTTGCGAGCCCGACGCGTATCGAAACCTTGGTGCGGACGGGAGTCAGTACGCAGACGAGTTGTCCGAGTGGAAGTGGTACAGCTCGCGCGCCGAGCCATAGCGGGTGTACTCGGCGGGGTCGTCGTCCTTGAAACCGGCAGCCTTCAGCAGACCGGCGAGTTCGTCGAGATGCTCGGCGCGCATCGGCTTCGCGACACAGTCGGCACCCAGCGAGCCCACCGAACCCCGTACGTAGAGCCGGGTCTCGTAGATCGAGTCGCCGAGACCGTGACCGGCGTCGCCGCGCACCACCATCCGGCCGGCCTGCGCCATGAACGCACTGTTGTGGCCGACATTGCCGCCGACCACGATGTCGACGCCCTTCATCGAGATGCCGCACCGGGCGGCCGCATCGCCCTCGACGACGAGCAGCCCCCCGTGGGCGGTCGCGCCCGCCGACTGGGATGCGTTCCCTTTGACCACCACGGTGCCGCTCATCATGTTCTCGGCGACGCCGGTGCCGGCATTGCCGTTGACGATGATCTCGGCCTGTTGGTTCATGCCTGCGGCGTAGTAACCCACATGACCGTTGATGGTGATCTTCACCGGCGCATTGACGCCGGCGGCGACACTGTGAGCACCGGACGGGTGATCGATGACGACCTCGCCGGAGATGTCGCCGTGTAGGGCGGCGTTCACCTCGCGCAGCGTCATGGTGGCGAGATCGAATGTGTGACTGGGGTTCAGCGTGTCCATGCGTAGACCACCTCCGGCTCGGGTTCCCAGATTCGTGCGTTCTCGACGCCGGGCAGGTTGGCCAGCGCACGGTACTCGCTGGCCATGGCGACCCAGTCGTCGGTTTCGGCGATGACCGCCGGTTTACAGGCGATGGCGTCGCGTACCACGGCGAAGCTGTCGTGGTTGGACACCAGCAGGGTGTAGAAGCCGTCGAAGGTGGCGCACACCTCCTTGAGTGCTGTCTCCACGTCCTTGCCCTGAGCCAGCTGATGCGCCACGAACCGCGCGCCGACCTCGGTGTCGTTCTCGCTGTCGAATTCGATTCCGGTGGCCCGTAGTTCACGCCGGATGGTGGCGTGGTTGGAGAACGATCCGTTGTGCACGAGGCATTGTTCCGGACCGACGGCATAGGGGTGAGCACCGGACGGGGTGACCGCCGACTCGGTGGCCATGCGGGTGTGGCCGACGCCCTGCCATCCACTGGCGCCGCGGAGTCCCCACGACTGCACCAGATCTCGCGGCGCTCCCACACCCTTCAGGACGGTGAGGTCGGCGCCGAAGCCGGCGACGAGCGCGTCCGGGAGGGCTGTGCGGGCGGCGGCGAGGAGTTCCTCGGATCCGATGGGCGCGGAGAGCACCAGCGTGTCGGCCACCAACTGAGCACCGACATCCACACCGGCGATCTCGGCGACCCGCGATGCGGCGGTATCGGTGTCGCCGATACGCACGCCGGTTTCGAGCAGCGAGACGCAGCCCTGTCCGGGCGGTGACCAGGTGTCGTCGCCGTAGATGGCGATGCCGGCCGAGTCTGCGCCGCGGTCCTGCATCTCGCCCAGCATGTCACTGAGGAGTTCCCCGAGTCGGGGATGGAGTTCGGGGTTGCGCAGATGCAACCCGACGATTCCGCACATTGTTGTTGTGGTCCTTTCCACGCGCGAACTGCGGTGCTGTCAGAAGGCGGTGAGGTAGTTGTCGATCTCCCACGGCGAGACCGCGGAGTGCCAGGCGAAGAACTCTTCTCGCTTGAGCCGGGAGAAGTATTCCGAGACGGCTGTTTCCCGATCGGACCAGTCGTCCGGGATGGCGGCGTTCAGCGTGCCGGTGACGACCGGGTCGGCCTCGAGTGACTCCACCGCGTGCAGCAGGGTGAGCGGCAGCGACTCGATGTGCTGCGGGCAGCCGCCGAGATCTCCGGGGTCCAGGCTGCGCTTGATCCCGTCGAGTCCGGCGCCGAGCGCGGCCGCGATCGCCAGGTAGGGGTTGGCCGAGCCGTCGCCGCCCCGCAGTTCGACGCGCTGATCGTCGGGCACGCGCACGTAGTGGGTGCGGTCGTTGCCGCCGTATGTGGGCCGACGCGGCGCCCACGACGCACCCGATCGGGTCGCCGTGGCGCCGGTTCGCTTGTAGGAGTTCACCGTCGGGGCCATCACCGCCTGCAGAGCGCAGGCATGCTCCAGGACGCCACCGACGAATCCATAGGCGGTCGGCGACAGACCGAGACCACGCTCGTCCTCGCTGCCCGCGCCGGGAAACACCGGGGCGCCTGCAGAGGTCAGCGAGAGATGCAGATGAAGTCCCGAGCCGGTGCGCTCGGCGAACGGCTTGGGCATGAACGTGGCCACCATGCCGCGCTCGGCAGCGATGGTGGACAGCAGGTACCGCAGCGTGATCACCCGGTCGGCGGTGGTGAGCGCCTCGGCGTACTTGAAGTTCTGCTCGAACTGGCCGTTGCCGTCCTCGTGGTCGTTGGCGTAGTTGCTCCAGCCGAGCTGGTTCATCGCGGTGGAGACCGCGGTGAGGTGGTCGTACATGCGGGTCAGTCCGCGGACGTCGTAGCACGGCTGGTCGGAGTCGTCGGCGTCGTCGGCGGTGACCAGCGTCCCATCCGCGGCGCGCTTGAGCAGGAAGTACTCGACCTCCGCGCCGACCCATGGTTCGAAACCGGCGTCGGCGGCTTGGGCCACGAGGGACTTGAGGATGTTCCGCGGCGCGTAGGGCCACGGCGTGCCCTCGACGTGGGGATCGCAGTGGACGATCGCGAGCCCCTCCTTGATGAACGGGATGGGAGTGAAGGAAGCCGGATCGGGGATTGCCATCAGGTCCGGGTCCTTGGGCTCCTGACCGATGGCACCAACCGCGTAGCCGGCGAAACCGACACCCTCGGTGGCCAATTCATCGACGGCCTCGACCGGGACGAGCTTTGCGCACGGCTTGCCCCGGAGGTCGACGAACAGCGCCAGGATGAACTTCGTCCCGGTGGCCGCACAGAGGTCGGCGAGTTCGTTGTGGTCGGTCATGGTGATTCTCCAGTGGGTGTGGTCACGAACAGTATGTCTGCCTTTATGAAACTCTGTCTACTTTGAGTAGACACTCGCTGTATTTCGGTGTCGTTACGTAACCGTGAGGGCTACGTGTCGGCAGAGCTCCCGACACGAAATCGGGGGCCCACCGTCATACGGTGAGCCCCCGATGGCCGTTCGTCGCCGTGCCTAGTGGGTTGGAGCCGGTTCCGTGGTCGCGGACTGCGTGGTGCTCGTCCTGGGCAACGCGGTGTTCGACAGGCCCGGCACATGCCCCACCCCGGCGGCCGGGATCTCGTATGCCGACTCGGCGTGGATGGTGGTGTCGAGGCCGGCGATCTCGGTCTCCTCGTCGACACGCATGCCCATGACCTTGTCGATCCCCTTCGCGATCAACCAGGTCATGACGAACGACCAGGTGCAGGTGATGACGATGCCCGCCAGTTCGCGCCAGACGATGTCGATCGGCCCGCCGAACAGGATGCCCTGGACTCCGGCCGGCGCCGACTCGGCGGCGAACAGCACGATGCACAGGGTGCCGATCATTCCGCCGACCCCGTGGACGGCGAACGCATCGAGGGTGTCGTCGACCTTGAGGCGCGACTTGAAGCTGAGGAGGAACGCGACCGCGGCCGACGCGAACAGGCCGACGAGGAGGGCACCCAGTGGGGTCATCGAGCTCGCCGCAGGTGTGATACCGACCAGTCCGGCAACCGAACCCGTGATGAGGCCGAGGGAGGTCGCATGACCTTCTCGCCAGCGTTCGATCGCGCAGAAGCCGATCATGCCCGTACAGCCGGCGAGGAGCGTGTTCAGGATGACCACCTGGGTCAGGAAGCTGGCGCCGAGCGCGCAGCTGCCGTTGAAACCGAACCAGCCGAACCAGAGGATGCCGCCGCCGAGCAGCGTCATCGGCACGTTGTGCGGGCGCTCCATCCGGCGCCGGCGGGCACCGAGGACCAGGGCCAGTGCCAACGCCGCGACTCCCGCGTTCATGTGCACGGCTGTGCCGCCGGCGTAGTCGACGATCTCCAGGTCGTTGAGCATGAAGCCACCGCTGAAACCGTCACCGTCGGCGGCGAAGATCCAGTGCGCGATCGGGAAATACACGACGGTGAGCCAGATGGGCGCGAAGACCAGCCACGCGGAGAACTTCATTCGCCCCGCGGCACCGCTGGCGACGATGGCGATGGTGATCGCCGCGAACAGGATGAACCACGCTGCGAAGTACAGTGTTTGGGTCGAGCCCGAGCCGTCGTCGGTCATCCAGTTCGTCAACCCCAGATAGTCCATCGGGTTGCCGATGATGCCCCAGTCGTTGATCGACGGCCCGGAGACGAGCCCGTGCCCGACGAGGACGTAGAGCACGGCGGTGATGCCGAGCGTGGACAACACCATGGTCATCGTGTTCAGCACGTTCTTGGATCCGACCATGCCGCCGTAGAAGAAGGCGAGGCCGGGAAACATCAGTAGCACGAAGACGAAGGCCGCGAGCATCCACGCCAGGTCGGCGTTGGCGGCGAGAATCGGTTCCATTCAGAGAATCCTCGGGTTGGGTTGGTGGACTTGCAAATCGGGGAAATGAGATGAGGCGGACGTCACTCGCCGCGGATGTCACTCGGAGCGCAGGTAGCCCACGACGTCGTCCCGGTAGCCGAGGAAACCCTTGTACTCGGCGATCGGTTCGCTCAGGCTCTCGATGACGGTGGCCAACTGCTCCGCCCATGCCGGAATCCGTTTGACCTCCTCGAGTGAGGCCATGAAGGTGCGGATGTTGAAGGTGACCGCACCGGTCATCGGAAGCCGGATGAAGTGTTCGAGTTCGATGCGCAGACGCGCACGCCCGAACGCCCTGTCCCGCACCATCTGCGGTATGTCGCCGGACCATTCCGGCAGCTCCTCCAGACTCACGTCCAACTTCGGTGAGTCCGATGCGGACAGAGTCCAGTTCAGGCGACGGTAGACCTGGTCGGCAGGCAGGCGGCGCAGGAACTGTTCGGCGCGGGCCACGATACCCTGGCGGGTCAATCCTGGTACCGGGGCGTGGATCTCGTACATGTCCATACCGACGTCGAAGGACACCGACCACGCCGCGGCGAAGGTCACCGCACCGGCATCGAAGTAGAGGTGGCCGTCGCGTTCGATCACCAGGAGCAGGTCGTCGGGCACCTCCCGGGCCAGGAACTCCAACGGACCGCCCGGCAGGGATGCCTCGTCGCCGAGCACGAAGTATTGGTCGGTCCCCAGAAGGTCGTTGCGCCAATGGAATCGATGATCGGGATGCTCGGCCAGATGCATCACCGACGGATAGCTCAGGGACAGATCACGCAGGTAGTAGAGCAACAGGTCCCAGCAGGCCGGTTCCATGCCCGGACGTACCTTGACGCGGTGCGGGTCGGCGTCGAGGATGCGGCGACGCTCGGCCATGATCGCCGGATACTCCGCACCACCGAGGTCGACGACATGTCGACCCCACTCGCCGCCACGCGTTGCGCGGGGCACCCGGGCGGGTTCCACATTGACGCTGTACCGGAACTGCTCGAGGTCGTCCGGGAACGGCCACGGCAGGTTCGCCAGATGGTCCACGCCGTCGACAACCACATCTGCAGCGGCGGTTTCGGAGTTCTCCGACGCGATCGTCACAGGTCCACCTCGATGCCCTGCCCGCGGGAGACACAACACAGCATGCTGTCGGCGGCGACTCGTTCCTCGTCGGTCAGCACGAAGTCACGATGCTCGATGACGCCGGACCGGACGCCGATCCGGCATTCCCCACACACGCCTTGCCGGCACAGGCTCGGCACCGGCACGCCGTGATCGAGCAGCCCTTGCAGGAGGGACACGCCGGCGGGGATGTCGATTCGGACGCCGGTCGAGCGCACGGTCGCGGTGAACGGATCGCCGGGGTCCTGTTCGGGCGCGGCGAAGCGTTCGAGGTGGACTCGGGACGTTGGCCACCCTGCGGCAGCAGCGAGTTCGAGGTAGGCCGCCAACATCGGCGCCGGACCGCAGGCGTAGGCGTGGGTGCCGAGCGGCTGGTGGGCCAATCGCTCGGCAAGCAGCCAACGGGTGTCGTCGGCGCCGGACACCTCGTACAGAGTGATGTCGGGATGGGCGGCCAGGTCTCGCAGTTCATCGAGGTGGGCGCCACCGGCCCGGCGGTAGGAGTAGATCACCTCGGCCGAGGTGCCGCGCCGCAGCGCCGAGCGCAGGTGCGACAGGACCGGGGTGATCCCGATCCCGCCGGCGACGAGCAGTGCGTGACGCTGATTCCAGATGGGCGCGAACATCGACCGCGGACCTTCGACGTCGAGCACCGTACCCTCGGACACGTTGCGGTGCAGCCAGTCCGAGCCACCACGGTCCGTCTCGTCGTTACCGCTCCGGCGCAGCACCGAAATGCCGTAACTCGTGGGCAGGAAGCCGTCGTCGACCAGGGAGTAGGCGTTGCGGTGGGCGCCGGCTGTGACGATGAGGTGACTGCCCGGCACGAACGGTGTCAGCGGCGCCCCGTCGGCCGGGACCAACCGAAAGTGGCTGATGGCATCGGTGAGTCGGGTGATGGCCACCACTCGCATGGGTCGGGTCGAGGTGGTGTAGCCGGGGTGCGGGTGACCGGTCGGCGCCTCGGCGGCGACCGTCATGAAACGGCTCCGGACTCGGCCGAGGAGGCGAGGAATCCGCCGCGGACGGCGGAGTGGTGTTCGTGGATCTCCAGAGTGCGCGCACATCCGGGACATGCGGCGGTCTCGCCGGGCGCGCCGACGACGCGGAAGGTGTCCCGGCACTGCGCGCAGTAGACGGGCAGGTCACGGGTGTGCACGACGAAAGCGGACAGTTCCGCTGCCACCGCACCGGATTCGCGGGCCACCGCCAATGCGGTCAGCACGTCGTACTGTCCCCCGACCACGTGGATGCGCACACCGGTGGTCGCCTGGTCCAACGCGGACTGCAGGACGGCGCGATCGGCGTCGTCGGTCAGTGCGTCGAGGACCACGAGTCGGGTGGGGCCGATCTCTTCGGCCGCACCGACCCAGCCGCCGGCCACCTCGCCGATCGTCGGGTCGTCGCCGATCGACACGATCAGAAATGATGCGGCGCCCGGATCGATGGGGTCGGGTTCGACGGGCCACTGCGGCAGACCCTCGCCGGGTCGTTCATCGATGTCGGGGGCCGCCGGAGCCGGCCGCGCAGCGCGTAACCATTCCGCAGTACGACTGCGGTATTTGATGATTCCCTTGTAGTCGGCCATGTCGTCGGGGAGCTCGGCGACGACCTCGGCGGTGCGCAGCCGCCATGGTTCGACGGCGGCAAGGGTTTCCAGCGGCAGCATGTAGGTGCGGATGAGGAACATCACCGCGCCGGAGTCGGGCAACCGGATGAGGTGCTGCACCTCCACCCGCAGGTGGACGAGTCGGCCGAAGGTCTCGTCGTCGACCTGCTGGATCATCTCCCGGTCCGGTCCCCACTCCGGGTAACGCTCGGTGGAGACGTCGAGGCGGCGTCCGATCGTCAGGGTCCAGTTGGTGCGACGATACGGTCGATGCGGCTGAAGGCGTTTGATGAACTCGTGGGCTCGGGTGATGACCCCTTCCTTGCGCACCCGCGGCACCGGACCGTGGATCTCCAGGAAGGCCATACCCACGTCGAATCCGAAGCTCCAGTCCGCGGCGAAAGTGACCACCCCGGCGTCGGCGAAGAGTTGGCCGTCGCGCTGGTCGAGGAGGACGACGTCTTCTTGGATCTGTCCGCAGATGTAGCTCAGCGGGTCGCTCGGAAGCGTGGTGTCGTCGCCATAGGAGAAGGTGTCGGCGATCCCGAGCTTGTGGTTCTCCCACTGCCAGTGGTCGCCTGCGGTGCGGAGGGCGAACTCGTCCGGGTACGCGGTCGCCAACTCACGCATGATGGTGACCATCGCGTCCCACGCGGCCGGGCGCATATGGGGCAGCATGGCCGAACGCGAGGGATCGACCGCTAGAATTGCGGCGCGTTCGTCGATCTCGGTCTGGTACTCCGAGTCGACGTCGATGACGACATCGCCCCACTGCCCGGCGGCGGTGGTCACGGTGTGGTCGGCCGGCTCGACGTTGGTGCTGTAGCGGTAGTGGTCATCGACGAACGGGAACGGGAAACCCGTCACCAGAGCGGAATCGGCGGTGGGCGACTCGGTCGGCGCGGTGGTCACAGTGGTACCTCCAGAATGGTGCCTTCGGCGGCGCGGGAGACGCACGGCATGAATGCGTCCCCGGCGCTCTTCTCCGCATCGGTCAGGTACAGATCTCGGTGTAGTGCGGCGCCCCCCGACAGCGGCAGGCGGCATTCGCCGCACACCCCCTGCCGACAGCGATTGGGGATGTCACGACCGGTGGCCTCGAGCGCCTCGAGAACCGAGGTGCCGGAGGGAATGTCGATGGTGGTGTCGGACTCGGTGAGGTGCACGGTGAACGGGTCGCCCGCGTCGAGCGCGTCGGTGCCGAAGCGTTCGAAGTGGATCCGCGACGCCGGCCAGCCGAGTCCGGCCGCGGTGTCGACGACGTGGTCGATCATCCCCGCCGGCCCGCACACGTACAGGTGTGTCCCGATCGGCTGATCGATCAGGGTCTCGGCGAGTCGCTCGACGAAGGCCGGCTGATCGGTGAACAGCTCCGCACGCGAACCGGCCAGTGCGACGATGTCGTCGACGTGCGCAGCCCGGCCTTCGCGAAACGAGTACAGCACCTGGACATCACGTCCCCATCGTCGCGCGGCACGCAGATGCGACAGGATCGGGGTGATCCCGATGCCACCGGCGATGAGCAGATGTTTGGCGGCGCGCGCCTCGGGTGCGAAGGCACTGCGCGGGATCTCGACATCGACCACGTCGCCCACCTCCACCGCATCGTGCATCCAGCGTGATCCGCCCAGACCGTCGTGCAGACGCAGCACCGAGATCGAGTAGTGCCTCGGCGCCACTCCGTCGCCGGTGAGGCTGTAGGCGTTGGTGCGTTCGCC
Organism: Gordonia prachuapensis; assembly: GCF_036350515.1. Taxonomy (NCBI): domain Bacteria; kingdom Bacillati; phylum Actinomycetota; class Actinomycetes; order Mycobacteriales; family Gordoniaceae; genus Gordonia; species Gordonia prachuapensis. The sequence continues at coordinate 23,739 of NZ_JAZDUE010000015.1, read as the reverse complement.
CGCGGTGATGACGAGGTGGCTGCCCGCGACGAAGCCGGGAAGCTCGGCCCCATCGGGGTCGGCGAAGGTGAAGCTCCGAATACCCGGTGCCGCATCCTCGATGGCGCTGACCACGAGGCGCAGCGTCGACGATTCGGTACGCGTGGTACCGGCCGACGCTCCGGAGATGGCGATGGTCACTGCGTCACTCCTTGTGCAGCCGAAGCGGTCTCGGCGTCGACCATGAAACCGAGGTAGTGCCCGGACCGGCGTGAGACGTGGTGGTAGATCAGCAGGTGGCGGCCGCATCCCGCACAGTCGACGATGTCGTCGACGCCGAGGTCGGTGCGGGTCAGCGCCGTGCAATGCGAACAGAACACCTCGATCGCATCGACGCCGACGACGGTCACGCCGATCTCGTCATCCATGAGACCGGCGCTGGTGGCGACTCCGCGTAGTGCGAGCGCCGCGCCGCGCGGGGCGAGGATCACCACCCGCACCCCGACCCGCGACCGGACCAGTTCGTGACGCAGCGTGGCTGCCGCCTGGTCGACGTCTTCGAATGTCAGTGCACAACAGAGGTTGTCGCTACCGACAGTCGTGGCCCAGCGCTGCACGGGTTCGGTCGCGGCCGGACCCACGCCGATGATGATGTACGAACGACCCGAGAGGTCGAACGGCACATCATCGATCGGTGCGGCGGGCCGAGCCCAGGCCGGGATGCTGGAGTAGGCGATCTGCGACATGGAACCTCAGAGCAGGTCGGCGTCGCGGTGGCCGGCGTAAAAGGCCAGCGCGTAACTCGGGGTGCTGAAGTAGATCTTGGAGCCTTTCGGAAAGAAGATGGCGTCCTTGGCCTTCGCGACCTGGGTCTGTCCCGTCTCCTTGTTCTCCAACAGGAACTCGCCCTCGAGGACGACCTTCATCTCGTCGTATTCGTACTCGTAGTAGAGCGGTTCGTCGGTGTGGCGCAGTTCGAAGTATCCCGAGCACATGACGCTGCCCTGCGGGTTCTCGTAGACGTCGCCGATGAACCCCTGGGTGCCGGGATACTCCGACTCGGGCATCTTGGGCAGGTTCTGCCACGCGTCGCTGGTCACCAGGAACGGTGCCGCGGTGGTCTCGGTGCTGTCGACGCTCATAGGTCCTCCTCGATCGATGTTTCCGACCACCAACGCGCATGGCTAACATCAGTGGACTTTGTTCGATCTCATGAAACCCAGCACGTGTTACGCGACGATGACAGGTCCGTTTAGTGATGTAAAACATCGTCCACCCCCGGTGGACCGGCGATTGTCGAATGTGTGACACGACTTCTGCGTGGACAGTCTGTGGGCGGTTTCACGTGGCGCGGGTGGCGCCCTTCGGGTGGGCTGGAGATTGCCCGACGAGTTCGATTGTCGGCGAAGGCCAGACGCTCGACCACCGACCACGACTGGAGTCGACGAGATGACCACCACCCACGCGCCGCCCCCGTCGCAGACGCGCAAGGAACTCCTGGGCCCCTTCTACGACAGCCGCGAGATGATCCTGGCCGCGGTACTCGCGGCGCTGGCCGGAGCGACCGGCGCGGCCGCATGGCTGTACTCCTCGGGCTGGTACGTCACCTTCATGACGGGCAACACCGAGCGCCTGGTTCTCGAGCACATCAAGGGCGCACACGCGCTGGGGCTGACCGCACTGGTGACCGTGCTCGTCTTCGTCCTCGGCGTGATCGTCGCGACCCTCGCCAGGGTTCACCTCTGGCGCAAGGCACGCCACGGTGCGACGGTGCTGACCGCGGGTTCGACCGTCGCGGCGTCTGCATGGGACGGATCGTTCAACTCGGCGAGTCAGGAGTTCGGCGTCGGCCCCGTCCTGTGTCTCGCCTTCGGACTCGGCGCCCTCAACACCTCCATCAGCCGCAAGGGCGAAGTGGTCATGCCGTTGTCGTACGTGACCGGAACCCTGGTCAAGATCGGCCAGGGTGTGGGGCTGCACATTGCCGGCAAGAAGCGATGGGGGTGGGTCGCCCACGCGAGCACGTACGCGGGTTTCGTCGCCGGAGCGGGCGTCGGTGGCCTGCTGTTCAACGCCTTCAACGTGCAGAACTCGCTGCGGACTCTCGCCGTTGTCGCTGTCGCGATCGCCGCGCTCACCTGGCGCCTGGATCATCCCAAGTTCCTCAAACGAGACCTCCACTGAGAACGCCACCGCATACCCTCCCAGGCATGGACACCTCGTCGGTCGACGTCGCCGTCGTCGGCACGCTCAACATGGATGTCATCGTGCAGGTCACGCGGATGCCGGAAGTCGGTGAAACGGTTCTGGGACAATCGGTGTCGGAGCGTCCCGGCGGCAAAGGCGCCAATCAGGCACTGGCGGCTGCCGGTCTCGCGTCGACGATGCTCGTCGGTGTGGTCGGCCGCGACGACGCCGGGGACCGACTCCTCGCCGTGCAGGACGCCGGCGGGGTGGACACCGTGTACGTGTCCCGGGTGGACGAAGCCAGCGGTCAGGCGATCATCGAGGTCGACGATGCCGGCGACAACCGGATCGTCGTACTCGTCGGGGCCAACGCGAACCTGTCGACGGCCCATGTCGAGCACGCGCTCGCTGCCGCGCTGCCGAGAGTTGTTCTCACCCAACTCGAATCGCCATCCGAGGTGACAGCGGCGGTCGCCGCCTGGTGTGCGCGACGCTCTCGTCGTCTCCTACTCAACCCCAGCCCCGTCGCCGAGCTGCCCGAGACGGTCCTGGCCGCCGCGGACCCATTGGTGGTGAACGAGCACGAGGCACGGTTCTATGCGTCGGATGACAGCGACGACCCCGTCGCCGTGGCACATGCGCTACTAGAGGTCGCCACGTCCGCGGTGATCACCCTCGGAGCCGACGGCGTCGTCGTGGCCGCCGACGGCGCGGTTACGCTCATCGACGTGGATCGGGTCCGCGCCGTTGACACCACCGGAGCAGGCGATGTCTTCGCCGGCGTACTGGCCGCGCATCTCGCCCACGACACGGGTCTCGTCGAGGCCGCCGAACAGGCCGCCGCGGCTGCGACCGCCCACGTCGCACGCCGCCCTCCGACGGTCGAGTAGTCCGAGGCGCCCACTTTTTTCGCTGGTCGAGTAGTCCGAGGCGCTAGCCGAGGACGTATCGAGACCTCCGCAGGCTCGGGGGTCTCGATACACCCTCGGCTAGCGCCTCGGGCTACTCGACCAGCGAGGGGAAAGACTCGACCAGTGAGACGGAGACTCAGCGCTTGGCCCAGCGCGCCACCCGCTCCTTGTGCTCTGACGTCTGGTGGGCCAGGGGTTGCATGGCCGCCGCGAGGTTGAGCACCGAGTCCAGCGAACCGCTGCGCGACTCGGTCAGCAGCCGCTTGGCCATCCGCAGTGCGTGGGGCGGGTTCTTGGCGATCCGGGCCGCCAGTGCCTTGGCCTCGTCGAGGAGCACGTCGTCGGGGACGACCCGGCTCACCAACCCCCACTCGAGTGCGGTCGCGGCGTCGACGCGGTCGCCGGTGAAGGTCATCTCCGCGGCCCGTTCGTAACCGATGGCGCGCTGCAGGAACCACGACCCGCCGTCCCCGGGGATCAGCCCGACCTGGACGAAACTCTCGGCGAAGAACGATGATTCGGCGGCCACGCGCAGGTCGCACATCATCGCGAGGTCACAGCCGGCGCCGACCGCGGCCCCGTTGACCGCGGCGATCACCGGGACCTCGCACCGTTGCAGGGCTCGTGGAATCCGTTGGATGCCATCGGCGTAGCCGTGGCGCTGGTCGACGGCGTCCAGCCCGAACAGACCCTGCCGATCGGCCATCTCCCGCACATTGCCGCCGGCGGAGAAGATGTGTCCCGCACCGGTGAGGATCACGGCTCGCACGGCGTTGTCGGCGTTCGTGTCGTCCACCGCACGCTCGAACGCGGCGATCACGTCGGTCCCGGTGATGGCGTTGCCGACATCCGGGAGGTTGATGGTCCAGACGGCCACACCGTCGGAGATGTCGATGTCGAGGGGTTCCTGCACGTCGTGGGCCTTTCCGCGTCGAATGGTCTGACTGCAGCCTACGGTGGGGCCGGCCGTACGGTGGTGGCATGTCGAGCTCGTCCACCCGCCACCTCATCCGTTACGGCGGCACATTCTCACCTGACCTCATCGGGCGAGCGGAAGGTTCCTACGTCTTCACCACCTCGGGTCGGGGGCTGCTCGACTTCACGTCGGGCCAGATGTCGGCCATTCTCGGCCATTCCCACCCCGACGTGGTCGCCACCGTGCAGCGTCAGGTCGCCACCCTGGACCACCTCTTCAGCGGGATGCTCTCCGAGCCCGTCGTGGAGTTGGCCGGCCGCCTCGCCGAGTCGCTGCCCGACCCGCTGGACAAGGTGCTGCTGCTCACCACCGGTGCCGAGTCCAACGAGGCCGCGGTGCGGATGGCCAAGCTCGTCACCGGGAAGCACGAGATCGTGTCCTTCACGCGGTCCTGGCACGGGATGACCCATGCGGCCGCCGCGGCCACCTACAGCTCTGGGCGCAAAGGGTACGGTCCGGTCGCCGCAGGCAACCTCGCGTTGCCCACCCCGAACGCCTACCGCCCCGACTTCATGAACGCGGACGGTTCGTTGGACTGGCGACGCCAGCTCGACTTCGGTTTCGAGATGATCGACGCCCAGTCGGTCGGATCGCTCGCGGCGTGCATCGTCGAACCGATCCTGTCGTCAGGAGGCGTGATCGACCTTCCGCCCGGCTACCTGGCGGCGCTGAAACAGAAATGTGTCGAGCGCGAGATGCTACTCATCCTCGATGAGGCACAGACCGGCCTCTGCCGGACCGGCACGTGGTATGCGTTCGAGCGTGACGGCGTGGTGCCCGACATCCTCACGCTCTCCAAGACGCTCGGCGCCGGACTGCCACTGGCTGCCACGATCACCTCGCCGGAGATCGAGGCGATCGCACACGAGCGTGGCTTTCTGTTCTTCACCACGCATGTCTCCGATCCGCTGGTCGCGGCGGTCGGCAACACCGTGCTCGATGTCCTCGTCCGCGACGGCCTCGACGCTCGCGCGCGAGGCGCGGGAGATCTCCTGCGCGACGGACTCATCGCCATCGCCGATCGCCATCGTGTCGTCGGCGATGTCCGCGGCCGCGGACTGATGCAGGGGATCGAACTCGTCACCGACCACGAAACCAAAACCGGTGCAGACGAACTCGGCGCAGCGGTCACGCGCCGATGCTACGAGCTCGGCCTACACATGAACGTCGTGCAGCTCCCCGGCATGGGCGGCATCTTCCGGATCGCTCCACCGCTGACCGCCTCCGACGACGAGTTGAGGTTGGGACTCGAGATGCTCGATCAGGCCATCGGGGAGTGCACGGCGACGTAGTCTGCGGCCATGTTGATCACGACCGCAGAAGCTCCCGCCCTGACGGAGCTGCGGCCGGTCCAGCCGATCGACACGTCGGAGTCGGCGCAGGTGCGTTCCACTTTCCCCGTGTATCCCGATCTGACGTCGGTCCTCGCCGACAGACGGGATCGTGCGGTGATCGCGCATACGCTCTCGGTCGCAGCCGGCTACGTGTACTCCGACGTCGAGACCGAGTCGACCATGATGGCGCGCATGGGGTTGACCGACAACCTCTGTGTGGCGGCCACGATGTCGGTGGACGCGATGTTCATCGACACCACCGCATACATCATCCAGAGCGCCGACGGCCGGGTCGTGATCCTGAGTTATCGCGGCACCGAGCTGACGAACCCCATCAGCTGGGTCGCGGACGCCGACGTCAACACCGACCCGATTGCCTTCCAGTTCGGCCGCGACGTCGCCGACCCGTCCGAGCGCTATCCGATCCACGGCGGCTTCTACCGCAACGTGCGGCGCACCCGTTATGTCGTCATCGAGGCGCTGAAGCGAGCCGCACAAGGACTGGCCATCCACAGCAGCGGCGCCAGTGGCGATTCAGCGACCCGGCGACTGGCTCATCGAATGGAGTCGCTGTACGTGACCGGCCACAGCTTCGGTGGCGCACAGGCGGACCTGTTGGCGGTGATGTTGATGACCGACGATCGCTACCACAAGAGGTTCGGCAAGCAGTTCAAGGGCCTCTACACGTTCGGCCAACCGATGGTCGGATCACCGGAGTTCGCCGCGCAGTGCGACAGACTTCCGATACTGGCCCACAACACGTTCCGCTACAAGTATCGGCACGATCCGGTGCCACACCTGCCTCCCCGGGTGACGGGAGAGTTCGCCCACCACGGACAGGAATTCCACCTGTCGAAGTCCGGCGACGACCGAATTCGTGTCGCCTGCAGAAACACCGGCCAAGAGCTCTTTCCGAGCAGACTGCTCTGGGCACCGATCGGCTTCGTCACCCGCCAGATACCGCTGCTGGCCGGTATTCCGCTGCCGTACAACATCGACGACCATTTCCCGCATCGCTACATCGCCGCGCTCACTCCGCCCGGGCGGGCGAACGAGTTCGGCGACGCCGAGTTCTATCGCGGCGACGACTGAGAATCGTCGACAGCGGTCTCGCCCTTCACCGCCCACTGACGCGTCCACCGGTACAGCCATGCGAGCACCGCGACGAACGCGACCACCCCGAGGATCTCCGACCACGTCTCCCAGCCGTCGCCGATGAACGGCAGGGCGAGCACCTCGTCGTTGCCGCTGGACGCGACGATCGCGGCGAAGACCACGTTCCACAGACTCTCGCCGACGATGAGACCCGTGGCCATCAGCACGCCCATCCGCTTCTTGCGTTCCACATGGCCGCCGGTGCGTTCCGCCCACTTGTTGTAGGCCCGTCCGATGAAGGCGCCGATCGGGATGATCAACGTGACCGACATCGGTAAGTACATCCCCATACCCACCGCGAGCGGCGGCACCCGGAACCTGGTGCTGGTCTTGGCCAGGACCTCGTCGACGATGATGACGACCACGCCGATCAGGACACCGAGACCGATGAGCGCCCAGTCGAGGTCGCCGCCGAAGACACCTTCGGCCAACGACGAGATCAGACCGGCCTGCGGCGCGGGAAGCGCATCCTCTCCGGCGCCCGGTGCGCCGACGAAGCCGAACGCCGTCTGCATCAGCTGCAGCACCGGCGGGATGACGGCCGACCCGAAGAACACTCCGATCACCAAGGCCACCTGCTGTTTCCACGGCGTCGCGCCGACCAGCTGGCCGGTCTTGAGGTCCTGCAGGTTGTCGTTCGAGATGGTCGCGACTCCGAAGACGATCGCCGCGGTGAACAAGGTATAGGCGACCAGTGCCGCGGACTGGTCGTCGTCAGCGGTCCCGAACGTCAGTTTCAACACGACCGCAGCCACCAGCACCACGACGATGCCGACACCGGAGATAGGACTGTTCGACGACCCGATCAGGCCGGCCATGTAGCCGCACACCGAGGCGACCACGAGTCCGATGAGGAACACGAAAAGAATGCTGGCGGTGATGATCCCGGCTGCGCTCCCATGGAGCACGGTGTTCTCGGCGAAGTCCCACAACATGAATCCGATGGGGATCAACGACGCCAGCACGACCCCGCCGACGATGGTGATCGGGATGTCCTGCTCGGTGACGTCGACCCTCGTGCCCGCACGCCGCGCGCGAGTGGACACCATGGCCGCCTTGATACCGCGGGCGATCGGTCCGATGATCTTGATGAGGGTCCAGATCGCCGCGATGGCGATCGCGCCGGCACCGATGAATCGGACGTCGTTGGTGAAGGTGTCGTCGATGACGTCGGCGATCGATCCGGTCGACGGGAGATCACCCCACGTGCGGATCGGCAGCAGGACGCCGTAGGAGATCACGAGGCCGATCAGCATCGAGATGCCGACCATGATCCCGACCAGATGCCCGACCCCGATGAGCGAGAACAACAGTCCCGCGCCGAACATCGTTCCGCCCTGCCCGACGCGGACGAAACCGGAGATCGTCCCGGCGATCAGTTTGGTCTGCGTCAGGATCGAGAAGGCCGCCGACACAACGCTACCCACGACGATCACACGCAGCCCGCGGCGGTTCTCTTCTGCCCCTTGCGCGGTGTCGCCGACCTTGAGGACCTCAGCCGCGGCAGCACCTTCCGGATACGGCAGGTCCGATCCCGTGACGAGCGCCCGGCGCAACGGAATCGAATACATCACGCCGAGGACGCCGCCGATCAGACACACGGCCACCGTGGTCCAGTACGGAAAGCCGGTCCACCAGCCGATCATGATGAGCCCGGGCAGCACGAAGATGATCGCCGCCAACGTGCCTGCGGCCGACGCGATCGTCTGGACGATGTTGTTCTCGACGACGGAATGATCGGCGAAATATCGCAGGATGCTCATCGAGATCACGGCGGCCGGGATCGCGGTGGCGAAGGTGAGGCCCACCTTCAGTCCGAGGTAGACGTTGGCGGCCGTGAACACCAGCGTGATCACGCCGCCCAGGACGATGCCGCGGATCGTCAGTTCCCGCAGTCCCGCCGACGAACCCTTGAGTGTGGAGCCTGACGTGGACATGACGGCGACCCCTTCATCCGACCCGGTTCTCCAGTTGTGGACTTCCGACAACTCTAAGAGCGGGTCGCGATATCCGCAGGCGATCGTCTGTGGGAGAGAGACCGTGTCGCCCAAGAGGTCTGAATTGTCGGATTCAGTGCCGTCCGGATTCCCGAACACCACCGGTACTCTGTGAACGTTCACCGTCGACGACGGCGACGCCGATCGCCATCGGGGGAAGGGGCCGCAGCGACGATGGGAACGGATCCGATCACCGACCTGGAGGCCGAGCTCACCGACATCTGGCGCCGCGGCCGCGTCCAGATGCGCGAGCGGTCCCGCGCGATCCACCCTCGGCTCGACCCCACCTGCTACCCGCTTCTCATTCTGCTGTCCCGGCATGACGCGGTCCGGATGTCGGACCTGCTCGCCGACCTCGGGCTGGAGAAGTCGACGCTGACCCGTCAGATCGACTCGGTGGTCCGCCTACGGCTCGTCGAACGACACCCGGACCCCGACGACGCACGTGCGCGTCTCGTGGCGTTGACCGACGAAGGGCGATCCCGGCTCGAGGCGGTGGCCACCACGGCGGCCGCACTGTGGCGTGAACGCCTCTCCCGATGGGACCAGGACGACGTCCGGCGCCTCGCCGATCTTCTGCGACGGCTCGGCGACGACACCGCGGACATGACCACCGATGAGCGGAATACCGAGCGGTAGTTGCGCGTTGCAACGGCCGACCCTATAGTTGCGTCACTCAACTATCTGTTTGGGTGTGCGCGTCTCGCGCCCAGCCCGCGCCGAAACCCGAGGAGGTTGTCGTATGAGTTCGTCGGTTTCACAGACCGCCGCGACGTCGGCCGCGACCGCGGACTCCCCGATGACACACCGCCAGCGCATCGAAGCCCTGGTCGGACTCCTGCTCGGCATGTTCGTGGCGTTCCTGTCGTCGACGATCGTGTCCAACGCGCTGCCGGTCATCATCACCGACCTGCACGGCACGCAGGACCAGTACACGTGGGTGGTCACCGCCACCCTGCTCACGGCGACGGCCACCACCCCCATCTGGGGCAAGATGTCGGACCTGGTGAGCAAGAAGCTGCTGGTCCAGTTGTCGCTGACGTTGTTCACGGTCGGTTCGATCCTCGCCGGACTGTCCCAGAGCGTCGGCATGCTGATCGGATTCCGCGCGATCCAGGGCCTCGGCCTCGGCGGCTTGCAGGCGCTGGTCGTCATCGTCATCGCATCGATGTTCAGCCCACGGGAACGCGGCCGCTACCAGGGCCCGATCGCCGCGGTCATGTCGATCGCGACCGTCGCGGGCCCACTGATCGGCGGCGTCATCGTCGACACCAGCTGGTTGGGCTGGCGATGGACCTTCTACGTCTGCGTCCCGCTCGCGGTGATCGCCCTGGCGGTCATCCAGCGCACCCTCAACCTGCCGGTCGTCCGCAAGGACGTGACGATCGACTACGCCGGAGCGGCGCTCATCGCCGCCGGAGTCAGCACCCTGCTCATCTGGGTGACCCTGGCCGGCAAGAGCTTCGACTGGGCATCCGGGCTGTCGTATGGTCTCGTCGCCCTCGGCATCGTGCTCCTGGTCGGTGCGCTGATCGTCGAGTCGCGTGTGCCCGACCCGATCATCCCCCTGCACCTCTTCCGCGACCGCACCACCGCCTTGGCGACTCTCGCGAGCATCGCGGTGGGGGTCGGGCTGTTCGGTGGCGCGGTGTTCCTGGGCCAGTACTTCCAGATCGCCCGCGGCTTCTCACCCACCGCGGCCGGCCTGCTGACGCTGCCGATGGTGATCGGGTCGATGCTGTCGGCCACGGTGTCGGGCAATCTCATCACCCGCTTCGGCCGGTGGAAGATCTACCTGGTCTCCGGCGCTGCGCTCATGACGGTTGGCTTCGGCCTCCTGTCGACGATCGACGGGCACACGGACATGGTTCTGGTGAGCGGGTATCTCTTCGTACTCGGTTGCGGGATGGGGATGTCGATGCAGAACCTCGTGCTCGCGGTCCAGAACAACGTGCGGCCCGACGACCTCGGTGCCGCGACTGCGACGGTGGCGTTCTTCCGTTCGCTCGGTGGTGCAGCCGGGGTCTCCGTGCTGGGTGCGGTGTTGTCGAATCACGTGGCTGACCTGATCGCGCGGGCGCTCGACGCGATCGGCGTCGGCGCCGCGCAAACCGGTGGCACGTCCGCGGGCCTCTCGAACCTGAACGAACTGCCGGGTCCGATCGCCGACATCGTTCGTGGCGCCTACGGCGACGGCACCGCACGGATCTTCCTGATCGCCGCGGCCATGTCGGCCCTGAGCCTGATCGCGATCGCATTCATCAGAGAGGTCGCACTGAACACCGTCAGCCCGGATCAGCAGAGGTGGATGGAGTCGCAGCGGGACAGCGCGGTCTGAATTCGTTCTGGCCGCACTTCCAGGCTCCGGCTTGGAGCAGGACCTGCGGCCAGAAGCTGCAGGTGCGGCCAGAACGTCAGCCGTGCTGTCGTACCGGCGTCGTACCGTGGGTCACGGACCGAACGAGGAGTGGGCGATGACTGGTCGACGTCACGCGATCATCCCGACAACCCTCGGCGACATGACACTGGTCGCCGAGGAGAACGACCTGGTCGGATGCCGATTTCCGCCGGCCGACACGTCGCCGTCCGGCGACGTGGTCGAGCCCATGGATGACGCTGTCCTGGGACCCGCCGCGACGCAGCTCCGCGAGTACCTCGACGGCCGGCGCACGGTGTTCGACCTGCCGTTACGCACCGAGGGCGACGAGTTCCAGCAACGCGTATGGACCGCACTGCGCGACATCCCGTTCGGCCAGACCGTCAGCTACGGACAACTCGCGACTGCACTCGGTGGTCCCGCGCTCGCACGGCGCGTCGGGAGAGCGGTCGGCCAGAACCCGATCGGCGTGTTCATCCCGTGCCATCGGGTGATCGGGGCGGACGGTTCACTCACCGGGTTCGGCGGTGGTCTGGCGCGCAAACGACTTCTCCTGGACCTCGAGGAGCCGCCCGAGCGTCGTGCGGCGCGCCTGTTCTGATCGAAGCACTCCCCTACCCTCGTGGCATGGACGACCGATTGACCGCCCTTGCCGGACATCGCGCCGTCGTCACCGGCGCAACCAACGGACTCGGCCTGGCCACCGCTCGCCGACTCGCGCATGCGGGGCTGCGTGTGGTGCTGGCCGTCCGCGACACCGACCTCGGCGCGCAACGAGCGCGCGAGTTCGGCGGCGACTGCGAGGTGCTGCCGCTCGATCTCGCGGACCTCGCGTCCGTGCGCCGCTTCGCCGAGCTACTCGACGGCCCGATCGACTATCTGATCAACAACGCCGGCGTGTTCCCCCATCAGCATCGGCGTACCGCCGACGGATTCGAGTTGGGGATCGGCACCAACTTCCTCGGACCGTTCGCGCTGACGAATCTGTTGCTGCCCCGGGTCGAACGGCAGATCGTGATGGTGGCCTCCGACGCCCATCGCGGCGCCAAGGCGCTCGATCCCGACGACCTGGACCTTGAGCAGGCTCGATGGAGTCCACCACGCGCGTACGCGCGCTCGAAACTGGCCGTCATGCTGTGGGGACTCGAACTCGATCGACGCCTGCGCGCGGTGGGCTCACCGGTGACCGCGATGATGACGACCCCGGGATGGGTCGCCTCGAACATCTCCAACAAGCCACGCCTGGGCATCGCACACAAGCTGGTCCAGGGCGCCGCCTCGCGATTCGCCAACGACATCGACGCCGGCGCACAGACCACCCTGTACTGCCTGACCGAGCCCATCCCGCCGGGCAGCTATGTCGGCGTGGATGGGATCTGGGCGCTGCGCGGCCAACCGGTTCTGTTCGGGCGGTCCTCGGCGGCTTGCGATTTCGAGGTGGCCGGACGGCTGTGGTCGAGAGCGGAGATGCTGACGGGAACAGCCTGGCCGTTGTGAGACCGCATCGTGCACCTCACAGTTCGAAGGCCGCGCGATAGCGTGCGTACGCGGTGCTCACCTCTGCTTCGGTGAGACCGAAGTCGTCGAGCGAATAGGTGTGCACCCCATGGGCGTGCTGGGCGTGACCGGCGCGGTGCGCTTCCATCTGCGCGCGGATGTCGTCGGTGAGGTCCAGACCGACCGCATCGTAGATCCGTCGGACCTCACCGATCGGGTCGTCGACGAGGTCGTCGTATCGCACGTCGACGAACACCTCGGGGCGCTTCGCACGGACGTCGAGTGCGCGGTCAACCATCGCCGCATTGCGACGTAGCCAGTGTCGTGCAACGGATTCCGCGTCGACATGATCACTGAACATCGAGTGTCCATGCGCCAGCATGCTGGAGAACGACGCCGTGGTGCGCACCGGGTCGCGGTGGGTCTGCACGATCACCGCGTCACCGAACACCTCGAGCAGGGTGTCCAGGTGCTCGAGATGCGCGGGCGTCTTGAGCACCCAGTGTGGTCTCGGGTTCTGGTCGTGCAGGATCTGCAACAACAGCTTCAGGTAGCGGTACGAACCGAGCATGTCCTGTTGCTGCAGCCACACTGCATAGGTCGGCACGTCGAGCATCGCCTCCGGCACCTGGGACAGCAATGAATACTCCTGCAGCAGCACGTCTTCTTCGGGACCGTCGGCCTCGACCGCGTGGATCGCGAAGAACTGCGGGTTCAGGTAGCGCAGCGCGACTTCGGCCACCTTGGTCTGCGCGACGCGCACCGTCGGGCGGCCCGGTCGTTCACGTTTTCCTGGCAGCACATGGATGACCTCCCAGGAGCCGACGGAGCGCATTCGCGGGTCGGCGCCGATGAGCCGGTGCAGCATCGTCGTGCCGCTACGTTGCAGACCGGCGATGACGATCGGTGGCGTGATCTCGATGTCGGCGATGTCGGGACGGCGCCGCATGAGCTCGGCGACCCGCAGACGGGTGGTGAGGATGCCGTGCATCCGCGCGCGGATGACCAAGGAGCCGAACGTCGACAGCTGCGCCTCGTCGACGATCGAGGTGCACAGCACATCAAGGGCTTCGTCGGTGAGCGGGTCAGCGGCCCACACCAACCCGGTGGCCTTCTCCGCCCGCCGACGCAAGGTGGCGGCCGACAGATCGACCTTCCGGATACCGCGCGAGTCCAGCATCTCCCCGATTCGGTTGACCACGCGGATCGGACGCCGCTGGAACGGGACGAAGGACGCTGCCATATCCGACAACCGTCAGATCAGTTGCGGCAGTTCGGCCGTCGAGACCACCCGCGTCGTGGGTTGTGGGTGGGTTGCCGCGCGAATCCAGCGGAACGTCATCGCACCGCACTCGTGTCCTGTCGTGTTGATCCAGTTCGGCAGGCCCGGGTCCTGATGGGCGACGACGATTCGGACACTGCCGTCTGACCGGTACGTCGCGGTGTGCTTGTTGACGTGCACGGTGTGATAGCGGTAGTCCAGCGATTCGAGCCAGTGGTTGTCGAGCTGGAAGTTCCATCCGTCGCAATCGGGGATCTCGCTCTCGATCACGAGGGCCTCGTCGGGTTCGAGGCGCCAATAGCTGTGGTAATAGATGATGTTCGGATCGCCGCCCGCCTTGGTCGATCGTTCCGGGTCGAACATGGGTAGCTCGTTGGTGTGTTTCTGGAAGTCGCGGGCCCACTTCGCGAACAGCATCGATGCACCGGCGACGAGCAGGCTCGCCTTGCCGAGACCGGTGTCGAGCGCGGCCGGCGTCAACGGTTCCGGGGACGTGGCCCCGTCGAGCAATTCGATTCGCAGTTCCGCCGGCACCTCACTGGTGCGATCGGCGAAGGTCTGCCGGACGATGAGCAGGCCGGTCGCGGACGTCATCGGCAGCCAGTTGCCGTCGTGTTCGGTTGCGCTGACGATGATCTCGAATCGTCCGTCGGGGCCGATCTCGAGGTCGGCGGCCTCGACGTAGCCGGTCGTCGGCATCTGCCCACCCTCGCCGTAGTTGCCCTCCTGCGTACCGAACCCGAGGTAGTCGACGGTGCCGCGTGTCCCGATGATGCGGTACTCCAGCGAACCGTCGAGGGTGGCGTTCATGTAGTGGTTGTCGGGGTTGTCCGAGCCCATCTTCGCGGTCTCGTGGATCATGCGCCGCAGCACGGGCGCTCGCGGATCTGCGTACTCGACGAACGCCTCGAGCCCGGCTCGGGTGAGCCGGCTCAGATACCGATAGCCTTCGGCCTGGGTGAGCGGGTCGGTGGGTGTGCCCGGGAACACGACGGCCGCGCCCGCCGACTTGAGGGTGTCGCAGAACTCCTCCCACGACGCCCCGGTCACGACGCGCTGTTCGGCGACGCTGTCGGGCGTCTGGCCGCGCATCTTGAGGTACGCGACGCGCGCCTTCTTGAACTGCCCCAGTGCCGCTGTCGCGATCGTGCGTCCGTTCATCGCCCGCCTTCCGTGCCTGGCTTCCTCGAATCACCCTGACACGTTCTGCCCTTTGGCGACGGCCGAATACGGACGCTCAGGTTCCAACCACCCGCGCAGGTGGCACACTGCGCGTTTGGTTGGAGCGTGCGCGTTTCATGTCGCCGTCAGAGAACCTTGCCGATGGCACCGGTCAGCTTCTCCGGCTTGGTTGCCGGAGCGAAGCGGTCGACGACGGTACCGTCACGGCCGATCAGGAATTTGGTGAAGTTCCACTGGATTCGGCCACCGAGCAGGCCCCGCTTCTGCGAGCGAAGCCACTCGTAGAGCGGGTGCGCATCGGGGCCGTTGACATCGACCTTCGCGAACATCGGGAACGTGACGTCGTAGGTCAGCGAACAGAAGTTCTTGATCTCCTCGGCGTTTCCGGGTTCCTGGTGCGCGAACTGGTCGCACGGAAATCCGAGCACGCGTAGTCCCTGGTCTCCGTATTCGCGACTCAGCGCCTCGAGACCCTGATACTGCGGGGTGAAGCCACATTTCGAGGCGGTGTTGACGATCAGCAGCGGCAGACCCGCGTAGGTGGACAACGGCACCGGGTTGCCGTCGATGTCCTTCGCGGTGAAGTCATATGCGTTGGTCATTCTGATTCCCCCTTTGATTGCGCCGGCCCGGTCAGGCCGACTGTTCACTTCGAAATCCATACGCGTGCACGACAGGTCAGGTCGGGCGCGGCTCGAGCATCGGGACGAGATACTGCCGCGCGACCGCGGCGAGCTGTTCGTCGTCGTGCACGTCGATGAGTTGGCTCGGCACCGTGAGAAATGAATTCGACACCCGGACCATCACCTCTGCGGTCAGTTCGGTGTCGAGTTCGGCGGCGATGTTGCCCGCGATCTGTTCCTTGCGGAGCTGCGCGGCGACGAACTGACGGACCGCGGCAAGCATCCTGCCGTCGTCGGCGCCGATCGAACCGGCGAGCAATGTCGGTTCGGTTTCGATGAGACCGCCGATGAGCGGGTTGCCGAGAATCGACCGCAACGAGCTGACAAACCCGAGCTCGACACGTTCGGCGGCGGTGTCCGCTTCCCTGATGTCGGCGAGGAAGCGGAGGAAGTAGCGGCGGAATTCACGCAGGAGCACCTGTTCGACCAGCGCGTCCTTGGTGTCGAACTTGCGATAGATGGTGATCCGGGAGAGGCCGGCGCGACGTGCGACCTCCTCCATGGAGGATCGTTGAATGCCCATCCGGCAGAACTGGTCGAACGCCGCGTCGAGCAGCCTGGTCCTGGTCGGGTCGTCGGTTTCGGCGAAGTCACCGCCGACCACCGCGACGTAAGCTCGCTGCAGTAGGGACTGGGACCTCGAGTCCGGCGACTGCGTTTCCGGCGTCGCGGCGGCTTGGCCTGGTTTCACTGGTACTCCTCCGCCGGTCGTGGGCGAAGCATACCGCGAGTACAGACCGGTTGCCGCCACCCTTTTGTGAGCTCATCCACCCGACTGCCCGAGGGTGAGTTCAGCTGGTGAAATGCCAGCTTGTGAGTGGTGTCACACTGTGCTAAGTCTATGTAACAGAGTTACAGCCTTTGTTACATCGCGTCATCGAGTCGGGTGGCGATAGACGGGAGTGAAGAAGATGGACAATGTGAGCAGGCGGAATCTGTTGAAGGCCAGCGGAACCGTCGGAGCAGTCGGCGCGCTGGCGACTGTCGGGCAGGCGACGCCGTGGACGTGGTCGCCGGCCGGATCGGTGCCCGGTCGCGGCACCGGCGCGAACCCGCTCACGGTGTGGGACGTGGAAGCCGATCCGGTGGTCGCGTCGCTGCTCGACCGTGGCGAGGTCCCGAGGGTCAACGAACTGCTGCGCGGCTGGACCAAGAACGGCCAGCCGCTGCCGGCCGGGCTACCCAAGGATCTGCGGGACTTCATCGAGTACGCGCGCCAGCTGCCACCGTGGACCGACCGCTCCAAACTCGAGACCGCGGTCCGGTTCAACCAGAAGCGCGGCACCTATCTGGGCGTACTGTACGGCTTCGCCAGCGGCATGATGAGCACGGTCATCCCCCGCGAGGCCCGCGCCGTCTATTACTCCAAGGGCGGTGCGGACATGAAGGACCGCATCACCAAGACCGCGAAGCTCGGCTACGACATCGGTTCGCTCAACGCGTACCGTCCCGATGGCGAGATGATCGTGACCTGTGTCAAGACGCGTCTGGCGCACGCTGCCGTGCGGCATCTGCTACCCCAGTCGCCGTGGTGGACCCACTCGGCGGACGAGAGCAAGCCGATCAGCCAGGCCGACATCATGGTGACCTGGCACAGCCTGCCGACCACGGTCATGCGGATGCTCAACAAGTGGAACGTCCGCATCGCACCGGACGAGTCCGAGGGCTTCCTGCACTCATGGCAGGTCAGCGCCTACATGCTGGGTGTGAAGGACGAGTACATCCCAGCGACGTGGGGACAGGCGGATGCCCAGGCCCAGCAGGTGCTGGACCCGATCCTCTCCCCCACACCAGAGGGTAAGAAGCTCGCGGACACCCTCCTCGATCTGGGGATGAACCTGGACCTCAGTCTGCTGTCACGAGGGGTGCTCGGCGCTCTCACCCGCTTCATGCTGGGCGACCAGATGGCCGACTGGTATCAGATCCCGCGGGAACCAGTATGGAGTCCGCTCCTCGAAACCGCCTGGGGCCCTTATGTCATCGTCCGCGAAGGGGTGCTGGACCTGGGTATGCCGAAGGAGGCGTACTGGCTGTTCGACGAGTTCCTGCGGCAGTTCGTGCTCTTCTACATGTCGGAACTGCGCATGCCGATCAACATCACCATCCCGGTGTTGAACAACCCGCGCTACAACTGATCCGCTGCACTTGCGCCAACACGAATGTCGGGGAATCGAGCATGACCATGCGCAAGTGGTTCGTGGTGCTCATCGCCGTCGTGGCCGGGCTCGTCGCACCGGCCACGGCGGCGGCGTCACCGTCGACCTTCAACCGTCCACACTGCCCGGAACTGTACGTCCTCGCCATCCCGGGAACATGGGCCGACATCGCTGAACCGGGCATCCTCCGCGACGTGACGAGTGGCCTCGGGCCGCGGACGCTGGTCCACTTCGTCGGCTACTCCGCAACCGCCTTCCCCTGGGAGAAGGCCATTTACGGCAAGTCCAAGGCCCAGGCCGTCGCGAACACGGTGGGACTGGCGACGACGATGCTCCGCCGTTGTCCCCGTACGCAACTCGCGTTGACCGGGTACAGCCAGGGCGCGGATGCGGCAGGCGATGTGGCTGCCGAGATCGGCAGCGGCCGGGCGGCGATCAGACCGCAGCAGGTGGCAGGAGTGGTCTTGCTCTCCGATCCGCGCCGATCACGGAAAGACAATCTCGTCGGCTACCAGTTGGATGGACAGGGCAGCGGCGGCCCTCGCCTGACGGGCATGGGCTGGTTGAGTCACAAGACGTTCAGCATCTGCGCACCGCGAGACCTGTACTGCAACACCCCGCGCGATTCGTACGTGACCCGGATCGTCGGCTACCTCGCCGAGACCAGCGATCCCAATCCCAGCCAGATGCACCAATATCACGCCGAGGCCAGCGCGATCCTCGACGAACTCCTCGCCAAGGGTGGGATCGGAGCGCTCGGCCGCGAGGTCAGCAATCAGCGTGCACGCCAACAGATCATCGTGTTCAACCGGTTCCTGCAGTCCGGAGTGCACACCAACTACGCCGCGTTCGAAGTGCAGCCCGGGGTGAGCGCCGTGGATTGGGCGCAGCAGTTCCTCGCCGGGCTCTCGACGCAGCACCAGTGACCTGAGAGGTACGAGATGGACAAGCAGCTGCTCGAGCGGAGTCTGACAGCGGTCGACCTGCCCGAAGACGGCCTGACAGTGCGGTTCTACGAGATCCTGTTCGAGCGATACCCGGCTGTGCAACCGATGTTCCGCCGGGACACCAAGCTCCAGGCGGAGATGCTGCGCACCGCCATCGTGTCGGTCATCGACAATCTCGACGATGGAGAATGGTTGTCGTCGAACCTGGGTTCCCTCGGTCGACGTCACGCCGACCTGGGAGTCACCGCGCCCATGTACGCGGCCGTGGGCGAATGCATGATAGCCGCGATGGCCGAGATCGGTGGTGACGATTGGACACCCGAGATGAGTGCGGCGTGGACCGAGGCCCTCACCGCGGTGTCGTCGCTGATGCTCGCCGGGTATCCCGATGGGGTACCGAGCTGATCGCAGCCAGGCCGACCGGTCAACCTTTCGCCGCGAGCACCCGCGCCGCCTCCCGCACCGCATGGACGTTCGCCTTGCCTTGACGTGACCCGGCCAGTTTGGCGGCGATGTGGGCTCGCACGGTGATCGGCTCGTAGGCCAGGCCGTTGTCGCTGCCGAGGTAGTCTGCTGCGGTTTCGATCACGGCATCGACGTTGCCGTCGTGGAAGAATGCCGCGGATCGGCGTCGCGCTATGGTGCCGTCGATGATCGGCGGCTTCACACGGTGCAGGGTCGACATCCAGCGGTCGTTGGTGATCCGGGCGGTGAGGTCACCCAGGTTCACCAGCAATGCGCCGTCGATGGGCGACACATCATGCCAGTGCCCATCGGTTCCCAGGATCTGCAGTCCGGCAACCTGATCCGCCCACAGGACGGTCACGATCCCGAAGTCGGTGTGTTCACCCATCCCCGTCAGGTCGCCGTCGAGGGTGACGGTGCCCTCGGGCAGCGCGTAGTTGTTCATCCGCAGCACGTCGATCGAGTGATCGGTGATCGCATCGAAATACCCCGCGGGCAGACTCAGGGCATCGGCGAAGATGGACGTCAGGGTGCGTGCGACGCGGCTCGCCTCGTCGAAATACGCTCCGACACGGTCCTCGAAGCCGCGCACCGCGTCGGGCCAGACGTTGATCCCGTAGTCGGCCTCGTCGAGGTCGAGCTCGGTGAACGACCGCGCCTCGACGCCGACGTTGAAGGCTTCGAAGAAGTCGTTCATCCGGGTGGCCGATTCGACGCCGAGGCTGAGGCTCAGCGACTCGCTCTTCGGCGGGCTGTACCCACGGTTGGCCCCGTCAACGCGGTAGGTCTTCTTGGACTCGAGTGCGAGGCCGAAGAAGTCGTCGATCGCGGCGCCGAGTCCATCACCGACCGAGTCGGCGATACCGTGGCCGAGTATCTGCATGAAACCCACACGGCTGCAGGCATCGTCGACGGCCGCTGCCACTGCGCGACGCGCCTCGGGCGAACCGTCGGCGACATATGGCGAGATGTCGATCGCGGGTACTTCGAATTCCGATGTCGTCATACTCCACTTCCACGTCCAGGGTCAGGCGCGTTCCTGCTAGAGTATAAGCCACAGTTATCGCTATCGCGACTCGGTGCAGGTCCGGGATCGCCCACGGATCGGATGGTGCGGGCATTTCACTAGACGAACAAGCTCTGGCGGTTCGTGCTGGCGGCGCGATTCGTGCCCTGCGTGAGAAGTCAGGACTATCGATGCGCGAGGCGGCTGCCCGTGCCGGGATCAGCCAACCGTTTCTCAGTCAGATCGAACGCGGGCAGAACATGCCGTCGATGATCACCGTGTATCGGTTGGCGGAAGCGCTCGATGTGACACCTGGAGATCTGCTGCCGGCCAGCACCGACAGTCAGGTCGAGATCGTGCGCAACGGCGAAGGCCGCGTGCTGCCGGTGGCCGACCGCGCCGACGCGGCGTTCGGTCGCGTGCTGCTCATGAATCCGCAGTCGCTACTGCAGGTCATCGAGTACAAGATCGCCGCCGACCAGTACATCGGCGAATGGTTTCAGACACCTGGAGTCCTCGCGCTCTATGTGATGGACGGAGAACTCGACATCACCGTCGAGGGCGCAGGCACCTATCGTGTCGGTCCCGGCGACCTCATCACGCATCCCTCGCCACTGCGTCACCGATGGCTGCTGGTGGACAACAGGCCCGCAGAGGCGCTGCTGATCATCGCGGATTCGGCTGCGCCGATCTAGCTCTGTAGTTCGCTGCCGCGTTCGACGAAGTGGCATTTCCCACCCTCACATGCGTCATCGGCCATAAGAGCGTAGGACGGAAAGAGGGGGATGACCTACTGACGAACCGAGAGGTTGTGATCGCATGAAGGCCATCCAGATCGTCAAGCCTGGGGCCGAGCCCGAACTCCGCGAGGTGGAGAAGCCGACGCCCGGGCCGGGCCAGGTGTTGCTGAGGGTCACCGCGGCGGGTGCATGCCACTCCGACGATTTCGTTCTGAACACACCCGCGGACAATTTTCCGTACCCACTCCCGATGACGCTCGGGCACGAGGGGGTCGGCGTCGTCGAGCAAACCGGTAGTGGCGTGGACAGCATCTCCGAGGGCACAGCCGTCGCCGTGTACGGCCCGTGGGGTTGTGGTGTGTGCGAGTTCTGTTCGCGCGGGATGGAGAACTACTGCAGTCGCGCACAGGATCTGCAGATCACCCCGCCCGGACTGGGTGTCGACGGTGCGATGGCGGAGTTCATGATCGTCGACGACCCGCGGCATCTCGTCCCCATCGGCGACCTGGACCCGGTGCGCGCCGCACCACTGACCGACGCCGGACTCACGCCTTATCACGCAATCAAGCCGTCGTTGCCGAAGCTCGTCGGTGGCACCACGGCCGTGGTCATCGGCGCCGGTGGTCTCGGGCACATCGGCATCGAACTGCTGAAGCGCCTGACCCCGTCCCGGATCATCGCGCTCGACGTCACCGAGGAGAAGCTGGCGTTCGCGAAGGAAGTCGGCGCGGACGAGGTGGTGCTGAGCAACGACGACGCCATCGACAATGTCCGCGAGATCACCGGAAGTGACGGCGCCACCGCGGTGTTCGACTTCGTCGGCTTCCAGCCGACCATCGACATCGCGATGGGTGTCGTTGGGACACTGGGCGACGTCGTCATCGTCGGACTCGGCGATGGCGAGGCGGCCGCCAAGGTGGGCATGTTCGCCCAGCCGCAAGAGGTGTCGGTGCGGGCTCCGTACTGGGGTTCACGCAGCGAGCTGATCGAGGTCATCAACCTCGCGCGCGACGGCGTCCTCGACGTGGCCGTCGAGAAGTTCAGCCTCGACGACGGCGTCGATGCCTACCGCAAGCTGGCCGCCAACGAATTGCGCGGACGAGCGGTCGTGGTGCCGTAGCCGCGAGACCCGGCGTGCCCCCGTTGGTCGAGTAGCCGCGCGAGCCCGCGAGCCGGCGTATCGAGACCCCTGCGTCGCGCGAACCGACGCAACCCCAACCGCCGGTCGAGTAGCCGCGCGAGCCTGCGAGCCGGCATCCCCCGTTGGTCGAGTAGCCGCGCGAGCTTGCGAGCCGGCGTATCGAGACCCCTGCGTCGCCTCGGCCCGCCGTCGCCGTCGATAGACTCGGTCAGATGAGTGCGCGCGCGGGCATCGTGGTCACCGGCACCGAAGTGCTGACCGGGCGAGTTGCAGACCGCAACGGGCCATGGGTGGCCGGCCGACTGCTCGACCTCGGGGTCGGCGTCGCACACATCACCGTGTGTGGCGATCGACCCGACGACCTCCGAGCGCAACTACGCTTCCTCGCCGCCGAGGGCGTCGACCTCATCGTCACCACCGGCGGACTCGGACCCACGGCCGACGACCTGACGGTCGCCACCGTTGCCGAGTTCACCGGACGCGCGCTGCACCTCGACACCAACCTCGAGGCACACATCGCCGACATCATCGGCCGGTGGATGAAGCGCCGCAACGCCGACCCGGACCCGGGACCACTGCGTGCCGGAATCCGCAAGCAGGCGCTTGTTCCCGAAGGCGCACAACCGATTCCACCCACCGGCACCGCACCCGGAGTGGCCATCCCGGCCGATGTGGAATCCGGCAGCCCGACCATACTGGTGCTGCCCGGACCCCCGCGCGAGCTGCAGGCGATGTGGCCGACCGCGATCGCCACCTCCGAGGTCACCGCCGCATTGGCGGGGCGCGACGACTTCCGGCAGGAGATCATCCGCGCATACGGATTGTCCGAGGCCGACCTGGCCGAGACACTGCGCGACGCCGAACACGACGTGGCTGGTTTCGACGACCTCGAGATCACCACGTGCCTGCGCAACGGCGAAGTCGAGATGGTCACCCGTTTCCCCGACGGCGCCTCCTCCGCGTACTCCACGTTGGCCGCCGCAATCGCCAATCGCCATCAGCGCCACATCTTCTCGACCGACGGGTCCACCATCGACGATCAGGTCGTGGCCGCGCTCGCGGGACGCACCGTGGCCACCGCCGAATCCTGTACCGGCGGAATGGTCGCGGCCCGACTCACCGATCGGGCCGGATCGTCGGCGTACATTATGGGCGGTGTTGTCGCCTACGCGAACGAGACCAAGATCGGCCAACTCGACGTTCCCGCCGAACTCATCGCGGCACACGGCGCGGTCAGCGAACAGGTCGCGGCGGCGATGGCCGAAGGTGCCGTGGCAAGGCTCGGCGCCGATGTCGCGTTGTCCACCACCGGAATTGCCGGCCCCGGCGGCGGTTCCGACGCGAAACCGGTGGGCACGGTGTGCTTCGGGGTGGCCGTCGCGGGCCGACCGACGTCGACGTGGACGCGCTACTTCCCCGGTGATCGCGCCAACGTGCGGTTGTTGTCGACCGTTGCGGCCATGCATTTCCTCGCGTCGGTGGTGGGCGACCCTTCGTGATGCTCGCAAGCTCGCCCTGGTCCCGCTGATCGAGTAGGGGGCGAGCGGCCGCGAGTGGCCGTATCGAGATCGCGTCACCGGATCTCGATACGTCCTCGGCTAGTGTCCTGCGCCGTTAATTCGTTGAATAAGTCTGCCGATGGAGCCGAGGATGTCTTCGGCGGTTTTGGTCCAGATGAATGGTTTGGGGTTGGCGTTCCATCCGGCGATCCAGTTCTTGATGTC
>NZ_JAZDUE010000014.1:0-168213 GCF_036350515.1 Gordonia prachuapensis | reverse complement strand
CTTCACCGGCACCCCGGCATCCACCAGCCTCGCCAACTGGTCACCGAACCGAACACAGTCCTCCTGAAACGACATGATCGTCGCAACCTCTCATCTGAGAGTGTTGCGACGATCATGTGAACCCGCCCCGCCCGGGGGTGTCTGAGATCGTGCGATCAGCCGGCTGTCACACGATGGCGAGGCCGATGGTCGGCACGATGGTGCAACTGTTGACCCGACCGTCGCTCCTGGTGGTCACGTCACCGTAGATCGTCGAGACCACGCGTCCGCGTCCGGTTTTCGCGATCGTGGTGAAGGTTCCCGGGCCGTCTTCGACGTTGATCTTGGGATTTCGCTTGAGCTGATTCTGTCCGGTGCGGCCGTTGTCGATGTTCAGCCACGACACCCAGAGCTTGCGGTTCGGGTTGTTGATCGCCGGACCCGTGCCGAGGCTGGTGTAGACGTAGCCCGCCTCGCCGCGCTTGGGACCCGGTGCCGGAGCGTCCTGCGGCCCCGCCGTCACCAACGCGCGCCCCAGCGAATTCCCGCCATCGGGACTTCCGTTGCCCTCCATGCAGCCGAAACCGAGGGTGGGATAGAGGAATTCCTGAATCCGCGGGGCGTTGGGGCCCTGGGGGATCTCCGGCTCGCCCGGCTCGCGCTCGGCGGCGAGTCGACGTTCGACCGCCACGCGGCCCGGTTCGCCGAGGAAGTCGATGACCTCGTCCCAGATCTTCTTCACCTCGGGCGGCAGTCCGGGCGCCGCCGAGAGGGTCCTGGCCTGGTCGAGCAGCTGCGGGCTGATCTTGCCGTCCGGCCCCTTCGTCGCGACCGCGCCGATGATGGCCGGCGCGAACGCGCCCAGCGAGTCGAGGACGCGCTGATCGACCTTCGGGTGCGCGGCTGCCGGTGCGGCGTCGGCGACGGCGGGCATGGCCAGCGCGGTGGCCGCGGCGATGCTCACCGCAGCGATGGCCGCACGGCGTGCGGGGAAGCGGCGAGAGCGGGAGCGCAGGCTCTGGAGTGCAGGCAAACGCACTGTTTCCGGTCCAATCGGTCGTCGGTGTGCGCCGGTGTCGCCGCACACGCGCGGTCACTGAGTCCGACGCCGGATGGCGTCGCGCGTCATTCTATGCACCCGCGCAACGCGGGCGCCGTCCAGGGAGCCTAACGCACTCTGTGTTACGGATGTGATTGTTGATGCAATTGTTACTGATGTGATTAGCAGGTCGTGTGGTCGTGTAGTCGTGGCGTAACTGGTTAGATCGAGCCGTGGTGACACTCAGCGAGAGGAATGGCCGATACGTCCGGTTCGGTGCGCGTCGCCGACGTGGCGGCGGGAAAGCTGTTGCGCTGGTCGCACTGCTGGCCGGGACGACCATGCTGGCGGGGTGCGGGGACGACCCGGAGCCGGGTGCCGAGGTCACCCTGTTGACGCATGACTCGTTCACCCTGCCGGACTCGGTGTTCGACACCTTCCGGGAGGAGACGGGGTTGACCCTCGAGGTCGTCAGGTCCGGTGACGCCGGGCAGTTGGCCTCCACGGTGTCGTTGACACCCGGTTCTCCCAAGGCCGACGCGGTTTTCGGCATCGACAACACCTTCGCCTCCCGGCCGATCGAGGCGGGCGCGCTGGAGCCCTATGAGTCTCCGCTCGCCGCGAACGGTGCGGCCGAGTACGCGCTACCGGGGACGAACAACGAGTTGACGGCCGTCGACCGCGGCGACGTCTGCCTCAACGTCGACGACGACTGGTATGCCTCCCGGGGTGAGGAACCGCCGACGAGTCTGCGGGATCTCCGCGATCCGAAGTACGCGTCGCAGGCCGCTCTGCTCGACCCCGGGACCTCGTCGCCCGGATTGGCCTTTCTGCTGACCACCATCGGGGTGTTCGGTGAGGGGTGGCAGGACTACTGGAGAACCGTGACCACCGGCGGTGCCACCGTCGTATCGGGCTGGGAGATCGCCTACAACCAGCTGTTCTCGGCCGGAGAGGGCCGCGGGGACAAGCCGATCGTGTTGTCGTACGCCTCGTCACCCGCCGCAACGCCGGGGACATCGGCTCTGCTCGACGGCTGTTGGCGCCAGGTGGAATACGTCGGAATCCTCAAGGGCACCGACAATCTCACCGGCGCCCGC
Source organism: Gordonia prachuapensis (assembly GCF_036350515.1). NCBI lineage: Bacteria > Bacillati > Actinomycetota > Actinomycetes > Mycobacteriales > Gordoniaceae > Gordonia > Gordonia prachuapensis. Next base: position 166,095 of record NZ_JAZDUE010000014.1, on the reverse strand, counting down.
AGGCTCGTCGACTTCATGCTCTCGCCGACGGTGCAGGCGGCCTTGCCGTCGTCGATGTATGTGTATCCGGTGCAGCAGGACACCCCGCTGCCCGACGGATGGCAGCAGCGGGCACCGGTGCCGGCCTGGACGGTGAGCCTGCCACCGGAATTCGTCGCCGAGAATCGTGAGGCGTGGCTGCAAGAGTGGCGCGACGCGGTCGGACGGTGATCTCCGGGCGCCTCGGCGCGCTGGCGTTGCGGGTGATCCCTGCCGCGTTCATCCTCGTCTTCTTCCTGTGGCCGCTCGGTGCGCTGCTACGGCGTGCGGTCGAGGTCCGTTCCGACGAGGGCATCGGTGAGCTGCTGCGGCGCACGAACGCCCTGGACCTGCTGGGCTTCACCGTCTTCCAGGCGGCGGTGTCGACACTGCTGGCGATGCTGGTGGCGGCGCCGATCGTCTGGCTGATCGCGCGCGTGGACATCCCGGGGTCGTTGCTGCTGACGGTGGTCGTCACGGTGCCGTTCGTCTTGCCGACCGTCGTGGTCGGCGTCGCTTTCCGCGCTTTGCTGGACGGGCCGTTGGCGATGTTGGGCGACGCATCCGGGCTGTGGCCGATCCTGCTCGCACACGCGTTCCTCAACGTGGCGGTCATCGCGAGGGTGGTCGGTGCAGCATGGCGCTCGCTGGATCCGCGCCTCGCCGAGGCCGCCCAGACACTCGGCGCCGGTCGGATGCGCGCCTTCGTCGACATCACGGTGCCCCGTCTCCTGCCCGCCGTCGGTGCGGCCGCGGCGCTGGTGTTCCTGTTCTGCTCCACCAGTTTCGGAGTCATCATCATCCTCGGCAACGGAGAGATCCGGACGCTCGAGACCGAGATCTACACCCAGGCGATCAGCTACTTCCAGATTCCGGAGGCGGTCGCGCTGTCGATGCTGCAGATCGTCGTGGTGGTCGCCGCATTGTTGCTGACCCGGCTGTTCTCCGACCCCGGCGAGTCCGCGGCGCCATCGTCCACGGCATCGGCCGTCGACACGAGATTCCGGCCGCACGGCATGCAATGGTTGCCGGTGTCCGCAGCTCTCGCGTGGGTGGCCGCCGTCCTGGTCGGTCCGATCGCGGTGCTGGTCGTGCGATCGGTCCGGCCGGGCGCCGACGGTGAGTGGACGCTCGCCGGATACCGATCACTGGGCGAATCCGTGAACGGCGTGACCCCGCTGGAATCGTTGCGCTACTCCCTGGGAACCGCGGCGCTCGCGATGGTGATCGCATTGGTGGTCGGTGTCCTGGCGGCCGTCGCGATGCATCGGGCGACCGGTTTCTGGGCTGCCGCGGGGAATGTCGTCACCACTATTCCGCTCGGGATCAGCGCGGTGACACTCGGATTCGGCTATCTCATCGTGTTGTCCACGCTGCCAACGCAACTCGCGACCTCGTCGCTGGTCATCCCGTGCGTCCAGGCGTTGATCGCGATCCCTGTGGTCGTGCGGATCGCAGTCCCGGCGCTCGCCTCGGTGTCGGTGCGACTACGCCAGGCGGCCGCGTCGCTGGGCGCCGGACCACTGCGCGTCTTCGTCACCGTCGATCTACCGCTGATCGGACGGACACTGTGCGCTGCAGGTGGTTTCGCGTTCGTGATGGCATTGGGGGAATTCGGTGCGACCAGCTTCCTGGCCCGCGCGGACACCACGACGCTGCCGGTCCTGATCGGCTCGGCGCTGAACCGACCCGGGGCCGAGAACCTGGCGACCGCGATGGCCGCGTCCGTGGTCCTGGTCGCCGTGACCACGCTCGCCGTCGCGGTGGTCGAAGTCTTCCGGCCACGGACGGGAGCGCTGATCTGAGATGGCCGCGACCGCCCTGACATCCACTTCGGCGCCGAGGCGCTGACATGTTGCAGATCGATGGGCTCGGCGTCCGCTACGGGGCGACCCCGGTGATCGAGGACCTCACCTGGACGGTCGGTACGTCCGGGTCGGTGCTGACCGCGCTCCTGGGCCCGTCCGGGTGCGGGAAGTCGACGCTCATCCGAGCCGTCGCCGGACTGGAGCCGATCAGCGGAGGTCGAATCCGTTTCGACGGCACAGACCTGGCCGGTGTCCCCGCGCACCGCCGCGACTTCGGCGTCGTATTCCAGGACGGCCAACTGTTCGGGGGCCGCACCGTGTCGTCGAACATCGCCTACGGGCTGAAGATGCGCCGCTGGTCGCGGCCCGCAATCCGGGCCCGCGTCGACGAGATGCTCGAGCTGGTCCGACTTCCCGGCTACGCGGAGCGGCGTGTGGAGGAGTTGTCCGGCGGAGAGGCGCAACGGGTGGCGTTGGCGCGGGCGCTGGCCCCGCGGCCCCGGCTGCTTCTGCTCGACGAACCCCTCGCAGCGCTCGATCGCCTCCTCCGTGAACGTCTGGCCATCGAGATCACCGAGATCGTGCGGGCGGCCGACACCCCGACGATCATGGTGACCCACGACCACACCGAAGCGGCCCTGATGGCCGACACCATCTCGGTGATGCGGGAGGGCGCCCTGGTGCAAACCGAAGCGCCCGAACAACTCTGGCTACGCCCGGCCGATGAATGGACCGCCCGGTTCATCGGCGTCACGACGGTCCTCGATGCCGAGGTGGCCGACGGCCGGGCGGCCACCGCCCTGGGCGAGACCACCATCGAGGCTCCCGATGGCCACGTCCGGCTCGGATTGCGCCCCGAATCGGTGCGGGCGACGCCGGCGGGTGACCACACTTCCGATGGGGTGGTCGTGAGCGTCGCCGACCTACCCTCGGGCCGACGCGTGCGGGTGACAGCCGACGTCGGCGACGTCGAGGCCGTCACGTCGGACGCCGTCGCGATCGGTGAGCACGTCCTCCTGAACCTCGTACCCGAGCGGGTGGCGGTGATCGGCCGATGACCGCCCGCCGTGTCGTGGTTGCAGGCGCGATCGTGGCGGATCGGCGTCTCCTGCTCGCGCAGCGCGGCTACCCTGCCGAGGTCGACGGCCTGTGGGAGCTCCCGGGTGGAAAGGCGGAGCTGGGGGAGAGTCCCGAGTCGGCGCTGCGGCGCGAGCTGCGTGAGGAACTCGGTGTGGAGGTCAGGGTGGGCACGGCGCTCCGAGAATCCGTGGCCCTGAGACACGACCTCGTGTTGGTCGCGCTGCGGGCGTACATCGAGGACGGCTCACCCCGCGCGGTCGAACATCGCGCATTGCGGTGGGTCGACGCCGACGAACTGCGCAGCCTCCACGCCGAGGGATCACTGGTCCCCGCCGACACCGCCTGGGTGCCGGAGCTGCTCGTCGATCTCGCTAGGCGGCCCGGGCCTTCTTGAGCGCCTTGGACAGCTGTTTCTTGGACATCTGATCTCCGTCGAGTTTGCGCATCCGATGGATCACCACCGGACACCGGACACAACGGGTGGACTTTCGGCAGCACTTCTTCTTCGGCTTCAGATCAGCGACCGTCGCCGGTTCGACCTTCCCCATGTCGCGAACATTAGCATTACCTAACTTTTGGCCGTCCCGGGTGATGTGATCGCGATCTCAGCCTGTCGCCCGATACCCTGTACGCGTTGTCTTGTCCACCGGTGATCGACCGGTACCCATCGCAGTGAAAGAGAGCTCAGTGAGCGCTGTCCACAACTTCCGCAACGTCGCGATCGTCGCGCACGTCGACCACGGCAAGACCACGCTGGTCGACGCGATGCTGCGCCAGTCGGGGGTGTTCGGCGAGCGTGCCGAGCTCGTCGACCGCGTGATGGACTCCGGCGACCTCGAACGCGAGAAGGGCATCACCATCCTCGCGAAGAACACCGCGGTCCACCGTCGCCAGCCCGACGGCACCGAGGTCGTCATCAACGTGATCGACACGCCCGGTCACGCCGATTTCGGTGGTGAGGTCGAGCGCGGCCTGTCCATGGTCGACGGCGTCGTGCTGCTCGTCGATGCCTCCGAGGGTCCGCTCCCGCAGACCCGATTCGTGATGCGCAAGGCGCTCGCGGCGTCGCTGCCGGTGATCCTGGTCGTGAACAAGACCGACCGACCGGACGCGCGTATCCAGGAGGTCGTCGACGAGAGCCAGGATCTGCTGCTCGACCTCGCCTCCGACCTGGACGACGAGGCCGCTGCCGCGGCCGAGCTCGCCCTCGAGCTCCCGGTGCTCTACGCGTCGGGTCGGGCCGGCGTCGCCAGCACCGAGAAGCCCGCCGACGGCGAGGTGCCGTCGGGGGAGAACCTCGACCCGTTCTTCGACGTCCTGCTCGAGCACGTGCCCGCGCCCAAGGGCGACCCGGACGCGCCCCTGCAGGCCCATGTGACCAACCTCGACGCCTCGGCCTTCCTCGGCCGCCTGGCGCTCGTCCGCATCCACAACGGCACCCTGCGGAAGGGCCAGCAGATCTCGTGGTGCCGTGAGGTGGACGGGGAGCCGGTCGTCGAGAAGGCGAAGATCACCGAACTGCTCGCGACGGTCGGTGTCGATCGGGCGCCGGCCGAGTCCGCGGCCGCGGGTGACATCGTCGCGGTGGCCGGTATGCCGGAGATCATGATCGGCGACACTCTCGCCGACCTCGACAACCCGACCCCGCTGCCGCGGATCACCGTGGACGAACCGGCCATCTCGGTGACCATCGGGACCAATTCGTCGCCGCTCGCCGGTCGGGTGTCGGGCCACAAACTGACCGCCCGGATGGTGAAGTCGCGACTCGACTCCGAACTCGTGGGCAACGTGTCCCTGCGTGTGCTCGACATCGGGCGCCCCGACGCCTGGGAGGTCCAGGGCCGTGGCGAGCTCGCACTGGCCATCCTGGTCGAGCAGATGCGCCGCGAGGGCTTCGAACTCACCGTCGGCAAACCTCAGGTGGTGACCCGCAAGGTCGACGGCAAGGTGCAGGAGCCGTTCGAGCACCTCACCGTCGACGTGCCCGAGGAGTACCTCGGTGCGGTCACCCAGTTGCTCGCCGCCCGCAAGGGCCGTATGGAACACATGAACAACCACGGCACCGGCTGGGTGAGGATGGAGTTCATCGTGCCCTCGCGAGGTCTGATCGGATTCCGCACCGACTTCCTCACCGAGACCCGGGGAACCGGTATCGCCAACGCCGTGTTCGACGGGTACGACGCGTGGGCCGGCGAGATCCGCGCCCGCCACACCGGCTCGCTGGTCAGTGACCGCACCGGCAGCGTCACCCCGTTCGCGATGATCCAGCTCGCCGACCGCGGCACCTTCTTCGTCGAGCCGGGTGCCGACACCTACGAGGGCATGGTCGTCGGGATCAACCCGCGTGCCGAGGATCTCGACATCAACGTCACGCGCGAGAAGAAGCTGACCAACATGCGTCAGTCCTCCGCCGACGTGATGGAGACCTTGGCCAAGCCGATGCAACTCGACCTCGAGGGAGCGATGGAGTTCTGCGCCGCCGACGAGTGCGTCGAGGTCACGCCGGAGGTGGTGCGGGTGCGTAAGGTTCATCTCGATGCGACGACGCGCGCGCGGGAGCGGTCGCGGGCGAAGTCGCGCGATCAGGCGGTCGGATAGCCGCGCGGATGCGCCCGGCACGGGCCGGGCGCGGGAGAGACGCGCGTGAGGAGTTTGTGGGGGCAATGCAGGTGAGGCGATGGCAGCCGCTGACGGCCGCGACCCGAGTTGCGTCGGCGCTCTCGGGTCGACGTGCCCGACTCCTCGCGCTCGTCGGCGCCGTCGTCCTGCTGGCGTCGGCGTGCATGTCGAATCCGCCACCGCCGGTGCGGGAGACCGCGCCGCCGCCGACGCCGACCGAGTACCCGACGGAGAAGACGATCTACGTCGCCACCGACTCCGTCGGCGGGGGCTTCAACCCGCACGTCGGCGCCGACCAGGGCACGGTCACCACCGCGGTGGCCGCGATGACGTTGCCCAGCGCCTTCCGGCCGGTGGCGACCCCGGAAGGCGTCGTGTGGCAGCGCCAGGAGGCGCTGATCACCTCGGCCGAGGTCACCTCGCGCGACCCCTTCACCGTCACCTACCAGATCCACACCGACGCCCAATGGTCCGACGGGCTCCCGGTGACCGGCGACGACTTCTCCTACCTGTGGCAACAGATGTCACGTCAGCCGAATGTGGTCGCACCGGCGGGCTACCGCCTGATCGACTCCGTCCAGTCGGGCGCCGGCGGCAAGGAGGTCCAGGTGACCTTCGCCCGGCCCTACCCGGCGTGGCGTCAACTCTTCACCGGCCTGCTGCCCAGCCACGTCCTGCGGGGCGCCCCGGCCGGATTCCAGACCGGGATGGACAGCGGGAAGCCGGTGTCGGCCGGGCCGTTCTCGATAGTCTCCATCGACCAGACCCGCGACGAGGTCCGGCTCGTGCGCAACGACCGCTACTGGATGGAACCGCCGACCCTCGACCAGGTGGTGCTGCGTCGGGCCGGAACGGCCTCGCAGATGGTGGAGTCCGTCCGCACCGGGGACACGGCGATCGCCGCGGTGAGCTCCGGTCCCGCCACCACCGCCGAACTCTCTGCGGTCCCCGGGCTGGCGACGCGGCGCAACCCGACGTCGCGTGCACTGGCGATCAGCGTCAACGCGCGCACCGAGACGATGCGGTCGCTGCCGATGCGCCGCGCCGTCCTCGGCATGATCGACCCGAACCTCGTCACCCTCGCCGGTGCCGGCGACGACATCGTCACCCCGTTCGCCAACACCGTCTTCGCGCCAACCGACCGCGGGTATTACCCGGTGGATCGAGGTCGTCCGTCGGAGTCCCAGATCGCCGATCTGCTCGCCGGCGAGGGCTATGTGCGCGTGCCCGTCGACGATGCCGCGACACCGCCGGTCGGCGACGTGCCGAGCGTCCCGCCGTCGTCGGCGTCCGCCACGCCGGGCACATCGGAGCCCGGGTCGGAGGATGCCGAGTCCGAGCAGACCGAACCGACCGAGTCCGCCGACGGCGTGGAGGTGGAACCACTGCCGGCCGGGATCGCGCCGTATCGCAGCGGCGACGAGGACCTGACGGTCCGGGTCGGCGCCGTCAGCGGCGACCCCCGGTCCACCTCGGCCGCCTCCAACATCGTCGACCAGTTGCGTGGGCAGGGTGTGCGGGCCACGGTCGTGGCGCTGCCCAACAGTGAGCTCTACGGGGTCGCGCTCACCAACGCACGTGTCGATCTCGTGGTCGGCTGGCAGGGTCTCGGCGTGCCCCCGGCCGCGGCACTCGCGTCCCAGGTCGACTGTGATCAGCCGAAGCCGGTCACAGCGCCGTCATTGTCGACGCCGCCCACCCCGGCCAGTGTGGCGCCCGGACAGGCCGGAGCCGCCGACGACAGCTACGCCAGCAATGTCTCCGGTATCTGCGATCCCCGGCTGATCGAGCTGGCCCGGGAGGCGCTGTCGGCCCGCGATCCCGTTCCCCAGCTGACCGAAGCCGAGCCGCTGCTGGCCGAGCAGGCCATCTACCAGCCGCTCTATCAGGACAGCATGTTCGTCGGCCTCACCGATCAGGTGGTGGGGGTGCCGCTGTCCGGGCCGATCCAGGTCGCCATCTTCGGTGACACCGTCGCGTGGGAGCAGCGATGAGCGAGGTGGCCCCGCGTCGGCTCCTGTTGCTGCACGCGCATCCCGACGACGAGACGATCATGACCGGCGGCACGATCGCCCGCTACCTCGCCGAGGGGGTCGACGTCCGTGTGCTGACGTTCACCCTGGGCGAGGAGGGCGAGGTCATCGGCGACGAGTGGGCTCAACTGGCTGCCGACGGCGGCGCCGACCAGCTCGGCGGCTACCGCATCGCCGAACTGACCCGCGCGCTCGCGGCGTTGAGCCCGTCCGGCAGTGCCCCGCTACGCCCGCGGTTCCTCGGCGGCGTGGGCCATTGGCGGGACTCCGGGATGGCCGGGGCGCCGTCCGCCGAACACCCGCGAGCGCTGGTGCAGGCGGTATTCGACGACGTCGTTGCCACTCTCGTCGAGGAGATCGTCGCGTTCGGGCCGGACGTCGTCGTCACCTACGACAACGCCGGGACCTACGGTCACCCCGACCACAAACTCGTCCACGAGACGACCGTCGCAGCCATGCCCCGGGTACGTGACCGGCTCGCGACCGGATCGTCGAGGCCTCCCAAGGTCTATGAATCGGTCTCCGAACGTTCCGCGCTCGAATCGGGACTCGCTGCTGCCGCCGGGCGGGTGCCCGACGGTTGGACACTGCCGGCTCCGGACGATCTGCCGAGTCACGTGGACTCGGCGATCACCACCGAGATCGACGTCCGGGACTTCGTCGAGCGCAAGGCGGCCGCGCTGCGCGCCCACGCCACCCAGGTGACCGTCGCGCCGTCGGGCACCGAATACGCACTGTCGAACAACATCCTGCAGCCGATCTTCGATCGCGAACATTTCATCCTCACCTCGCCGGTTCGGCGAGAGCCGGGCGGACGTGAGGCCGACCTCTTCGCGGCGGTCGACTGATGCGACCCATCGATCGCGTCATGCTGGGGATGCTCGTCGTCGACGGCTTCGTGGTCGGGGTGATGTCGGTTGCGTTCGGGTACCTGCGTTTCGGTGGCATGGCGATCCCGGTGGCCGCCATCATCGCGGGACTCGTCAACTGCGTGTTGCTCTGGCTTGCTGCCGGGTTCACCGCCGGGCCGGGACGTTTCCTGCCGTTGCTGGCATGGGCGCTCGCCCTGGTCGTCGGCGGGTTCCCGGGACCGGGCGGGGATGTCGCGCTGCAGCCCGACGGCAGTCTGCTGCTCCCCACCCTCGGCCTGCTCGCGATCGGCGCGGGCCTGCCCGCCGCGCTGGTCTGGTCCGGTCGGCTGCCGGTGCCCCACGACGCGCGGACCTGAGGTGCCGCCCCCACCTCCCGGCGGGAACGGGGGTCATCGGGGCATCCGCGGGTGCGGTTAGAGTGAGGGAATGGTCCTGCGGGAGTGGGCTCGGGACGCGCACGCCGCGGTGGGGGCAGCCCGGGAAGCACTACGTCACGTCGCCGACGATCCGGCGTCGCTCACGGACGACGAGTGGGTGGCGCTGCTGGGTGCGTCCGGCACAGAACTCGACGAACTCTGCGCACTCGCCGACGCCGCCCGACGTGCGGTCACCCCGACGGACACCCTGACGTTCGTGGTCAACCGCAATCTCGACACCGCCGTCGTCGCGGCCGGGCGGGCCGACGTCCCGACGGTGCCGGAGCTGGTCGACGAGGCGTGGCGTCTCGGTGCCACCGAGATCTGTCTTCAGGGTCCGCTCCCGGTGGACGCTCCCGCCGACGGGTACCTGCGACTGATCGAGGAGATCCACGCAGCGGCACCCACGATGCACCTGCACGCATTCCGCCCACCCGAGATCCGCGACGCCGCCACACGGATGGGTGTCTCCGTCGCCGACTTCCTCCGGAGCGCCCACTCGGCGGGGTTGGGTTCCGTGCCCGGTACCGCCGCACAGATCCTCGACGAGGACGTCCGCGCCCACCTGTCCGGAGGTGAGGCCCTCGGCGTCGCCGACTGGGTGTCGACGATCGAGACGGCCCACCAGGTCGGGTTGTTCTCGACCGCGACGATGCTCTACGGCCATGTCGAGACACCGCGCCACCAGGTTGAACACTTGCGCCTGCTGGCCGAGATCCAGAGTCGGACAGGCGGTTTCACAGAACTCATCCTCATGCCGCTGTTGCCCGAGAACGCCCCACCGCACCGCAGGGGCGAGGCCGTGCGCACCGCGTCGCAACGCGAGACCCGGGCCGTTCATGCCGTCGCCCGGTTGCTCCTGCTCGGGAGCATCGACCACCTGCAGGTCGCATGGACCAAGCACGACCCGCAGACCACCGAAGTGCTCCTCGACGGCGGCGTCGACGACCTCGGTGGACTGCTCATCGACGGAGAGCTGATGCCCGGGGCGGGGCAGGAGGCAGGCCGTGTACTGCAGGTCGACGACCTGGTCGACATCGCGGGCCGGGCCGGACGCACACCGCGTCAACGGACCACCGGTTATGCCGACCCGCCTGTCGACCGCATCCTGGCGATCCCGCAGGTACGCCGGTGACCGCGGGCCTCAACGCCCCGATCAGCGACGTCGACGTCGTGATCGTCGGCGCCGGCTTCGCGGGAATCGGCATGGCGACCCAGCTCGCCCGGCGCGGGCATGAGTCCTTCGTGGTCCTCGAGCGCTCCGGCGGTGTCGGCGGAACGTGGCGCGACAACACCTATCCGGGGATCGCCTGCGACATCCCGGCTCACCTGTACTCGTTCTCCTTTCGGCCGCCGTGGGATTGGGAGACCCTCTACCCGCGTGGCGCCGACATCCGCCGTTACCTCGAGCAGACGGTGGTCGACGAAGGCCTGACGCCGCACGTCCGGCTGAATTGTGAACTCCGCGAAGCGCGCTGGGATCAGGCCGGGGCCCAATGGGAATTGGACACAGCGGCGGGAGCGGTCCGCGCCCGAGTGCTGGTGATGGCCGTCGGGCGCCTGTCGGAGCCGTATGTCCCGGACATCGACGGCCTCGAATCATTCACCGGCACCGTGGTTCACACCGCGCAGTGGCGCGACGACCTGTTGTCCGGCGGCGAACTGATCGGTGTCGTCGGCACCGGCGCGTCGGCGGTCCAGGTCATCCCGCACCTCGCCGAGGAAGCCGAAGAACTCGTCGTGTTCTCCCGGACGCCACCGTATGTGGTGCCGCGTGAGGACCGGAGGTTCACCGCCGCGGAGCGGGCCGAACTCAGCGTCCCCGATCATGCTCGAGCCGTGCGCGAGGACCTCCTCGTCGACGCCGATCGCGCGTTTCGCCAACGCCTCGGCCTGCACCCCGACATCGACGTGATCCGGGATCGCGCACTCGGCCACCTGCACCACCAGGTCGACCGGCCCGCGTTACGCGAGGCGCTCACCCCCGACTACGAGATCGGTTGCAAGCGAATCCTGCTCAGCGACGACTTCTATCCGGCGCTGCAACGGCACAACGTGGTGTTCGAGCCGAGCGCACTCGAGTCGGTCACCGAATGCAAGGCACGTGCCGTCAGCGGCCACACCTACGATCTCGACGTGCTCGTCATGGCCACCGGCTTCGAGGCCACCCGGCCGCCGGCCGCCGCGCGTGTCCGGGGCCGCGACGGGATCGTGCTCGCGGATCACTGGTCTGCCGGCATGGTGTCCTACGCATCCACCGCCGTACACGGGTTCCCGAACATGTTCGTCCTCGACGGCCCGAACGCGGCCCTCGGCCACAATTCGGCGATCTACATGATCGAGACGCAACTCGACTACGTCCTGGGTGCATTGGATCACCTGGCGCACAATGACATCCGATCGATGGAGGTGACCGCTGCGGCCGAGGACGGCTACACCCGCGAGATCGATCGGCGGAGCGCATCCACCGTCTGGCTGACGGGTTGCGACAGTTGGTACGTGGACTCACGCAGTGGGCGGCTCACATTGCTGTGGCCGGGGACCGCGGCGTCGTTTCGCGAACGCAACGGCACCTTCGATCCCGGGCCGTATCTGGTCGAGTCCACACACGTCTACGAGGGAGGTCAGCACCGATGACCGACATCGAGAACCACCGGACGGCGCCGATGGAGAACGCGCTGTCCGCCGCCGAGAATGCCGAGCCGGACATCGACCAGATCGTGACTTTGCTCGGCGTGACCGGAAACGACCTCGTCGCGTTGCAGGCAATCGCCTCGACGGTCCGCGACGCCGGGTTGTCCGCGGCAGGCCGCGCGCGTCAGATCACCTATTCCCGCAAGGTTTTCGTCCCGCTGACCCGGTTGTGTCGGGACCGCTGCCACTACTGCACGTTCGTCACCGTCCCCGGAAAGCTGGCCCGTGACGGCCAGGGCATGTATCTCGAGATCGACGAGGTCCTCGAGATCGCCCGCAAAGGCGCATCTCTCGGCTGTAAGGAAGCGTTGTTCACCCTGGGTGACCGGCCGGAGGCGCGATGGGCGCAGGCCGGCGAGTGGCTCGCCGCCCGCGGCTACAGCTCGACCCTCGACTACGTGCGCGCGGCTGCGGTCGCCGTCCTCGAAGAGACCGGTCTGCTGCCGCATCTCAATCCGGGTGTGATGAGTGCCGCAGAGATGGCCGAACTCCGGCCGGTGGCCCCGTCGATGGGCATGATGCTCGAGACGACGTCGCGCCGTCTGTTCACCGAGAAGGGGCAGCCGCACTACGGCAGTCCGGACAAGGACCCGGCCGTCCGGCTGCAGGTGCTGAATGACGCAGGAGCCGAACGCATCCCGTTCACGACCGGAATCCTCGTCGGGATCGGGGAGTCGTTGACCGAACGGGCCGAGTCGATTCTCGCGCTCCGCGATGTGCACCGACGCCACGGTCACATTCAGGAGGTCATCGTGCAGAACTTCCGCGCCAAGCCGGACACGGCGATGCGCGGCACCCCGGATGCCGAGATGAGCGAGTTCCTCGCCGCGGTCGCGGTGGCCCGGATCGTGCTCGGACCGCACATGCGTGTGCAGGCGCCGCCGAACCTGGTGTCCGGCGAGGAATGCGCCGCGTTGATCGCGTCCGGCATCGACGACTGGGGTGGTGTGTCGCCGCTGACCCCCGACCACGTCAACCCGGAGCGTCCGTGGCCCAATCTGGATGTGCTCGCCGAGATCACCGCGGCGTCGGGATATGTCCTCACCGAGCGCATCACGGCGCAGCCGCCCTACGTGCTCGCCGGGTCCGAGTGGATCGATCCGTCGCTGGCGGCCCATGTCGGCGCCGTCGCCGATCCCGCCACCGGTCTCGCCGCCGAGGTCATCCCGCACGGTCGGCCCTGGCCCGCCGTCGCCTGAGCGCCGTCGCCGACAGAACCCCAAATCACGCCGACAGAACCCCGAATCGCGCCGACAGAACCCAATATCCCACCGAGCGAATCGCAACATCGCGACGATTCCGCTCCGAGGACCGATCCGGGCAGCAATCGGGATTCCGTCGGCGGAATTCTGGGTTCTGTCGACGATTACGAGGGTTCTGTCGGCGGGGCGGTCAGTCGCCGTCGAGCGCCCGGAGCGCCTGGTACCCGCCGATCACGTCGGTGGCGCGGTGTAGTCCGAGTTGCTGCAACGACGCGGCCGCCAGGCTCGACGTATAGCCCTGCGAACACAGGACGATCCAGCGGACATCGTGATCGACGGCCTCGGCGACACGCGCGTCGCTCGCCGGATCACATCGCCACTCCAGCACATTGCGCTCGATGATCAGAGCGTCGGCCGCCTCACCTTCGTCGGCGCGCTGGGCGGCCGGGCGGATGTCGACCAGGACGGCGCCGGCGGCCACTTCGGCGGCGACCGCAGTCGCCTCCAGGCGCTGCAGGCCGTCGCGTGCCGTGAGCAGGATGTCGTCGATGGTCGGCATGTCGGTCACTCCGGTCGGTCGGTCAGTTCGGTGCGGGTGCGCCGCAGCGTGTGGTGGTCGGTCACGGCGTAGAACGACATCGCGGTCAGCGGCGGCGAGTACGCGTGCACACTGAGCGTCGGGGTCGTCGTCGGCGGTTCGGTGCCGTCGGACCGGGCGGCCGGCGGGTCGTGCCGCTGTACGTCGTGTACCCAGCCGAGCGGAAACGAGGCCTGGTCCCCGGCCCGCAGCACGCGCAGCGACAGATCGCCACCGGTCCACCGATACTCGCGGAGGCATCCGGTGACCACGGTCAGGGCACCGAGAGAGCCGGCATGGTCGTGCAGTTCGGTCGACCGGTCCGGTGTCCAGCTGATCAGCCACACGTCGAGTTCGTCGTCGTTCACCAGTCTCGTCGCCCATCGCTCGACCGGGTCCCATCGTGGTGGGAGCACGTGGTCGTAGACGCCGTCGAGCACGTCGGCGACGCCCTGATCGGTGATGCGCATCAGATCTGCCGGGCGCAGGCGGGTGGGCAGTGTCGTCGAGCGTGACTGAAGGTCCGCTCGGTGTCGATCGTCACCCGAGGGGGTACGCGCATGTAGGACGGTGGTCACCTGTCCCAGGCTTCCGGTGGCTCCGGTCGACGTCGAGGTTTCGACCCCGGCTGATCGGAATGGACGCGCACCGATGTGATCCGCGTTACTCCTCGTCGGAGGCTACGGGGGCGGGTGTCGATGACCCCGGGCCGCGACCGATACTCTTGGATACGGACCCATGTGTACGCGGCCCGATGCTCGGGGGTCGCCGCGTGATCCGAGATCAGGCGCGTCCAGCCCACGCGCCGACCCCGGCGACGACACCGCGACGCGATCGTCGTCGGACCGCGAGAGTTTGCAGTGAAGGAGAGTGTGGTGACGTACATCATCGCGGAGCCTTGCGTTGACGTCTTGGACAAGGCCTGCGTCGAGGAATGCCCGGTGGACTGCATCTACGAGGGTGGTCGGATGCTCTACATCCAACCCGACGAGTGCGTCGACTGCGGTGCCTGTGAGCCGGTCTGCCCGGTCGAGGCGATCTTCTACGAAGATGATGTTCCTGACGAGTGGGAGCCCTACGTCAGTGCCAACGCGGACTTCTTCGATGATCTCGGTTCGCCGGGCGGCGCGAGCAAGGTCGGCAAGACCGACGCCGACCCCGCCTTCATCAAGGGCCTGCCGCCCATGAACGAAGAGGAATGACCTGACGTCGTGAACACGCCTGGTTTCGCCACGCGACGTCGGGTCAGCAGGGTGCTCCCCGATTTTCCCTGGGACACGATCGGCGCCGCCCGCGCGCGTGCGGCCGCACACCCGGACGGGATCGTCGACCTGTCGGTGGGGACGCCGGTCGATCCGGTCGACCCGGTGATCCGCGAGGCCCTCGCGGCATCGTCGGAGTTTCCCGGTTATCCGACGACGATCGGCACCCCGGCGCTACGCTCCGCGGCGGTGGCGGCGTTGGCGCGGCGGTTCGGGACCACCGGCCTCGACGACTCCGGGATCCTGCCCGTCATCGGCACCAAAGAAGCGATCGCCGGCATGGTGTCGATGCTCGGCATCGGCGCTGGTGATGTGGTCGTGATTCCTGAGGTCGCTTATCCCACTTACGAAGTGGGTGCATTGCTCGCCGGCGCGACGGCGGTCCGGGCAGACTCGACGGTCCAACTCGGGCCAACCTCGCCGGCACTGGTCTTTCTCAACTCGCCGTCCAATCCGACGGGCAAGGTGCTGGGGATCGATCACCTGCGCAAGGTCGTCGGTTGGGCCCGCGAACGCGGCGCAATCGTCGTCTCCGACGAGTGCTACCTGGGCCTCACGTGGGAGGGGGAGGCGTACTCGATCCTCGACCCACGGGTCTGCGACGGTGACCACACCGGACTCCTCGCGGTGCATTCACTGTCCAAGGTGTCGAACATGGCGTCCTACCGCGCGGGATTCCTCGCCGGCGACCGCGAGCTGATCGGCGAACTGCTCGCCGTCCGCAAACACTCCGGGATGATCGTGCCGTTTCCGATCCAGGGGGCGATGGTCGCCGCCCTCGACGACGACGAGCATGTCCACGCCCAGCACGAACGCTACCGCGCGCGCCGGGGGGTCCTGCTCGAAGCGGTTCGGGCCGCCGGCTTCCGCGTCGACCACTCGGAGGCGGGGCTGTACCTGTGGGCGACCCGCGACGACAACTCCCGCGCCACTCTGGACTGGCTCGCGGACCGCGGCATCCTCGCGGCGCCGGGTGACTTCTACGGCCCCGCCGGAGCGCAGCACGTGCGGATCGCGCTCACCGCGACCGACGAGCGTGTCAACGCGGCTGCCGAGCGCCTGCGACGGTGAGGTGCCCTTCGTGACGGACCTCCGCTAGCGCTCCGGTCCTCCTCAGGGGCCGGTGGCTGGGCTCGGGTCCCTCCTCAGGGGCCGGTGGCTGGGCTCGGGTCCCTCCTCAGCGACTGGTGGCTGCCGACTCAATTGTGCTTGTGCAGCGCCTCGTTCAGCGCGATGCCGTCGCCCTTCCACGGGACGACCTCGACGGCGCCGGTGAGGCTGTTGCGCCGGAACAGCAGATTGGACTGACCGGCCAGTTCGCGGGCCTTGACGGCGGTCCCGTCGGGCCCGGTGACCTTGGTGCCGGCGGTGACGTACAGCCCTGCCTCGATCACACAATCGTCGCCCAGCGGGATGCCGCAGCCTGCGTTGGCGCCGAGCAGGCAGCGCTTGCCCAGCGAGATGATCTCCTTGCCGCCGCCGGACAAGGTGCCCATCGTGGAGGCGCCGCCCCCGATGTCGGAGCCGTCGCCGACCACGACACCGGCCGAGATGCGTCCCTCCACCATCGACGACCCCAGCGTGCCGGCGTTGTAGTTGATGAAACCCTCGTGCATCACGGTGGTGCCGGGAGCGAGGTGCGCACCGAGACGGACGCGATCGGCGTCACCGATCCGCACCCCGCCGGGCAGCACGTAGTCGACCATCCGCGGGAACTTGTCGATGCTGTAGACCGTCACCGGGCCGCGGGTGCGCAACCGTCCCCGGGTCGCCTCGAATCCGTCGATGGGGCACGGGCCGTGATTGGTCCAGACGACATTCGTCAGAAGTCCGAAGATGCCCTCGAGGTTGGTGCCGTGCGGTGCGACGAGACGGTGGGAGAGCAGGTGCAGGCGCAGGTAGACGTCGTAGGCGTCGACCGGGGCGGACGAGAGGTCGGTGATCGACGTACGCACCGCGACGGTCTTGACGCCGCGCGCGGCGTCCGCGCCCACGAGCTCGCGGAATTCGTTCGGTACCTCTGCGCCGTCGAGGGTGACGGTCTCGCTCGCGCTCGGGCTGTCGAGCTCGGGTTCGGGGAACCAGACGTCGAGGACCAGACCGGGGTCGGCGGACCCGCCGTTGGTCACCGTGGCAATGCCGGTTGCGAAAGCGCCATTAGTCGTCACGGGTGAAGAGACTACCGGTTGCCGTCGTGCGGTCCGGGCCGTACCGGCCCCGACCGCTCAGGCGAGCGCGCAGTAGAAGTCGACCGGATTGCCGTCCGGATCGCGGACCACCGCGTAGCGCTGGCCCCAGAACGCGTCGAACGGATCATGGGCGGACTGATGACCGGCAGCGACGAGGCGGGCATGTTGCGCGTCGACGTCGGCCGGGGTCGGGCACTCGAAGGCGAGGGCCATCCGGTGCCCACCCGATGGCACGCTCCAATCAGACGTGAAGCCCTGCACCACTTCTCGGGTGTCGAACATGATGCGGAAGCCGCCGGCCACCGCGTCGGCGTGCGGCGCCGTGTCGGCGTCCTCGGGGAACTCGAGCCCGCACAGCCGGTAGAACGCGAGCGCGGCGGCCATGTCGCGGGTGACGATGGACAGGGCATTGGGGATTAGGGCACGGGGAGCGCTTGACGAGGTGTCGGTGGAGGTCATGGATTCACGCTAGCGCCGGGGTCCGACACAGTGCCGTCGTAACAGCCCGAAGCCGTGCAACAGCTCGAACGACACTCCGCACGGGGGCTACGGTGATCAGGTGACCCCTGCCGACCCCGATCTGACCGCCGACCTCGATCTGACCGCTGACCCCGCCGACCTGACCGCCGCGCTCGTCGACATCGAGAGCGTATCCCGCAACGAGGCGACGATCGCCGATGCCGTCGAGCGTGCGTTACGTTCGCAGACAGAGGGTTTCGAGGTGCGCAGGCACGGCAACCGGGTACTCGCCCGAACCGATCGGGGATGCGCGAGCCGGGTGATCCTCGCCGGCCATCTGGACACGGTTCCGGTGGCCGGGAATCTGCCGCACCGGCGCACCGACGACGACGAGGGTGCGGTGTTGCACGGATGCGGCACGGTCGACATGAAGTCCGGGGACGCGGTCTTCCTTCATCTCGCCGCCACCATGGAAGCGCCGGCCCACGACCTGACGCTGATCTTCTACGACTGCGAGGAGATCGCCGCCGAATACAACGGCCTCGGGGCGATCGAGCGTGAACTGCCCGAGTGGTTGCGCGGCGACCTCGCGATTCTCGGTGAGCCGACCGGCGGCCTGATCGAGGCCGGCTGCCAGGGCACCCTACGGGCCCGCTTCACCGCACGCGGCGTGCGAGCGCACTCGGCTCGATCATGGATGGGCGACAACGCGATCCACAAACTCGGCGGCGTGATGGCGACGCTGGCCGCCTACCGGCCGCGGACCGTGGACATCGACGGGTGCGAATACCGTGAGGGTCTGCAGGCCGTGGGCGTCGGCGGGGGTGTGGCGGGCAATGTCGTTCCCGACGAGGCCCACGTCGACGTCAACTTCCGCTTCGCGCCGGACCGCTCCGTCGACGCGGCGATCGAGCACGTCCGCGAGACCTTCGCAGCCGCGCTCGCCGACGCCGAACTCGAGTTCGAGATCACCGACTCCGCGGCCGGAGCCCTTCCCGGACTGACCGATCCGGCGGCCGCCGCACTGGTCGAGGCCGCGAACGGTCGGTTCCGCGCCAAGTTCGGATGGACGGATGTGTCCCGGTTCTCGGCGCTGGGCATCCCGGCGGTGAATCTCGGACCGGGCGATCCGAGCCTGGCCCACCGGCGCGACGAACGGGTGCCCGTCGCTCAGATAGGTGAGGTGGCGGATCTGCTGCGTGCGTTCCTGTCCGGCTGACGGATAGCGTGAACGCCATGTTCTCCGCGAATCCTGACTCACAGGCCGAACCCGGTCGTCACCGTGCCGGCGGCCCGTCGGCAGACCTCGAGACCTGCTACGTCGGTCCGATGCGGGTCCGGCGCGACTCAGAGGAAGCGTCGCAGACCACCGACCGACGGCTCCTGGAATGGGTGGACCCGCGGGACAAGGATCTGCGCGCCGACCGCACCATTCGCGACTCGTGGCGGGTGCTGCGCATCCAATCGGAGTTCGTCGCGGGATTCGACGCGCTGAGCGAGGTCGCCGAAGCGGTCACGGTGTTCGGATCCGCCCGACTCACCCCCGGCAGCGCCGACTACGACCTCGCGATCCGACTCGGACAGGCGCTGGGGGAGGCCGGCTATGCGGTCATCACCGGCGGCGGACCGGGCGCGATGGAGGCGGCCAATCAGGGTGCGTGGACCGCCGGGGCACAGAGCATCGGACTCAACATCGAGTTACCGTTCGAGCAGCATCTCAACGAGTGGGTCGATGTCGGCATGAACTTCCGCTACTTCTTCGTGCGCAAGACGATGTTCGTGAAGTATGCCCAGGCGTTCGTCTGCCTGCCCGGCGGATTCGGCACCCTCGACGAGATGTTCGAGGCACTGACGTTGGTGCAGACCAAGAAGGTGGTGCGATTCCCGATCGTGTTGATCGGGCGCGACCACTGGGGTGGTCTGGTCGAGTGGATGCGCGAGACGTTGCTCGCCAAGAACATGATCTCGGCCGACGACCTCGACCTGCTCTACCTCGTCGACGAGCCCGGCGAGGCCGTCGACGTCATTGCCGCAGCCGCGGCCGGGCGCGGTGGCCGATGAGCGCGATCTGTGTCTACTGCGCGTCCGGCCCGGTCGCCCAGGACTACCTCGATCTCGCCGCGGAAGTCGGCACCGCACTCGCGACGGCCGGCCACACGGTCGTGTCCGGCGGCGGCAACATCTCCATGATGGGGGCGTTGGCGGAGGCCGCGCGGGCGGCCGGTGGCTCCACCGTCGGCATCATCCCGCGTGCGCTGATGGAACGTGAGGTCGCCGACCTCGGGTCCGATGAACTCGTCGTCACCGAGACGATGCGCGAGCGTAAACGGCTGATGGACGAGCGTGCGGACGGTTTCATCACCCTGCCCGGCGGGATCGGCACGCTGGAGGAGCTGTTCGAGACGTGGACCGGGGGCTATCTGGGGATGCACTCGAAACCCGTGGTGCTGCTCGACCACCTCGACTTCTACGCCCCGCTGCTGGGTTGGCTCGACGACCTTGCGGCGCGGGGTTTCGTGTCGCGAGGGTCGCTCGACAGGCTCCTCGTCGCCGATTCCGTACCGAAGGCCATCGAATTTGCTACTGCTCGGTAAGGTAGGGCAACGGTCCCGCGGCCACCTGGTGCCCCGAGGGCCTGCGACCAGTGCGAACACGAGGATGTGGAGTACAGATCTGATGCCGAGCAGTGACACCCACAGTGAGACTTCCGCAGCCAAGGGTGTCGGTCTGACCGACCTGATCCGCGGCGTGGTCAAGATGGCGCCGCACGCGCCGGGCATGATCAAGCATGCGCCGGGATTGATCCACCGCCCACCGCACGCGAAGCGGACGATCGGGTCGATCTTCCAGAAGCATGCCGCGGCCCATCCGGATCGCCCGTTCATCCGATTCGAGGGCAGATCGCTCACCTACGGCGAGGTCAACCGGCGCGTGAACCGGTACGCCGCGGTGCTCGCCGACAACGGGGTGGGCACCGGCGACACGGTTGCCATCCTCTCCAAGAACAATCCGACGGATCTGATGGTCGTGCTCGCCACCGTGAAGCTCGGCGCGGTGGCCGGCATGCTCAACTACAACCAGCGCGACAAGGTGCTGTCGCACAGCGTTTCGCTGCTCGACGCCACGGTGCTCGTCCACGACCCCGATTGCGCCGAAGCGTTCGAGTCGATCCCGTCCGACGCGCTGCCCCCACACGTGTTCGACTTCGCCGCGTTCGACGAGGCGTCGGCGGGACGCAGCGAAGAGAACCCAACGGTCACCGCGACCCTGCCCGCCTCCACCAAGGCCTTCTACATCTTCACCTCCGGCACCACCGGAATGCCGAAAGCCAGTGTCATGAGCCACAATCGGTGGTTCGCCAACCTCTCGGGCATCGGTGGTCTGGCGGTCCGGCTGCGGCACAGCGACACCATGTACGTGCCGCTGCCGCTCTACCACAACAACGCGTTGTCGGTATCGCTCGGATCGGTACTCGCCGCCGGCGCATGTATCGCGATCGGCCGGTCCTTCTCGGCGTCGAAGTTCTGGGACGACGTGATCCTGAACCGGGCGACCTCGTTCTGCTACATCGGCGAACTGTGCCGCTACCTGCTCGCGCAGCCGGAGAAGCCCACCGACCGTCAGCACGCGGTGAAGGTGATCATCGGCAACGGTATGCGCCCGGAGATCTGGGACGAGTTCGCCGAGCGGTTCGGCATCGAGCGCATCGTCGAGTTCTACGGCGCCAGTGAACTGAACCTCGCCTTCGTCAACGCCTTCAGCGTGAAGCGCACCGCCGGATTCTGTCCGTTGCCGTACAAGATCGTCGAGTACGACGAGCACGGCGACCCGAAGCGTGACGGCGACGGACGCCTGGCCGAGGTCGGCAAGGGCGGTACGGGGCTGCTGATCGCCGAGATCAGCGAGCGTGTGCCGCTCGACGGCTACACCGATGCCGAGGCGACCGAGAAGAAGGTCATCCGCGACGCCTTCAAGAGCGGCGACGCGTACTTCAACTCCGGTGACCTCGTGCGCGACCAGGGATGGGCGCACATCGCCTTCGTCGACCGGCTCGGCGACACCTTCCGATGGAAGGGCGAGAACGTCGCGACCACCGAGGTCGAGGGCGCGCTCGACTCGTACGCCGCGATCGCCCAATCGGTCGTCTACGGCGTGGACGTGGAGAAGACCGACGGCAAGCCGGGCATGGCCGCGGTCAAGCTGCGCGAGGGCGCCGACCTCGAACCCCAGAAGCTCGCCGACCATCTGTACAGGCACCTGCCCGCCTACGCGGTCCCCCTGTTCATCCGCGTCGTCGACGACTTAGAACAGACGTCCACGTTCAAGAACCGCAAGGTCGAACTCCGCGACGAAGGCTACTCCGACACGGGCGACGACCCGGTCTACGTTTTGGCCGGGCGGGACCGCGGGTACGTCGACTTCTATGAGGACTATCCGGCGGACGTCGCCAACGCCAAGGCGCCGAAGGGCTGAGCCGCACTTCCCGGTCGAGCGTGGGCGTTTCCGCTGGTCGAGTAGGCGACGAGCGCAGCGCGACGTTTCCCGTGGGTCGAGTAGGCGACGAGCGCAGCGCGACGTTTCCCGCTGGTCGAGTAGGCGACGAGCGCAGCGCGACGTTTCCCGCTGGTCGAGTAGGCGACGAGCGGAGCGAGGAGCCGTATCGAGACCCCTCGTTACCCTGGCAGGCATGCTCCCGACGCTGTGCGGCAAGCCTGTCGCCACCGACCGTGCCCTCGTCATGGCCATCGTCAACCGGACACCCGACTCGTTCTACGACAAGGGCGCGAGCTTCGCCGACACCGCCGCCCAGGCCCGCATCGAGCAGGTCGTCACCGAGGGCGCCGACATCATCGACATCGGTGGTGTGAAGGCCGGCCCCGGCGAGGAGGTGGACGTCGACACCGAGACCGCCCGCGTGGTTCCGATGATCGCCTGGATCCGTGAGCGGTATCCCGACGTCCTCATCAGTGTGGACACCTGGCGCCACGAGGTGGCCGACGAGGCCTGCCGGGCGGGCGCCGACCTGATCAACGACACCTGGGCGGGCGTCGACCCGGGTCTGGTGAAGATCGCGGCTGCACATCGTGCGGGCATCGTGTGCTCGCACACCGGTGGCGCCACGGTGCGGACCCGGCCGCATCGCGTCGCGTACGACGATGTGGTCGCCGAAGTTGTGGCAGACGTCACCTCGGCGGCGCGTCGGGCCGCGGATGCGGGCGTCGCACGTGACTCGATCGTGATCGATCCGACACATGATTTTGGCAAGAACACCCACCACGGGCTCGCCTTGTTACGCCACGTGAACGTTCTTGTTAATACCGGCTGGCCAGTGCTTATGGCACTGAGCAACAAGGACTTTGTAGGGGAGACTCTGGGTGTGGATCTCGAAGAACGGCTGGAGGGAACCCTGGCCGCGACCGCTCTGAGTGCCGCTGCCGGCGCCCGGATCTTTCGCGTCCACGAGGTTGCCGCCACCCGTCGCGTGGTCGACATGGTCGCTGCCATCGCGGGGACACGACCTCCCGCCCGAACAGTCAGGGGACTCGCATGACCAAACAGGTACGTCGAACCCAGCCGCAGCGTCGACCGGCCCGCCCCGCCGGCCGCACGGCGACCGTCGCCAACAATCGGAACAAGACCACCATGTGGCCGACTCCGGCCGACACCATGGGTGCCAAACAGCGGTGGTCCGCCACCAACACGTGGGAACAGCCTGAATGGACCATCGACGAACTGGTGGCCGCCAAGGACGGGCGCACCGTCTCGGTGGTGCTGCCGGCACTGAACGAAGAAGAGACCGTCGCCGACGTCATCGCCTCGATCCGACCGCTGTACGGCACGCTGGTCGATGAGTTGATCGTCCTGGACTCCGGGTCCACCGACGCCACCGCCGAGCGCGCCCGCGAAGCCGGCGCAACGGTGGTGAGCCGTGAGCAGGCCGTGCCCGGGCTCGAGCCCGTCAAGGGCAAGGGTGAGGTGCTCTGGCGTTCCATCGCGGTCGCGACCGGCGACATCATCGCGTTCGTCGATTCCGACCTCATCGATCCGGACCCGATGTTCGTGCCGAAGATGCTCGGCCCGTTGCTCGTCGATCCGAAGATCCAATTGGTCAAGGGTTACTACCGACGTCCGCTGCGCACGGGCGGACAACAGGACGCCAACGGTGGCGGGCGGGTCACCGAACTCGTCGCGCGTCCGCTGTTGGCGTCGCAGCGCCCGGATCTCACCGGTGTCCTGCAGCCGCTGGGCGGCGAGTACGCCGGCACCCGCGAACTGCTCTCCTCGGTCCCGTTCGCGCCGGGCTACGGCGTCGAGATCGGTCTGCTCATCGACACGTTCGACCGTTACGGACTCGAGGGCATCGGGCAGGTGAATCTCGGCGTCCGCACGCACCGCAACCGGCCGCTGATCGAACTGGGCGTGATGAGCCGACAGATTGTCGGCACCCTGATGCGCCGGTGCGGGATCGAGGATTCCGGGATCGGCCTCACCCAGTTCACCGCCGAGCCCGACGGGTCCTTCACCCCGCACACCACCGAGGTCTACCTCGAGGACCGGCCGCCCATGCGGTCGATCGTCGCCGATCAGTCCGACGACACGGAGATGGCGTCCTGACCGACCGCTGAGTCGACCGGCAGCCGCCCAGTCGCGCGGCTGCCGGTCTGCGCGGTCGTCGATCTGCCCCGGCTGTCGATCTGCCCATTCTTCGATCTGCAACGATGGGTGTCATGCAGACGATGCTGCTGTATCTGCTGATCATGGCCGTGGTGATTGCGGCGGTCTTCGCACTGGTGTGGTTCGTGTTCGGGCGCGGAGAGGATCTCCCGCCCGTGGAGCGCGGCACCACCCTGACGCGATTGCCGCGGGCCGGGATCACCGGCGACCACGTCCGTCAACTCGTGTTCTCCCAGTCCCTTCGCGGGTACTCGGCCGCCGAGGTCGACTGGGCGATGGAGAAGCTCGCGCGTGAACTCGACGAATTGCGTGGTGTCGTGCTCGACCTCCAGGCCCGTGACGGGACGGATCATCCGCACGTCGCGGACGGCGACCCGGCGGAGCGTTGACCGGCACGTACCGAACACGGAACCGCATGTGCGCACCGGGTATCACCAGTCCACCACGTATCATTGTCCTGGCACCTCCGGCCTGTCCGACCGATACGCCGGGTGTCGTTCCACACCGTGTGGCGGAAGCTCTGAAGGGAGTTCGAGAATGGCGGCGATGAAGCCACGTACTGGGGACGGCCCCCTCGAAGCGGCCAAGGAAGGACGTGGAATCGTTGTCCGGATTCCGATCGAGGGTGGTGGACGCCTGGTCGTCGAGCTGACCGCCGACGAAGCCGCTGCGCTCGGTGAGGAACTGCGTGGGGTCACCGGCTGAACCGAGCCCACGACCCCAGACGTCAGCTGCGCGAGGTCGAATCCGCGCTGCGATGTCCCGCGTGTTTCGTAGACCCGAGTAGCGCTGCCGAACTCGTCGTCACCGACGACGGCAGGTCGCTCGTCTGCGCATCGTCACATCGATTCGACGTCGCCCGGCAAGGGTATGTATCGCTTCTCGACGGTCGCGCCACTCCGCATCGATCGGACACCGCGGCCATGGTCGCCGCCCGACGCCGGGTTCACGAGTCCGGTTTCTTCGATCCGGTGGCCCGCATCGTCGCGGACGGGGTGGCGTCAGCGACCGTCCCGTCACCGGGTCGGTCCGACATCACCACCGGGCGGCCCGACCTGGTCCTCGACGCGGGAGCGGGGACGGGTCACTATCTGTCGGCGACCCTCGCCGAGGCGGACGAACTGAACGGCATCGGACTCGATCTGTCCAAGTACTGCGCCCGGGCGGTGGCGCGCTCGCATCCGCGAGCGGCGGCAGTCGTGGCCGACGTGTGGCGGCCGTTGCCGATTCGATCGGGGGCGATCGGTGCAGTCCTGTCGGTGTTCTCGCCCCGCAACCTCGCCGAGTTCGCCCGGGTCCTGCATCCGGACGGTGTTCTGGTCGTGGTGACACCCGACGATGACCATCTCGCCGAGATCATCGGCCCGATGGGGATGCTGTCCGTCGCCGACGACAAGGCGCAACGATTGCGCTCGTCGCTCGGCGGGCTCTTCGAGATCACCGCCGAGCGGTCGGCACGGTATCGGCACGACGCCGACGCGACGCTGCTCGCCGACCTGGTGGCCATGGGGCCCTCGGCGTTTCACCTCTCCGACGACGAGATCGGGCGGGCCGCGCGGGCGATGACCCGGACGACCGGGCATGTGCCGGTGACGGTGTCGGTCACCGCGGCGATCTGTCGGCCCCGCATCGGCGCGGAGGTCACCGAAGGGTGAGTCGGTACACGTCCAGGGTCTGCTCCGCGATCGTCGCCCACGAGAACTCCGATTCGGCACGGTCGCGACCCGCCGCGCCCATCGACGCCGCCGCGGCGGGATCCCCGACGACAGCGTTCACCGCGTCGGCGAGGCCGACCTCGAATGACCGCGGGTCGACCGGGTCGTAGGGCACGAGGCGGCCGCTGACACCGTCGCGGACCACTTCGGGGATGCCGCCCACTTCCGATGCGACGACCGCGGTGCCGCACGCCATCGCTTCGAGATTCACGATGCCCAGCGGTTCGTAGATCGACGGGCAGACGAAAACGGTTGCCGCGGTCAGAATTTCCCGGATTCTGGGCTGGGGGAGCATGTCCCTGACCCAGAACACGCCGTCGCGCTGCTCCGCGAGTTCGGCGACCGCCGCCTCGATCTCCGCGCCGATCTCCGGCGTGTCGGGAGCGCCCGCGCACAGCACGAGCTGGACCTCGGGGGCGAAATGATGCGCGGCGGCGACGAGATGCGCAACGCCCTTCTGCCGCGTGATGCGTCCGACGAACGCCACGATCGGCCGATCGGGGTCGACACCGAGACCGGCAGGCGCCGACTCCGGACCGAACGGCTCCTCGACCGGATACCAGGTCGAGGTGTCGATGCCGTTGCGTACCACGTGAACCCGCTCCGGATCGACGCGCGGATAGGTGTTGCAGACGTCCGTGCGCATCCCCGAGCTGACCGCGATCACCGCATCCGCGTACTCGATCGAGTTGCGTTCCACCCAGCTCGAGACGCGATACCCGCCGCCGAGCTGCTCGGCCTTCCAGGGCCGCATCGGCTCGAGGGAATGGGCGGTCAGCACGTGTGGGACGCCGTAGAGCTGGGCCGCCAGGTGACCCGCCAGGCCTGAATACCAGGTGTGGGAATGGGCGAGATCGGCGCCCTCGGCGCCCACCGCCATCCGGAGATCGGTCGACAGGGTGGTGATGGCGGCATTGGCGCCGGACAGTCCCGGGTCGGGCTGGTACACCGCGGCGGTCTCACGTTCGGCGCCCATGCAGTGCACATCGACGGTGGTGAGCGCGCGCAGGTACCGGACGAGTTCTGTGACATGCACTCCGGCACCGCCGTACACCTCGGGTGGATACTCCCGGGTCATCATCGCCACCCTCATGTGCTCGACGCTAACCGCATCGTGATGACTTCGCCATCGCTGCTGGAAACTCGGTGTGAGGAGAGTGTCATTCGCCTAGCCGCGACGATCGATGCCCGTTAAGTTGGAGGGCGTGAGATCACATCCGCACGTGCTCGGAATCGTTCTCGCAGGCGGCGAGGGGAAACGCCTGTACCCCCTGACGATGGACCGTGCGAAACCTGCGGTGCCGTTCGGCGGTTCGTACCGCCTCATCGACTTCGTGCTCTCCAACCTCGTCAACGCCGGCTACGAACGCATCTGCGTTCTCACGCAGTACAAGTCCCATTCGCTGGACCGTCACATCTCCCAGACCTGGTTCTCGTCGGGCTTCCACGGCGAGTACATCACCCCGGTGCCGGCACAGCAGCGGCTCGGGCCGCGCTGGTACACCGGCAGCGCCGACGCGATCTTCCAGTCCATGAACCTGATCAGCGACGAACGGCCCGAGTACATCGTGGTCTTCGGCGCCGATCACGTGTACCGCATGGATCCGTCGCAGATGGTGGAGGCGCACATCGCGTCCGGCGCCGACGTCACCGTCGCCGGTATCCGGGTACCCCGGCAGGAGGCAACCGCCTTCGGCTGCATCGATTCCGATGCGTCCGGCCGGATCACGAGGTTCCTCGAGAAGCCCGCCGACCCACCGGGCACGCCCGATGATCCCGACGTCAGTTTCGCCTCGATGGGCAACTACGTCTTCACCACCGACGCTCTCGTCGAGGCGATCCGCGCCGATGCGGCCGACTCCGACTCCGACCACGACATGGGTGGCGACATCATCCCGGCATTCGTGCGGCGGGACCGGGCCTTCGTCTACGACTTCAAGGACAATCAGGTCCCCGGCGAGACCGAGCGCGACAAGGGGTACTGGCGCGACGTCGGCACGCTCGACGCCTTCTACGACGCGCACATGGACCTGGTGTCCGTGCACCCCGTCTTCAATCTCTACAACCAGCGCTGGCCGATCCGGGGCGAGACGGTCAATCTCCCGCCCGCGAAGTTCGTCCAGGGCGGCACCGCGCACGACTCGGTGGTCGGCGCGGGCTGCATCGTGTCCGCCGGAACAGTCAGTGATTCGGTGTTGTCGGCCAACGTCGTCATCGAGGACGGCGCGGTGGTCGAAGGCAGCGTCCTCATGCCGGGCGTGCGGATCGGCAAGGGAGCCGTGGTGCGCCACGCGATTCTCGACAAGAACGTGACGGTCGGGGAGGGTGTGCAACTCGGCGTGGACTCCGAGTCCGACCGCGAACGGTTCTCGGTCAGCAACGGCGGTGTCGTCACCGTCGGCAAGGGCTTCCGCGTCTGAGGCTCGCCGGACCTTTCCTCAGGCCGGGCGCCCGGGACGACGGAGGACGTCGAGTCCGCGCTCGACGAGGATCTCCATGTCCGCGTCGTCGTCGGGTAGACCGTGCACCGGCCACCACGCCAGGTCCGTCGATTCGTCGCTGCGCACCACCTCCGGCGGAGATCCGGTGTCGGTGGGTGCGGCGACCGCGGCGTAGCGGATGTCGAGATGGCGGGTGGGAAGCCCGAGCGAGCAGGTGATCGGATGGGTGTGCAGGTGTACCGGTCCGGACGACAACCGCAGCGTGTCGACACCCGATTCCTCGCGTGCCTCCCGGGCCGCCGCATCTGCGAGGGTGGTGTCGGCGGGCTCGCAATGGCCGCCGAGCTGAATCCAGCGGCCCACTCGTGGGTGCAGCGTCAGCAGCACGTGGCGCAATTCTGCGTCGAACACGATCGCCGACGCGGTGACATGGCCGGGCTCGTTGGCCCGCAGACAGGCGTCCGGGCTCGCGTCGAGGAAGGCCAGATAGGTGTGTCGCAGCGAGTCCTGTTCGGGATCGGGTGCCGTCCACGACCGCAGCGCGTGGCCCGCCGATTCGCGCAACGACGCCGCGCTCATCGCTCGATCACCAGGCCCGCGGTGTCCGCCGGCGGGCGTGGGCCGGCTGCGGACAGCGGTCGACCGACCGCGATGGCACCCAGCGGTTCCCAGTGGTCGTCGAGTTCCAGCACGCGGCGGACGACGTCCGGGGCGAAGATGGTCGACCCGATCCAGCAACTGCCGACCTCGCGCACCGACAGGGCGACCAGCAGCGCGGACACCGCGCCGCCCGCCGCGACGGTGAACATGGTGTGCTCGGCCGCGTTGCGACGCGCGTCCGGGTACTCGTGGGCGCCCTCTGGCACCAGGAACGGGATGACCAACTCCGGTGCGTCGTACAGGATCTGGCCACGGCGCAGCCGCTTGGAGACGGACTCCGGTGACTTCGCGTCGCCTTCGAGGTCGGTGCGCCACGCCTGAGCCATCTCGTCGAGGAGCTGCGTGCGTCGTTGCGGTGACCGGACCCAGACGAACCGCACCGGGTGGGTGTGGTGGGGTGCGGGGGCGGTCAGCGCGTCGGCGAACGCCGCGTGCATCACCTCTGCCTCGATCGCTCCGGGCGCGAATGCGCGGACCGATCGACGGGTCAGCAGCGCTTCGCGGCGGCCCTGCTCGATCGCCTCGGCGGTCCCGAGGCGGAACAGGTCGTCGTCGGCCGGCCGCACCAGGTCTGCCGCGCGAGATCCGTCGTCGACGGGGTGCAGACCGCGGATGACCGCGACGGGTACCCCACCGAGCTTGCCCTTCACCAGATCACCGGCGGCGGCGATCTCGTCGGCAACGGCGATGTCGGTGACCACGAGGGGGTTTCCGTGGACATCCGTCGAACCGTCGTAGGGATGCGACACCCGCAGGCCGGCCGAGCCGATCGCGACGTCGGTCTGGCCGTTGCGCCATGCGCGGCCCATCGTGTCGGTGATGACGACGGCGACATGCAGGCCGGCGATCTCCTCGATCCGGCTGCGGAGTCGCGCGGCGCTGGCGTCGGGATCCTCCGGCAGCAGCGCGAGCTCGTCCGCGGCGACATTCGATCCGTCGACACCCGCGGCCGCCTGGATGAGTCCGTTGCGGTTCTCGGTGATCAGCGTCCGGTTCCGGCGGGCCAGCACACGCACCGATTCCTGCTCGACGAGATTGCGCCGCAACGCATCCCGCTCATCCGGATCGGTGGGGGCGGCGACCATCCGGCTCTCGACCTTGGAGAAGATCTTACTGGTGGCCACCACGACGTCGCCGTCGGCGAGCCAGGGGGCCGCTCTCAGCAGTTCGGTGGCGATGTCGATGCCGGGGCCGAACTCGCCGAGCCCGCGGACGGGGCGGATCTCGAGATCGCCGCCGGCGGCGTGATCGGTGACCTCGCGCGTCATGACCGACCTCCGCCTGCTCCCGCGTCGGTGTCCGGGGTGGCGACCCCGACCAGTGCGCACGCGTCGCGCACCATCTGGGCGGTGGTTGCCGGGTCGCTCATCAGCAGCGGGGCGGTACCGGTGGCGACGCCGTCGACGACCGCATGGTCGCCGTCGGCGATGAGCCAACCGTCGAGAATCCCGTTCGCGCTGCGCGCACCGTAGTGATTGCCGATCGCCTCGGCCGAGGTCTCGACACCGATCACCGAGAGGCACTCGTCGGCCATACCGCGTAGTGGCCGGTTGTCGATCACGGGGGAGATGCCGACCACCGGTGCCGACGTGGTGCGCAGCGCGCCGCGGATTCCGGGCACGCTCACGATGGCGCCGATGCTCACCACCGGGTTGCTCGGCGCGATCAGGACGACGTCGGCCTCGGCGATGGCCTCGACGACCCCCGGTGCGGCTTTCGTGTCGTCGGAGCCCACCTGCGCGAAGCCGGAGGTGGGGATCTGCGCGCGATGTCGCACCCACCACTCCTGGAAGTGGATCGCCACCTGCTCGCCCTCGTCGCCGCCCGGCTTGGCCACCACGACGTGGGTCTCATGCCGATCGTCGGTCGCGGGCAGGAGTCGCACGCCCGGCTGCCACCGTCGGCACAGCGCCGCGGTGACGTCGGACAGCCGGTAGCCGGCGTCGAGCATCTGGGTGCGGATCAGGTGGGTCGCGAGATCGCGGTCGCCGAGTCCGAACCAGTCCGGGTCCGCGCCGTAGGCGGCCAACTCCTCCTTGGCATGCCAGGTCTCGCCGGCGCGGCCCCAGCCGCGCTCGCGGTCGATGCCGCCGCCCAGGGTGTACATGCACGTGTCGAGGTCCGGGCAGATCCGCACGCCGTGCATCCACGCGTCGTCCCCGACGTTGACGATCGCGGTGACCGAATGTCGTTGTCGATCATCGGGATGACTCGGGGCTGCGCCGTCGCCACTGTTGCCGTCATGATCGACAGGGTCGGGAAAGGGTGTGGGCCCGAGCAGTTCCCGGACACCGGACAACAGGCGTGCGCCGCCGACGCCGCCGACGAGGACCGTCATTCTCACCTCGTTCACTCTAGTGATGCCCGGCGCGGGGTACTCGACCGCGGTGACGCAGACCGAAAGCGGTGGTCAGGTCGTCGACGGAGTTCGGCGGGGGTTCGGCGGCGATCCGTTCGCTACCATGGGTGCCGCTTCCGGGGGGAGGAGATCGACGATCTGTGACGTTGCTGATGTCACGCGAATCGGATACGTGTCGAACCGGGAGTTGTCGATGACAGGTGGTATGAAGGAATCTTTCGCTTTAACTTGACCGCAGTACCCAATCACGTGTGTAATCACATCAGTGTCATTCCTGGTTCGAGATCGAGAATCGATGGAGCACAAGGTATTCGATCGTTTGTTCGAATACCCGGTGGGGTGGCCGCCCTGGCACGCGGTGAAGATCGACGGTGTGGGCAGACGCGGCGGAGCGGCAGGGTGGCCGCTACTCCCGTAGATGGAACTGACAGACTCTCGAGCTAGGAGGCGCCGACGATGGCTTTCGAGAACCCGATCGGCAATCCCCTTGAAACAGGTAACTTTTCCGATCAACACAGCACCGCCGCACCGATCAATCGGTCCGACGAGCTGGCCGGCGCCGAGATCGGCGCCAATCCGGTTGGGCTGACCGGTAATTCATTCATCTCGTCGGCCAATGGCTTGGATTCACCTGAGCCGAACGAGAATTCGCCATGGCCGCAACGTCGTCATCTTTCGTTGGTCCCCGACGAGTTCGACGATCTCTTCGAGGCGGTCGAGGAGCAGTGGCAGGACCGCGCACTGTGTGCGCAGACCGACCCCGAGGCGTTCTTCCCCGAGAAGGGCGGATCGACCCGGGAGGCCAAGCGGATCTGCCAGGGCTGCGAGGTCAAGTCCGAATGCCTCGAGTACGCACTGCACAACGACGAACGGTTCGGCATCTGGGGCGGGCTCTCCGAGCGGGAGCGTCGTCGTCTCAAGCGCGGGATCGTCTGACGGATTCGGTCCCGGTCACTCGGGGCCGCGGTCGACGGTGTCCTCGTCGACGCCGAGGTGGGTCGCCACCTGCTGCACGAGTACCTCGTGGACGAGTTCGAGGAGATCAGCGCCCCGCTTGGCGCGAATCTCGAGCGGCCTGCGGAACAGAATGATCTGGGCACGCGTCGGTTGGCCGTGCACGTCGACGCCCGCCGGGATCAGCCGCGCGAGCGGAACGGCCCCGTCGGCGGTCACCTCGTCGGGCCATTGGATGGACTCCGGGTCCCGCGGCAGCATCCGCGGGATGTCGTCGACCGCGATGTCGAGCCCGACGAGCTGATCGTGCCAGCGTCCGTCGATCTCGGCGAAGGCCTCCAGCGCCACCACATCGAACGAGTCGGCGCGGCTGGTGAACGCCGGCACCGATTGGGGGAGTAGGGGCGATCGCAGACCGCGCCCCCGTCGATCGCGTGTCCGGGTCGGGTGCGCCGGTCGTCGCGAGGCGCTGGGCCGCGGATCGGCGCCCCGCCCGCGCCCGTCGCCGGTCCGGCCGCGCGCATCGTGTCGTCCGCGAGGGTCGTCGGCGCGACCGCGGGACGGACGAGGCGGATCGAAGCGCATGACGAGAGTGTAGGTATTCGTCACGTCACTGTCTCGTGTGAGCCCTGTTTCACCGCGTGCGCGCGTGTCGCCGCCGACGCGGGCGGTCGCACGGCGCTAACCTCATCTGCGTGAAGCTTCCCCGTCAGTGCTGCCGTCCCGGCTGCGTCCGTTCGGCGGTTGCGACGCTGACCTTCGTCTATGCCGAGTCGACGGCGGTGGTCGGACCGCTGGCCAGCAGTCCCGAGCCGCATTCGTGGGATCTCTGTGACGAGCACGCGCGCCGGATCACCGTGCCGCGGGGCTGGGAGATGCTGCGCAGCGAGCGTGGGTTCTCCGCGCCGATCGCCGAGGACTACGAGCTCACCGCGCTGGCCGAGGCGGTCCGGGAGGTCGGCGGTTCCGATCGCGTCGATGTTGCGCCGGGTATCCCGGACCTGTTCGATCCCGTGGACGACGCGGCCGCGGGTCGTCACCGCCGGGGTCGGGGCGGGCCGGTGCCGGATGGGCCCGCGTCTGAGGACTCCGGCCGCCGGCCGTCGCATTCGTCGAGACCCCGCCCGGGACGGCGCGGTCATCTGCGTGTGCTGCCCGATCCCATCGACTGATCGCGACTCGCCGAGCCGTCACGTCGGTTGTTGGGGTGTCGGCATCACGGTCGTGTACGCGGTCGACGGGCTGCGTCGCTAGGGTAGGTGTCATGCGAACCGGTGCCCCCGACCTCGATGACGTCGAGGAGCTGATCGCGGCAGATGTGGACGGATTGCTCCAGTCGGTGGCGCTTGCCGGGGCGCAGGTCCGCGCGGTCGCCGAGGCGCAGCGCGAAGGTATCTTCGAGCCCCTGACAGAGCTGCGTCCGCGCAGCGTGGTGATCGTGTGTGCCGGCGCCGGCGTGGCGGCGTCGGCGGCAGCACTGGTCGTCGCGGCCGTCAGTTCCCGCGTCGATGTCCCGATCGTGTGCGCGCCGGCGCTGCCGGGG
The DNA here is from genome assembly GCF_036350515.1 of Gordonia prachuapensis. Lineage (NCBI taxonomy): Bacteria > Bacillati > Actinomycetota > Actinomycetes > Mycobacteriales > Gordoniaceae > Gordonia > Gordonia prachuapensis. The sequence goes on along the minus strand of NZ_JAZDUE010000014.1, from coordinate 132,519 downwards.
TGGATCGGTCCGCTGGATGTCGTGGTGATCGCCGGTGACGATGCCGGCGACGTCGTGCTCGCGGATGCGGCCGCCCGGTCACTTCGTCGACGTGCCGAGGTCGTCGTCGCCGCACCGATCGAAGGTCCCCTTCGGGAAGCCTTGGGCGGCAACGGAATCGATCTGTCGCCGCGGGTCGCGGTGGATTCCAGGTTCCGTCTGCCCGGGTTCGTGGCCGCCTTGTTGGCGGTGTTCGTGTCACTGGCTCAGGTCCGCTTCACCGGCGGGGTCCCCCAGGTCGCCGAACTCGCCGACGCGCTCGACGACGAGGCGGGCGCGAATCACCCGCGCAACGAGAGCTTCCACAACCGGGCGAAATCGCTCGCCGCCAGGCTCGACGGCCGCTCGGTCCTGTGGGTCGGCGACACCCCCGGCACTGCCGTCATCGCGACCCACGCGGCCCGGATGCTGCTGGCCCTCGCCGGGGTCATCGGTGCGGTCGCCGAAACCGGCGATGCCGTCCGGGTCGTCCGCGAATGGTCCGAACGGACCGGCGCGACACCCGACGACGTGATCTTCCACGACCCGGAGTTCGACGGCCCCGAGCCGGACGGTCCGCCGCGAGTGATGGCGGTGACCACCGTGTCCCGGGAGTGGTACCTACGTCGTCGGCTCGACGGCATCGGAGACCTCGACGTACTGACCGGCGACGGTGCGGACACCACCGAACAGGCTGCGGTGTCGGCGACGTCGTACGACGACGCACCCGGGGACGCGCCGGGCGATCTGCTGTCCCTGCTGCTGCTGGCACTGCGGATCGAGATGGCTGCCGTCTATCTCCGGCTGATCAGGAACTGAGGCGATGAAACCACTGGAGGGCGTGGTCCGTCCCTATGCGTGGGGCTCGCGTACCGCGATCGCGTCGATGCGCGGAAAGGCGGTACCGTCGCCGCACCCCGAGGCCGAGCTGTGGTTCGGTGCCCACCCGGCGGGTCCGGCGTCGTGCCTGGCGGCCGACGGGCGGATCGAGACGGATTTGCTGACCGCCATCGACGCCGACCCCGCCGGGATGCTCGGCGAACGGGCCATCTCCGCGTTCGGCAGTCGGTTGCCGTTTCTGATGAAGGTGCTCGCTGCCGAGGAGCCGCTCTCGCTGCAGGCCCATCCCAGCACGGACCAGGCGCAGGAGGGTTTCGCCCGGGAGAACGCCCGCGGTATCGCCATCGACGCCACCAATCGCAACTACCGCGACCCGTGGCACAAACCGGAGCTCATCGTGGCGCTCACCGAGTTCGAGGCGCTGGCAGGTTTCCGTGATCCCCACGCCACGGTCGAGTTGCTGCGTGAACTCCAGGTATCCGAGCTCGATCCCTACCTCGGAATGCTCGCCGGACAACCCGATTCCGAGGGATTGCGGGCGCTGTTCACGACCTGGTTGACCCTTCCCGACGCGTCCATCGCGACGTTGGTTCCGGCGGTCCTGACCGCAGCCATCGAGGTGCTCGGCGGCAAGGGGCGGGCGCGCTTCGCCGCCGAACTCAAGACAGTGCTCGAACTCGGCGAGATGTATCCGCGGGATCCCGGTGTCCTCGCGTCGTTGCTGTTGAACCGGATCGATCTCGAGCCGGGTGAGGGCCTCTACCTGCCGGCCGGAAACCTGCACGCCTATCTGCACGGCACCGGGGTGGAGATCATGGCCAACTCCGACAACGTGCTGCGCGGCGGGCTCACTCCCAAGCACATCGACGTCCCGGAACTCCTCCGGGTTCTGGACTTCACCCCCGCCGACGTCGGCGACCTGATGCCCGCCGTTCGGATGGTCGGGGCGGAGCGGATCTATCTGACCGCTGCGCCCGAATTCCGCCTGTCCCGAGTCGAACTCGACGGCACCGGCCTGCGATACGCGTCGTCGATCTGTTTCGACATGCCTGGACCCCAGATCCTGTCGGTGCTCACCGGGGCGATCGACGTCCGCCCGATGGGCGGGCAACCGGTGACGATTCCGGCGGGCCAGGCCGTCTGGATCGGTGATGACGAACCCGACGTGGTGGTCCATGCCGCTTCGTCGCGGGCGGTGTTCTTCCGCGCGCTGGTGCCGCCGGGCGCGACCGCCTGACCCGCGTCCCGCGACGGACTCGGATCAGCGCCCGAGCATCTTCCATTCCTCGGGTGTGGCGACCATCGTGACGGCCACTCGCTCGCCGGCAGTGGTCACCGAGATGTCTTGCGGGGCACGCGAATCCTGGCGGAGGATGACGGCAGCCTCCGGGACGAGGTCGGAGACGCGCGGGTCGCCGGGCGCGAGCACGGTGATGTGGGTGGTGTGTGGCTCCGCGGGTGGGGGCGTGAGGCCGTCGAAGACGACCACCCGGTGCCCACTCGGCGACTGGACCCGGTCGGAACTCAGGGCGAGGCGTCGCAGATCGCCGACCTGCGCGATCAGGTTCTGCCAGTGTGCCGGACGGATCGTGTGGACGGTCACCGATGCACCGATCGCGATCGCCCGCAGGATCACCTGTCCGACGACCTGGGGTCCCGCGCAGAGCGCGACCGACCGGACATCCGGACCGAGCAGCGGGATGGCGACGGCGCGACCGCCGTGATCTGCGCCGACCAACTGACCGCAGCCACCGGCCGGGAGGCGGAGTGAGCGCAGCAAGAACTCGGCGTCCTCGCCGCGGGCGGCGACGAGCCGTCGATCCAACCGGCCGGGAACGGCGATCGGCAGAGTGGCCGCCAGCGCGTCGAACTGGTGTCCGTCGAGCACTGTGAGACCGGGCGGGAGCGGGTCGACGGCGCGTCCCGCCGTCGGCAGTTCGGCGAAGCGGACCATTCCGCTCACCTCGAGCACGCCGTCGGCGTCGTTGCGCAGGCGCAGGGTCGTCGTCGTCGACAGTGCCGTGTTCACCCAGACGGTGGACATGACCGACGCGATCGCGTCCGGGTCGATGACCGCACTGCGGAACCGCAGGTCGCCGGCGCCGATCGAGTCCCATTCCTCGCCCATGTCATCGATCGCCGCGCCCTCGGACAGTTGGTGAGTGACCGTGGTGATCTCCGCGGCGTTCAGGATCGAAACCCGTAACCCGCTCTCGGAGAGTCGATTCGCCACCCGACGGGTGGTGATGGTGGCCGTGCGCAGCGCGCCGACGGCACCGCCGCCGCGACGGGCGACCGCGTCGGCGCAATCGAGCGGATTGAGCCGCAGCACCACCAGGACCGATCGATGAGCGGTGGCGGCCAGTGGTCCCAGGGTGCGGTGATAGGTCTGCGCGATCGGACCGCCACCCCAGCTCCGGACACCGTGGCTGATGACCTCGATCGAATCGAGCCGGATGTCGAAGGGATTGATGCACTCCGCGAGGGCGTCGAGGGGGATGGTCTGACCGGCGGGATCACCGACCGCCGCGCGTCCCGGGGTGAGGTAGGTCGCCACCGGCGCCGAGGGCGATACGCGGATGACGGTGATGAGGGTGTCGTCGACCCAGCGGGCCCCGATCGTGTCGGCGGCCGATGTCTGGGTCCGCACCGGCAGCCGTCCGGTCTGCGGCCCGACGGGGATGTCGAACGACGCGGGCACGAGGTCGGCCGAACTGCGCCGCGCTCGCGCCCACCGGAAACCCACGCGTTGTGTCCAGGCACTGACCAGTGACCGGCGTCCCCGCAGGGGTGTCAGGCTGAGCGATGCCAGTCCACAGACGAGTAGGGCGACCCACCCGATGCGGCTGCCACTGACGGCCCACACGACGAGGCCGAGACCGAGGACCGTCTCGATGACGACGAGGGTCGTCAGCGGTAGCCCGCGCCGATCGCGCCGAGGTCTCCGTCCGCTGACCGCGCCGGTACCCGGCGGCACCGGGGTCGGCCTGGCCGCCGGCAGCGTCGGTGCGCCCCTCATCCCCATGGAACTCCCCCCTCAGTTCTCCGGGTGACAGGCGCGACACCCGCGGAAATGTATCGGCTACGCTACTACGCGGCGAATCGTCGGCGACCATCCGATACTCGGTCGAGGGCGATCCGGCCACTGCCAGCAGTCGAAGGGGGGACGATGGCGCGGCAGCTCACCACCAAAGCGCAGGTGAACGGTTATCGATTCCTTTTGCGCCGACTCGAACACGCACTGGTCCGTCGTGACGTCCGCATGCTGCACGATCCGATGCGATCGCAGGTCCAGGCACTCCTGGTCGGTACCGTTCTCGGTCTGCTCGTACTCGGCGGCTGCGGGGTGTGGGGCCTGGTCCGGCCGCAGGGCTCGGTGGGCGACGCCAAGATCGTGGTGAGCAAGGACGGCGGCGGGAACTACGTGGTGGTCGACGAGACCCTGCACCCCGTGCTCAATCTCGCCTCGGCCCGGCTGATCACCGGGAGCAGCGAGTCGCCGACGTCGGTCAGTGACGGGAAGTTGGCGCCCTATCCGCGTGGACCGCTGCTGGGAATCCCGGGTGCGCCTGCGGCGCTGCATTCGTCGGCCCATGATGGTGTGTCGTACTGGACCGTCTGCGACGAGGCCGAGGTCTCGCCGAGCGTCTCCGGTGAATCGATCACGCTGTCGGTGATCGGCGACCGCCCGCAACTCGGCGGTGGGATCGATGCCGCCGGCCCCGACGACGCGGTGCTGGCCACCAGCGGCGGCACCACCTTCCTCGTCTACACCGTCGACCGGGACGGGCAACCGACGACGGTGCGGGCCGAGGTGGACACCGACAGCGTCGCGGTGATGCGAGCACTCGGCCTCGAGGGCGCGCCCACCCGGGAGATCAGCGCAGGTCTGCTCAACACCTTCCCCGAGGTCGACCCGATCGAGGTGCCCGACATCGAGGGACAGGGACGACCGGCCCGGGCGCCCGTCGACGACGTCGAGGTCGGGACGGTGGTCAGGTCCGTCGGCATCGACGACCAGACGACCTACTACGTGGTGCTCCGCGACGGTGTCCAGGAGATCAGCGAGGCCACCGCGCAGATCCTGCGTCTCGCCGACCGCGACGGGTCCGCGCCGGTCCCGACGGTCGCGCCCGGCCAGATCGCCGCCGGCCGGATGTCCTCGCCCCTGCCCGTCGACGACTTCCCGGAACGGGCGCCGAACCTGGTCGACGTGGACACCGCGGGCACCCTGTGCCAGGCGTGGTCACGCGGGATCGACGATCCGACTGCGACGACACGATTCCTGATCGGCCGGGCGCTGCCGCTGGCAGCGGATGCCGCGCCGGTGGGCGTCACATCGGCCGACGGTCCGGGCCCCGGGGTCGACCAGGTCTACATCCGGCCGGGTTCGGGCGAGTACATCCAGGTGACCGGCGCCGAGGCGGATAGCGAACGTGCCGAGTCCCGGTACTACGTCAGCGATTTCGGTATCAAGTTCGGGGTCGCCGACGCCGAGACCGGTCAGGTCCTGGGTCTGGGCGAGCGCCCGACGAGGGCGCCGTGGTCGATGATCTCGCTGTTGTCGAGCGGGCCGTCGCTGTCGCGGACGGCCGCCCTGGTGGCTCACGACGGCATCGCACCCGACCCGGAGGGCCAGGCGATCCCGCAGCCGGGCAACTGAACCCGCCGGACGCGACCCGCACACTCGCCGATCGCGCCCCGTCCGTCGCCGACCGGCCTGCCGATCAGGACGTCAGTGGGCCCCCGACGATGTTGGACACGATGCCCCGGAGAATCCGGGTGCCGTCCTCGGAGCGCAGCTCGTCGTACCAGGCGGCGGTCGCCTCCGGATCCTTGGCGTGTGTCACGTCGCATCGTTTGCGCGCTCGCAGAACGAGATCGCCGGCGCGTTCGGTGCGTGCGGACTCGTAGGCGGCGAGTGCCGCGTGGACGTCGTCGGGATGATCGGAGAAGGCGAACTGCATCGCCACCGCGTCCTCCATGGCCGAGCAGCCGCCCTGTCCGATGTCGGGCGTGGTGTTGTGTGCGGCGTCGCCGAGTACGGCGACCCGGCCCTTCACCCAGGTGTGGAACGGGTCGAGGTCGAGGATCTCCACGCGGTTGGTCGTCGCGGGGTCGAGTTTGTCGATCAGCTTCTGCACGCCCGGCGCCCAGCCGGCGAAGTTCTCGGCGAGAACCTCCCGTGCGGTGCCACGTTCGAAGGGCTGTCCCTCGGGCATCGTCACGTCGAAGAAGAAGTAGAAGCGGTTGTCGGCGATGGGCATCACCGAGACCCGCTTGCCGTCGGCGACGTAGGTCGTCCATTCCGTGGCCGGCCCGATCGCGTCGTCGACCTCCACGAGCCCGTTGAAGTTGACGTAACCGGCGTAGCGGCGTTCCGCGGGGTGTCCCAGGACGTATTCGCGGGTCAGTGATCTGGCACCGTCGGCGCCGATGACGAAGTCGCCTTCGGCGGTGCTGCCGTCGGCGAATGTCACTGTCGCGGAATCGGGTCCGTCGGACACGGCCACCATCTTCTTGCCGAAGTTGATGTCGGCCATCCCGTAGGCTTCCATCAGCATCAGTTGCAGCTCGGCACGGGCCACGGGGTAGGGGCGTTGGCCGACCTCCTCGATGAGTGGCTGCATGCTGAACCGGCACATGGTGTCGCCGGTGAGGCCGTCGACATAGGACATCGTGTCGACGATGCCGCCCAACGCCGCGGTCTCGCTCTCGAGTCCGAGGTGGTTGAGGCACTTGACCCCGTTGGACCACACCGATATCGCCGCTCCCACGGGCTTGTTCTCCGTGACCTGTTCGTAGACCTCGACGTCGAGTCCGATCTGCTTGAGTGCGATACCGGCGCTCAGGCCACCCATACCGGCGCCGATGATGACAGCCTTCACCTCGTGGAGTCCCTTCTGTCTGGTGTCGCCGACCGCACACGAAGGCGATCCGACGAATCCTTCAAGGCTAAGTCGCCGGACGTGTGGGCGCAGCGCGGCCTCGGCGACCGGACGTCACGACGTTCCGACTCCGGCGGCGAGGGTGCGCACCATGCGCTCCCATTGAGCGGTGATCGTCTCGAGGTCCAACCGGGCGACGTCCCGCAGGTGCTTGACGGCGGCGGCGTTCAGCGGTGCCTGCACCGCGGTCGCGACGACGTCGATCTGATCTGCGAACCCCAATTGGCGCAACAGGAGCTGCACATGACTGTTCGACGCCGCCCACACCGGATGATTCATGAAGTCGCCGGTCGCGGCGCCTGCCTCGATCAGCACGTCGAGGTGATCGTCGGTGAGTTTGAGTCGTGCCCGACCGTAGGCCAGCAGGCGGTCCAGCGGCGGGGCACCCGGACCGAGGGGCTGTGGGCCGGACAGGAACGCCCGCTGGATCTCGGCCTCCGAATGGTCGAGCAGGGCGAGCATCAGGCCGGTGCGGCTGCCGAAACGGCGGAAGACGGTGCCCTTGCCGACGCCTGCCTGGCGTGCGACGGCCTCCATGGTGACGGCCGCGGCCCCGTGGTTGTCGATGAGGGTCTTGGCGGCGGCCAGCAGCAACCGACGATTCCGTGCGGCATCGGCCCGTTCGGTGTCGGCACGGTCGCGGAAGCCGTCGCCGATGCGCAGGGGTATGAGACCGCCGTCCGGACCGTTCGACACAGTGATGAGGGTAACGCTTGGGGTGTGGCGGGAATCGGTCGGCGTGTGCAGGCGTTCAATCGTTCGGCAAGCTAAGCATTTGTCCGAACCAACTACTCAGAGGAGCGCCGTGACCGAACGAAATGTGGAGATCGTCGCATTGGTGGGCAGCCTTCGGCGGGAGTCGATCAACCGGCGTCTGGCTCAACTGGCAGCCGACAAGGCGCCGGAGGGGACGAGCGTCACGATCGTCGAGGGTCTGGGCAAGCTCGCGTTCTACAGCGAGGACGACGATCCGTCGGTCGAGTCCGGCGCGGCACTGCCGGCGGGTGTGGCCGAGCTCCGCGAGGCCGTCGCGGCCGCCGATGCGGTGCTGCTGGTGACCCCGGAGTACAACGGCACGATGCCCGCGGTGCTCAAGAACGCCATCGACTGGTTGTCGCGCCCCTTCGGGGCGGGGGCGCTCTCGGGTAAGCCGGTGGGCGTCATCGGCGCGGCCCTCGGGCGGTACGCCGGCACCTGGTCGCGTGAGGACACCCGCAAGTCGGTGAAGATCGCCGGCGGCCATGTGGTCGAGGAGGTCGAGTTCGGAATCCAGAGCGCGAACCTGACCGACGACGGCTTCGCCGATCCCGACGTCGTCGCCGGAGTGCTCGGTGCTCTCGGTCGACTCCTGGACGAGGTGTCCGTCAACGCGTGATTCTCCCGCCGGAATCGACTGTATGAATCCACCGCGGACAGTCTGACACCACCACGACAGCGCGCCGTCGTGGGCCCTGAGGCCCACGACGGCGCGTTTGTCCGTATCGGCCTGTGGACTGTCGTGGGACACCTTGTGGATCGTCCGTGGACAGGGTGTGGACGACACGCCGGACACGCCCGGCTTCACGATTGCGGATGCCGCCCGACCTGCGACTTTCACGAATGTTATTCACAACTTCTAGTGGTGACTCCAAATGTCGGACACTAGGTGTAGTGTTTTGGGCACCAGCAAGGCGCCGACGTACATCGATGTGATTTGACGGAGAATGCCGCTGAAGACGGTGATCTGAGTCACCATCTTCACGTTGGGAAAGTGTTGGTCACCGCACAGTGTTGAACCGGATGAGTGTGCAGGGTTGAACAGAGGTGACAGGTTCTCTCCCGGCCGGGAGAGAACGGTGACGGCCCTGCGGGTCGTGCCCAGCGAGCAGCAGTGGATACGACAGACGACCGACCGACGTGAGACGACCGGCCGCCCGGCGGGCCGGGGCCCACGTCCAGCAGACCAGCCTGATCCAAGCAGACAGCCAGATTGCGCAAGGAGAACTTTGATGGCCATCACCGTCTACACCAAGCCCGCCTGCGTCCAGTGCAACGCCACCTACAAGGCCCTCGACAAGCAGGGGCTGGCGTACGACGTCGTCGACATCAGTCAGGACGACGAGGCGCGCGACTACGTGATGGCGCTCGGCTACCTGCAGGCCCCGGTCGTCGTCGTCGGTGACGACCACTGGTCGGGCTTCCGCCCGGACCGCATCAAGGCGCTGGCTGCCACCGCTGCCTGACCTCGGTCCGGTCGGCCTGATGGGGAGGTCGGGTCCGGCATGAGTGCGTCGTGGAGCAGGCGGGTAGAGCAGTAGTTCGGTGACGAGCAGTCGAAACGGAAGTACGGAGGTCGGTCATGATCGAGACCTCGAGTCCGGTCGGCGGCGCCCCCCTGGTGGTCTACTTCTCGTCGGTCTCTGAGAACACCCACCGATTCGTCGAGAAGCTGGGCATGCGCGCCGCGCGCATCCCGGTTCTCGGCGATCCGTCGACCTTCACCGTCGATGAGCCGTTCGTACTGGTCCTGCCCACCTACGGAGGTGGCAAGGCGACCGGCGACCGATCCGGCTACGTGCCGAAGCAGGTCATCAAATTCCTCAACAACCACCACAACCGGGCGTTGATCCGCGCCGTCATCGCCGCCGGTAACACCAATTTCGGCGAGGAGTTCTGTCTTGCCGGCGACATCGTGTCGCGCAAATGCCGTGTGCCCTACCTCTATCGATTCGAGCTGATGGGCACAGTCGACGACGTCGAACGGGTGCGGGACGGTCTGGCCGAGTTCGCACAGAGCACGGCCTTCGTCCACCCGGAGCGGACCGAACTGACCGCCGCGCGCGGCTAGTTGTCGGACCGCCCGGATATACAAGTCATCACCACCAACTGCAGGAGTCTTTCGTGTCGCCAACCGCAGCACCCGTCTCGGACACCGCCTCGGCCAGCAAGTCCGGTGTGCACGCCGGGCCGTCGGGCCACGAGCCCGGCGAACTGGACTATCACGCGCTCAACGCGATGCTGAACCTGTACGACAGGGACGGCAACATCCAGTTCGACAAGGACCGCGAGGCGGCCAACCAGTACTTCCTGCAGCACGTCAACCAGAACACGGTCTTCTTCCATGACCTCGACGAGAAGCTCGACTACCTGCTCGAGGAGAACTATTACGAGCCCGAGGTCCTCGCGAAGTACGACCGCGAGTTCGTGAAACTCCTGTTCGGGCATGCATTCTCGAAGAAGTTTCGATTCCCGACGTTCCTCGGCGCGTTCAAGTACTACACCAGCTACACGCTCAAGACCTTCGACGGCAAGCGGTTCCTGGAACGCTTCGAGGACCGGGTGTGCATGGTCGCGCTGACGCTGGCCGACGGTGACACGGCGTTGGCCCGTCATCTCGTCGACGAGATCATCGATGGGCGTTTCCAGCCGGCCACCCCCACCTTCCTCAACTCGGGCAAGAAGCAGCGCGGCGAGCCGGTGAGCTGCTTCCTCCTTCGCATCGAAGACAATATGGAATCCATTGGGAGATCGATCAATTCGGCTCTCCAGCTCTCCAAGCGCGGCGGAGGAGTGGCGCTGCTGCTGTCCAACATCCGTGAGCACGGCGCGCCGATCAAGAAGATCGAGAACCAGAGCTCGGGCGTCATCCCGATCATGAAGCTGCTCGAGGACTCGTTCTCCTACGCCAACCAGCTCGGCGCGCGCCAGGGCGCGGGCGCGGTGTATCTGCACGCCCATCATCCCGACATCTACCGCTTCCTCGACACCAAGCGGGAGAACGCGGACGAGAAGATCCGCATCAAGACGTTGTCGCTCGGTGTGGTGATCCCCGACATCACCTTCCAGCTCGCCAAGGACAACGACGACATGTACCTGTTCAGCCCGTACGACGTCGAGCGCGTCTACGGGGTGCCGTTCGCCGACGTGAACGTCACGGACAAGTACCACGAGATGGTCGAGGACAAGCGCATCCGCAAGACCAAGATCAAGGCGCGCGAGTTCTTCCAGACCCTCGCCGAGCTGCAGTTCGAGTCGGGCTACCCGTACATCATGTTCGAGGACACGGTGAACCGGGCCAACCCGATCGACGGCAAGATCACCCACTCCAACCTGTGCTCGGAGATCCTGCAGGTCTCCACCGCGTCGGAGTTCAACGACGACCTGTCCTACTCGCACATCGGTAAGGACATCTCGTGCAACCTCGGGTCGCTCAACATCGCCAAGGCGATGGACTCACCCGACTTCGGGCAGACCATCGAGACCGCGATCCGCGGTCTCACCGCGGTCAGCGATCAGACCTCGATCACCTCGGTGCCCTCGATCGAGAAGGGCAACAACGACTCCCACGCCATCGGCCTCGGTCAGATGAATCTACACGGCTACCTGGCCCGCGAACGGATCTTCTACGGCAGCGACGAAGGTGTCGACTTCACGAACATCTACTTCTACACGGTGCTGTTCCACGCGCTGCGGGCGTCGAACAAGATCGCGCGTGAACGTGGCCATGCCTTCGGCGGCTTCGAGAAGTCGAAGTACGCCAGCGGGGAGTTCTTCGACAAGTACACCGAGAAGGTGTGGGAGCCGGCGACCCAGAAGGTACGCGACCTGTTCGGCCAGGCCGGAATTCACATTCCCACCCAGGACGACTGGCGGGAGCTGAAGGCCGCCGTGCAGCGCGACGGTATCTACAACCAGAATCTGCAGGCCGTCCCGCCGACCGGATCGATCTCCTACATCAACCACTCGACCAGCTCGATCCACCCGGTCGCCGCGAAGATCGAGATCCGCAAGGAAGGCAAGATCGGCCGCGTCTATTACCCGGCGCCGTACATGACCAACGACAACCTGGAGTACTACCAGGATGCGTATGAGATCGGGTACGAGAAGGTCATCGACACCTACGCCGCGGCGACCCAGCACGTCGACCAGGGGCTGAGTCTCACCTTGTTCTTCAAGGACACCGCCACCACCCGCGACGTCAACAAGGCGCAGATCTACGCATGGCGCAAGGGGATCAAGACGCTCTACTACATCCGTCTGCGTCAGCTCGCTCTCGAGGGGACTGAGGTGGAGGGTTGCGTTTCCTGCATGTTGTGAGGACTGATCACCGATGACGCCCGAGGAGTGGCTGCACGCGATCCGCGCCGAGAGCGCGGTGCTCGCCGATACCGGTGCCGAGGTGTTGGGCGCCGAGATCCCGGCTTGCCCGGGCTGGACAGTGCACGATCTGCTGGGGCATGTCGGCGCCGTCCATCGGTGGGCGGCCGACCGCATCGACGGCACCCGCTTGTATCGGGGATATGACGGGATTGAGGTTCCGGCCGGCGAGGCGGTGATCGACTGGTACGGAGAAGGGCGGGATCAGCTGATCGCATCCCTCACCGCCAAGGACCCGGACGACACCGTCCCCGCGATCGGCGGACCGAAGACCGTCGCCTTCTGGTATCGCCGGCAGGCGAACGAGCTGGCCGTCCACCGGTGGGATCTCGAGTCGGCGACGGTTCCCGGTGGCCAACGTGCGATCGATCCGACCCTGGCGGTCGACGGCATCGACGAATGGCTCGAGGTCTTCGCGCCCCGTTTCATTGCTCGTGGCAACGGCGTTCCCGCGGCCCTCGTCGGACGTACTGTCCACCTGCATGCCACCGACATCGACGACGGTGAATGGCTGTGGGAGATCACACCCGAAGGAATCTCACATCGGCGCGGCCACGCGAAGGCCGACGTCGCGCTGCGTGGGCCGATCTCTGATCTGCTCCTCATGCTCTGGCATCGGCGGTCGCACAAAGACCTCGACGTCGTCGGCGATGACGCGTTGCCCGTACCGATCCTCGATCTCGTCCATGTGACCTGACCACCAACCCAGAACCGCACCCATCCGCCGTAGGAGGCGACAACGATGACCGCAGCACCGCACAGCCCCGCCGACGGCGCACCCATCAAGCTGGTGAGTCGCGTCTCCGCGATCAACTGGAACCGCGTCCCCGACGAGAAGGACGCCGAGGTCTGGGATCGCCTCACCGGCAACTTCTGGCTGCCGGAGAAGGTGCCGGTGTCCAACGACATCCAGTCGTGGCACACCCTCACCGAGTACGAGAAGCAGCTGACGATGCGGGTCTTCACCGGCCTGACGCTGCTCGACACCATCCAGGGCACCGTCGGTGCGGTCTCGCTGATCCCGGATGCGACCACGCCGCACGAGGAGGCGGTGCTCACCAACATCGCATTCATGGAGTCGGTGCACGCCAAGAGCTACAGCTCCATCTTCTCGACGTTGTGCTCCACCAAGGAGATCGACGAGGCGTTCCGCTGGTCGGAGGAGAACGAGCAGCTGCAGCGCAAGGCGCAGATCGTCATGGACTACTACCGTGGCGACGACCCGCTCAAGCGCAAGGTCGCCTCGACCCTGCTCGAGTCGTTCCTGTTCTACTCCGGCTTCTATCTGCCGATGTACTGGAGCAGCCGGGCCAAGCTCACCAACACGGCCGACCTGATCCGGCTGATCATCCGTGACGAGGCCGTCCACGGCTACTACATCGGCTACAAGTATCAGCGTGGCCTTGAGGTGGAGACCCCTGAGCGTCGGCAGGAGCTCAAGGACTACACCTTCGAGCTGCTGTTCGAGCTCTACGACAACGAGTCCGACTACACCGAGGCGCTCTACGACGAGGTCGGTCTGAGCGAGGACGTCAAGAAGTTCCTGCGGTACAACGCCAACAAGGCGCTGATGAACCTCGGTTACGAGGCGATGTTCCCCAGGGACGAGACAGATGTGAATCCGGCGATCTTGTCGGCGCTGTCACCGAACGCCGACGAGAACCATGACTTCTTCTCGGGCTCGGGCAGCAGCTACGTCATCGGCAAGGCGGTCAACACCGAGGACGAGGACTGGGATTTCTGAACGAGTCCGTCAGAGCCGGCAGGGCAGGAGCGCGAGTGCGGTGACCGCACACACGCTCCGGTTGCTCAGCTTCCAGTCGTCGCCGGTCCAGACCCACGTCAACTGTTGTGTCCGTGAGCCCTGACCGACGAGGGTCATCTTGAGCGGCGCCGACATGGTGGATCCGTTGGTCGTCACCGGACCGACCATCTCGTAGCTGAATCCGATGTTCCCGTAGCTCGCGAGCGCCCGGGCGACGGCATCGGCCTCGCCGAGCGCACGAGCACCACCCTCGAGTTCGGCGGCCCGCGCGGCTCGGGAGGCCTGGGGGTTCATGATCAGGGTGACCTTGGAGTTCAGCTGCGCGGGGGACAGGGCCGTGGGTGCGGCGGTCTGTGCCGGAGTCGTCGTCTCCGGCGCAGCCGGAGGCACGGCTGCCTGGGGTGGCGCGGGTGCCGCCGGCGCGGCTGCAGCCGGCACCTGTTCGGCAGGCGCCGGAAGGGCCGGGACCCCGGCCGCTGGGTCGGTCGGCGGGAGCGCGCCGGCACCGCCGGGCGGTAGCGCAGCCGGCGGAATGCCCTGCTGTCCGGCCTGTGCGCTGCCCAGATTCACCACGGTCGGTTGGGCGCCGCTGCTGTCACCATCTCGCGCATTGTCGACCGCCAGCAACCCGATGGCGCCGATCGCCACGAACAGCGCCGACGTGACGGCGGCGACACCTGCGGAGGCGATGACCGTGGGGACGTTGACGCGCGAACCGCGCCGGCCGGATGGCGGATCGTCGACCCCACCGGGGTCACGCTCGTCCCGATGAGGCTCGGTGCCGTACGTCTCGGTGCCGTACGCGTCGTTGCCGTACGCATCGTTGTCATGTGCCATGGTCACTTCTGTCCCCCGAACCGAATGTTTGGTGACGCAGCATACAGGGCGGGCTTCCGGACTCCTTCGACCTATCGGTTCGGCTCTTCGCGGTCGCGCAGCCGCTCGTACAGCTCGTCGAGCAGATCGACGGCCTCGCCGATATCGGCGGGTGCGATACCAGAGGCGCGCAGCGCCTTGCGCAGGGCGGCCGGATCGAGCTCCATGATCGGGTTGAGTCGGGGTGGACTCGGCAGGGGCGGCAGGACGGCATTCGTCCCGTAGAAGTCGACGGCGGGCACCTCGTCGCGCTGCGCAGGGTCGGTGTGGTCGCCCGACGATGCGTCGTCGGTGGCGTGGTCGCTCGCGCCGGCCAGCAGTTCGGCGGTGTCCGTGCCCATCACGGTGAGCAGCGTCGTCGCATCGCGATCGATCTGGGCGGCCACCTCGTAGGCGACACAGAGCACGTGGATGCATCTCGACGAGGAGTCCGGGCAGGTGCAATCCGCGGCGATGTCGGCCGATTCGGTGGGCAGGATCAGGGCTCCGAGCGCCGCGGGCTGGTCTCCACGGGTCAGCGCCATCAGGTCACCGATCGCATCGCGGCTGCGCAGGATTGCCACCACGGTCGCCGGGTCCACCGGGCGCATCGTCAGGGTGACGTCGAACGGATCGAGCTGACTCCCGCGCACCGACGCCGTCACGGTGCCGCCGACGATCCGCACCGCCTCGGCGTGATGATCACGGAAGTACCTGCGCGCCTGCGTGATCCGCCGGAGATTCGCATCACCGTCACGTGCGCCCTCGACGACGTCGACGAACGCACGACCCCACCGGGTGACCGCATATCCGCGCGTCGACGACCGACCACGGGTGCGCGGACTCACTCGCTGACCGCCTCGTCGCGTAACCGGAACAGGTCGAAGAGCTCGTCGTCGCCGAGGTCGGACAGCCAGTTCTCGCCCGCGCTGACGGTCAGCCGGGACAGTTCCCGCTTCGCCGCGATCATCTCGTCGATGCGCTCCTCTAGGGTCCCCACACACAGGAATCGGTGCACCTGAACCCGTTGATGTTGCCCGATCCGATAGGCGCGGTCGGTCGCCTGATCCTCGACGGCAGGGTTCCACCACCGATCCACATGCAGTACGTGATTCGCCGCGGTGAGGTTGAGCCCGGTGCCACCGGCCTTCAACGTCGCGATCAACGCCGGCGGGCCGTCGCCGGCCTGGAAGCGCGCCACCATCGCGTCCCGGTCGGTGCGACCGACCCCACCGTGCAGTACCGGCACCGGCTCCCCGAGCGTCGGGGCCAACCACTCCGAGAGCATCTGCCCGAACGCGGCGAACTGGGTGAACACCAGGGCGCGATCACCCTCCGCGGCGGCAGTGCTGAGGATGTCGACGAGCAACTCGACCTTGCCGGAGCGATGTCGATTGCGGCGCAGCATGTCCGATGAGTCCGCGAGGTAATGGGCCGGGTGATTGCACACCTGTTTGAGGCGGGTCAACGCGGCCAGGATGTTGCGGCGCCGGATAGTCCGCTGCTGTTTGCTGCGCAGCGCCTCCATCAGTTCGTCGATCACCGCTCGGTACAACGCCGCCTGCTCGACGGTCAGGTTGGTGCGGACGGTGATGTCGGTCTTCTCCGGCAGGTCGCCGATGATCGCCGGGTCGGTCTTCTCCCGCCGCAGGATGAACGGGCGTGTCAGCGCGTTCAGGCGCCGGACCGTGGCGGTGTCACGATCCCGTTCGATCGGTTCGGCGAATCGTGCACGGAACTTCGAGGCCGAACCCAGCAAACCGGGGTTGACCAGGTCGATCACCGCGCGCAGGTCTTCGAGCCGATTCTCCACGGGCGTGCCGGTGAGTGCGATCCGATGGTCCGCGCGCACCGCGCGCACCGCCTTCGACGCCTTGGTGGCCACGTTCTTGAGGTGCTGCGCCTCGTCGACGACGACGCGTCGCCACCGGTGTCCGGCGAGCATCTCGCGGTCCCGGGTCGCGATGGCGAACGTGGTCAGCACCACGTCGGCGCCCGACAGCACATCATCGATGGTGGACCGCACCGCGCGCGAAGTCCCGTGATGGACGACGACTCGCAGATGTGGTGCGAACCGGGCGATCTCGCGTTCCCAGTTGCCGACGACCGACATCGGACAGACGACGAGCGTCGGATCGACGATCACACCCGCCGGACGCTCGTGACACAGCAACGCGATGATCTGGATGGTCTTGCCCAGGCCCATGTCGTCGGCCAGGACCCCGCCGATCCGATGGGTCGACAGGTAGACCAGCCACTCCAATCCGCGTTGCTGATACGGGCGGAGCTCGGCGTGGAGCATGGGCGGTGGCGGGATCGGGGTGGGCCGGAGTGCACCACCCGCGGCGATGTCGTCGAGCCAGCGCAGGCCTTCGATCGATGTGACCGGCACCGGCACGGTGTCGACGACGAGGTTGAACAGTTCGCCCATGTCGACCGGATGGTCGGAGGCCGTGTGCGCCTTCTGCGCCATCACGAACGCGGCGGCCCTGGTGAGAGCGGCGTGCTCGGCGCGCACCCATGTACCTCGGACCTGCACCAGATCACCCTGTCGTCGTGCGAGGTCGGCGAGGTCGGCGTCCGACAGGGTCATGGCGGCCGGATCGTCGCCGAGAGCCAGCCGCCACTCGAATTCGTCGATCTCGGCCGCCCCGATCTGCGCCGCGCGCCCGGTACTGGTCGCCACCGGTCGTGCCCGGAGCCCGAGCGTGGGTCGGACCTCCGCGATCGTGCGCGGCAGGAGGACGGGGCACCCGGCCGCGGTGAGCGCGGCCGCGCCGTCGGTGAACAGCATCTCGACCTGCGGTGTGGTGAGCAGGAAGTCGAGGGTGTGGCGGTCGGGTTCGGCCCGCGACAGTTCGGGAAAGGCGCGGACCGCGGTGGCGAGCGCGCTGGTGACCCGGTCGAGTTCATGTTGGTCGAGCCGGTGGGGCGCGACGGCGATGATGCGGCCGTCCGGGTGGCGGCGGCACACCTGAAGGCGCCACAGCGTGGTGCCCGCCGGGAGGTGGGGTCGCCAGGAGTCCTCCGATTCGTCGTCGGGTTCGTGTAGCCGTAGCAGCACGGTCGAATCGTCTTGTGGTCCGGCGGAGTTCCAGGCCATCCAGGCCGCGGACGCGGACCGGAGGCGTTGTTGGAGCGCCATGGGAAGGTCGGGCGGGTCGATCCCCAGTCCCTCCGCCAGCCATCCGCCGGGTCGATCGTCGGTCCCGATCGGCGCCGCCGCCGCGATCCGGCCGCGGCACTCGTGGTCGAGGAGTTCGGCGATCAGATCGCTCACCGTCTCGGTGCCGCCGTTCGCGGTGACGATGGCCGGAGCCGCGGCGGTGACCACCGCGACCCAGCTGCGCCAGGCGGGTGTGGGCACGGCCTGCCACCGCATCATCGTCTCGCCGGCCACCTCGGCCGCCCCCGGTGCCACCGCCCCCGATCCCACCTGACGACGGATGCCGTCGAGTACGTAGCGGCACCAGGCGATCTCCCCGCTCACCGGGTGGGGTCGGCTGACGTCGAGGAACGCCGCCGCCGACCCGGCGCCGAGGGTCATCGTCGCGACGAATTCCCGCCGACCGGATGGTCCGATGATCCCGAGCTCACGGCGAGCGCGTCGCGGTCGGAGCAGATCGGCGAGGGTCTGCGGCAGATCGTCGGGGCCGGCGTCGGCGTCGGCCCACCACAGGGCGAGTCCGACCCCCGGCCGCCAGAGGCCGTGCAGCGGAAGGGTGCGCCGGTCCTCGACCGAGGTCGGCGAGCGTGCGTCGAATGGCATCGAGAACCATCATCGCCCGAGCGCCCCGACCGGGCCACCATCGCAGGGCGTCACGAGTTGCCGTCGAGCGACACCTTCACGTCGTTGAGCACCAGCCAGGCCGCGGCCAGGCCGTCGCCGCCGTACCAGATGGCGTCGTCGACGGCGAGCACCCGCTTCCACGTGGGCGCACCCATGTCCAGCCACCGATCGCTCAGGAGGACGTCCTTCCCGTGCGCGAGTCCACGTTCGCCGAGGAAGCTCACATAGATGAGGTCGGCGTCGGCGTCGGTGAAGTTCTGATCGGTGACGGTGAACGAACCTTCCGAGCGCTGCGGCTCCGGACGTTGCACACCGATCGACGCCAGGATCTGCCCCGCGAAGCTGTCGGTGCCGGCGATCATCTCCGACTCGCCGGTGAACCGGACGAGTGACACCTGACTGTGCGCCGCGTCCATCCGGCGCCCGGTGCGTCGGGTCTCCGTGTCGAACTCCTCGAGCAGGCGCGCGCCGCTCGATGATCTGCCCAGCGCGTCCGCGACCGCCGTGAACTCCGACCGCCAGTCCCCGTCGCCGGAGATGGTCACGGCGCGGGTCTCGCCGAACGCCCCGGCCGACGCGGCGGAGCGTGGGGTGGAGAGAACGATGTCGGGAGCGGCCTCGGCCGCAGCTGCCGGGTCCGGCGTCGTCCCGATGGTCGGTACCGCGGCGAGCTGGGGCCCGAGGTAGGCGGGCACCGAGCCGGCGTCGGCGGCGACCGCGACCACTTTGGGTCCGATGCCGAGCGCGCAGATCGCGTCGAGCAGGGCGGGGTCGGTCACCACGATGCGCGCGACGTCGGACTGTCCGGGATCGGGTGCCGTCGGCGCCAGGCACGTGCGCGCCGGGTCCCGGTCGGCATTGACGATGTTCACCTCGGCGACGCGTGTGGTCACCGTGGAGATGGGGGAGCCGTCGGGGGTCGTCAGCGGTTGCTCGCCTGCGCACCCCGCCAGCGCGGCGAACGCCACGACCGATGCGACGGCACCTGCCGCCCGCCTTGCCCGCCGAGGGTTCGGGAGCCGGCGCCGGGCCGCCGGAACAGGGGTCACGCCGCTGCGTTGCACGCGATCACGCTAGCACCGGCGGCAGCGATGACCGCGCCGGGCGGGCAGCCCGCGGCGGCCACCGCTCGACGCCTCCCGCGAGCCCGTGCGCGTCGGTCCCCGCGAGGGTACTGAACTGCGGATTCATCGCAGTTCGCGAACCAATTACGACGGATCGTAGGACCCATGCGGCCACCGCCGGTATGAGGGTTTAGGATCAGTTACCAGCGCTCGTTTTGTTCATGTGGCGACCGTGGGGAAGTGGCAGGTGACCAGCCCCGGCGGTTGCGCAACGAGGAGGATCTGTGACCGCGGTTGACCAGCCCACCACGCAAGTGGCTCCAGAGCGTCCCTTTCCGGAGCGCTATCAGCCCAAGGGTTCGTTCATCTACAAGCTGATCACCACCACCGATCACAAGCTGATCGGCATGATGTACATCACCGCCTGCTTCGCCTTCTTCCTGATCGGCGGACTGATGGCGCTGCTGATGCGTGGCGAGCTCGCTCACCCGGGCATGCAGTTCCTGTCGACCGAGCAGTTCAACCAGCTGTTCACCATGCACGGCACGGTGATGCTGCTGTTCTACGCGACCCCGATCGTCATCGGCTTCGCCAACTTCGTACTCCCGCTGCAGATCGGATCGCCCGACGTCGCGTTCCCGCGGCTCAACGCATTCGGTTTCTGGCTGTTCGTCTTCGGCGCGTCCGTCGCACTGGCCGGGTTCCTGACCCCGGGCGGCGCCGCCGACTTCGGCTGGACGGCCTACACCCCGCTGACCGACGGCATCCACTCGCCCGGCATCGGCGCCGACCTCTGGATCATGGGTCTCGGCGTCTCCGGCCTCGGCACCATCCTCGGCGCCGTGAACATGGTGACGACGGTGGTCTGTCTGCGCGCCCCCGGCATGACCATGTTCCGGATGCCGATCTTCACCTGGAACATCCTGGTGACCAGCATCCTGATCCTGCTGGCGTTCCCGCTGCTGACCGCCGCGCTGATGGGTCTGGAGGTCGACCGGCAGTTCGGTGCCCACCTCTACGATCCCGCCAATGGCGGTGTGATCTTGTGGCAGCACCTGTTCTGGTTCTTCGGCCACCCCGAGGTCTACATCATCGCGCTGCCGTTCTTCGGCATCGTCTCCGAGGTGTTCCCGGTGTTCGCCCGTAAACCGATCTTCGGGTACTCCGGCCTCGTGTACGCGACGATGGCGATCGCCGCATTGTCTGTCGCGGTGTGGGCGCACCACATGTACGTGACCGGTGCCGTGCTGTTGCCCTTCTTCTCGTTCATGACCTTCCTCATCGCCGTACCGACCGGTGTGAAGTTCTTCAACTGGGTGGGAACGATGTGGAAGGGGAACATGACGTTCGAGACGCCGATGTTGTTCTCCGTCGGCTTCATCGTCACCTTCCTGTTCGGTGGCCTGACCGGTGTCCTGCTGGCCAGCCCGCCGCTGGACTTCCACCTGTCCGACAGCTACTTCGTGGTCGCGCACTTCCACTACGTGCTCTTCGGCACCATCGTGTTCGCCACCTACGCCGGCATCTACTTCTGGTTCCCCAAGATGACCGGACGCATGCTCGACGAACGGCTCGGCAAGATCCACTTCTGGCTGACGTTCATCGGCTTCCACACCACGTTCCTGGTGCAGCACTGGCTGGGCAACGAGGGCATGCCGCGTCGCTACGCCGACTACCTGCCGTCCGACGGGTTCACCACGCTGAACATCGTCTCCACGGTCGGTGCGTTCATCCTCGGCCTGTCGACGCTGCCGTTCCTGTGGAACGTCTTCCGCAGCTACCGCTACGGCGAGGTCGTGACCGTCGACGATCCGTGGGGCTTCGGCAACTCCCTGGAGTGGGCCACCAGCTGCCCGCCGCCGCGGCACAACTTCACCGAACTGCCCCGCATCCGCTCGGAGCGACCGGCGTTCGAGCTGCACTATCCGCACATGATCGAACGGATGCGTGCCGAGGCGCACGTGGGAGCCGGTCACAACTCGGGCAAGGACCGCCACATGGAAGACGCGCGGCGTAGTCCATTGACGGTCGGTGACCACGAGGGTTCGCCGGATCCGGATCCACGCTGACGCGCACGCACTCCGCGAAACACGTGGTCAACGAATCGAGCGACACCACAGTTCTGATCACCGTCACCGGGCCGGATAAACCCGGCGTCACCTCGGTGCTGATGGGTGCGCTGGCGGGCCAGCGCGTCAGTCTCCTCGACGTCGAGCAGGTGGTGATCCGCGGGCGACTCACCCTCGGGGTGCTGGTGTCCGCCTCGGGCGACGCGGAAGAACTGCAGGACGTCGTCGAACAGGCGATGGCATCGATAGGGATCGACGTGATCGTCGAGGTCGGTGCCGCGAGCGCCGGCCGCCGACCGTCCAGCCACGCGGTGGTGGTGCTCGGCAGTCCCGTGACCGCCCGCGCCTTCCGTGCCCTCGCTGGCCAGTTGGCGGGCCAGGGAGTCAACATCGACTCCATCCGCGGTGTCGCCGACTACCCGCTCACCGGGCTGGAACTGATGGTCAGTGTCGGCCGCGACGACGTTGCCGCCGACGCCGCGCTGCGGAAGGGGCTGGCCGTGGTGGCCGCCGACCACAGCGTGGACATCGCGGTGGAGCGGGGCGGACTGGCCAGGCGGGCCAAGCGGGTCATCGTCTTCGACGTCGACTCCACGCTGATCCAGGGCGAGGTCATCGAGATGCTCGCGGCCCGGGCCGGCCGTGAAGCCGAGGTCGCCGCGGTGACCGAGGCAGCAATGCGTGGCGAACTCGATTTCGCCGAATCGCTGAACCAGCGGGTGGCCGTGCTCGCCGGGCTGGATGCCGGGGTGCTCGACGACGTGGCGAGTTCGCTGCAACTGACACCGGGCGCACGCACCACCATCCGCACCCTGCATCGTCTCGGCTATCACTGTGGTGTCGTGTCCGGCGGCTTCCGGCAGGTGATCGACGGACTGGCGCACGAACTCGAACTCGACTTCGTCCGCGCCAACACCCTCGAGGTCGTCGACGGCAAACTGACCGGCCGGGTCGTCGGCGACGTCGTGGACCGGGCGGGGAAGGCAAAGGCGTTGCGTGCCTTCGCCGATCAGGTCGGCGTCCCGATGGAGCAGACCATCGCGGTCGGTGACGGCGCCAACGACATCGACATGCTCAGCGTCGCCGGGCTCGGCATCGCCTTCAACGCCAAGCCCGCCCTGCGCGAGGTCGCCGACGCAGCGCTGAGCCACCCGTTCCTCGACGCGGTCCTGTTCATCCTCGGTGTCACGCGTGACGAGATCGAGGCCGCCGACGCCGCGGACGGGGTGATGCGGCGAGTGCCGCTCAGCTGAAATGTCGCGTTCGTTCTAGTGTCCCGCGGTGGTAAGCGACGATGATCGGTGGATCAGATCGCACCGAGAGGACTCGACCGATGACCACTTCCACACCTGTCGCCAGCCTGGCGATGATGACACTCGATTGTGCTGACGCCCGTGTCTCGGCCGAGTTCTGGTCGGCCGTGCTGGGGTGGGAGATCGTCGGGGCCGGCGACGGCTACGCGATGCTCAAAGGACCCGAGGGAGCCGCGCTGGGCTTCGGGTCGGTTCCCGGCCACCGACCACCGGCATGGCCGAACGCGAACGGGTCCAAGCAGTTCCACTTCGATCTGGCGGTCGACGACCTCGCGGCCGCGGAAGGCCGCTGCGTCGAACTCGGCGCGACGGTACCGTCGGAGCAGCCGGGGGAGACCTGGCGGGTGCTGCTCGATCCGGCGGGGCACCCGTTCTGCCTGACGAAGGCCGAGAACTGGGGGTGATGCGATGTGACCGGCCGGTCACCTCATCCGATCGACGGTTTCTCCGGGGCGGCCGACGCCGACCTAGACACCGACGCCCAGCGGACGTTCGAGGATGCGTACCGGCGCCTGGTCGCCTATCGCGGTGGTGGCGGCGATCCCGCGGATCCCGGTGACGTGCTGGCGATGCAGATGGTGATCCGGATCGAGAAGTCACAGCCACCCGCGCGGGCGGACGCGTTGACCGCTGCAGCCCGTGCGGTCGCGCTGCTCTGTCTCGACGATCGCGCGGGCGGCGCAGGGCCGTGGGTGTCGGACCTGGACGCGTGGTGCGGGGCCCGCATCCGCAAGATCGCCCGCCGTGCGCGGGGCGCGCAGTGGGCTGCGGCGCAGGAGGTCTGGGGTCTGACCGTCGACACCGGCTCGGCGCAGGCACGTGCACTGGTGCCCGGCCGCGTCGGCGACGTCGACCGTCGGATCGCCCGGCTGCAGATCGGCGGTACGGACCTCGACGGTTCCCTGTCGACCCAGGCGCCCGACGGTGGTGTCTGTCTCTGGGTGAATCCGGATCTGCCGATGACGGTGGGCAAGGCCGCCGCCCAGGTGGGTCACGCCTCGATGCTGGCGGTGAAGTCGATGACTCTCGAGCAGGCGTGGGAATGGCGTTCTGCCGGTTGTCCTCTCGTTGTCCGCGAAGCGTCGGGGCCGCGATGGGTGGATCTCGTGAAGGCGGACGCCCGGGGCGCGGCTATCGCCGTGCGCGACGCCGGGTTCACCGAGATCGCTCCGGGCTCGGTCACGGTGATCGCCGAGGTGACGGACAGATGACCGACGACCGGCTCCCGGACTGGGCGCGTGACCTCCACCTGACGCCGCACCCGGAGGGCGGTTGGTACTCGGAGACCTGGCGGAGCGCCGTGACGATACCCGGGGCAGCGCTGCCGCCGGACTTCTCCGGCGATCGTGTCGCCGCCACCGCGATCTACTTCCTGTTATTGCCCGGCGAGCAGTCGGCGTGGCACACCGTGCGAGGCGCCGAACTGTGGCTGTTCCATCGTGGCGCCCCGGTCATGCTCGAACTCGGCGGCGACGGACCGGAACCTCGAGCGCCCGCGGCGGTGACAGTCGGCCCCGACGTGGAGGCCGGTCACCGACCGCAGGCCCTGGTACCGCCGAAGACGTGGCAGCGAGCGCGACCTGCCGGAGACGAACCGTCACTGGTCAGCTGCATCGTCGCCCCCGGCTTCGACTTCGCCGACTTCCGCCTCGCGCCTGAGGTGGGGACTCACGGCCGTCACACCGGTTGACGGGCCACCGCCGCGAGCGCGGGCGCGGGAAACCGCACAACGCCATCGGTTCCCGCGAAGACCGCCAGTTCGCGCGCGGCCGCCCGCAGCAGGTGCTCGTACTGGTCGTCGTCGATCAGATCCCCGAGGGTCCAGCCCTTGACATCGGTCCGGACCCAGGCCTCGACCGACGGGAAACAGGCCTCTCCGTCGAGCCGGACGATCTCCACCTCGGAGAACGCGTCCGCGAGTTCGTCGCGGAGCAGCTCAGGTGTGCCGATCACGAAGGGCGCAAGGAGTGCATCGGCCTGCACGTCGCCGAACAGCCGGCGCACCAGTGTCGCCATCGCGTCGTAGCCCGGGTTCTCCGCCACCTGCGCCCACGTGAGGATGCCGAGGGTGCCGCCCGGACGGAGAACCCGGGCCATCTGTGCCACCGCCCGCCGACGGTCGGTGCAGAACATCAACACGAACTGACTCACCACCCGGTCGAACGAGTCGTCGGCGAACGGAAGGTCTTCTGCGACACCGGCATGGAGCAAGGCCCCGGGGCACATGCGCCCCGCGACGGCCCGCATCCCGTCGTTCGGATCGAGGGCCGCAACCGACCCCACGGCGCCGACCCATGCCAGCGCCTCGCGGGTCAGCGCGCCGGTGCCGCAGCCCACGTCCAATACCTGCTCGCCCCGGCGTACCCCCGTCTTGTCCAGGAGTCGTGGTGGCCACTGGTCGAACAGCGCGGGCACGAAGAACTCCTCGTAGATCTCGGCGGCGGCATCACCGATCTGACCGGTACGGGCCTTGCTCATGGGACCAGCGTCCCCCTCGAACACCGCAGACCCAAGACCGAGAATCGAACTCCGGCACCCCTCGGGCTTGCCTGCACCCGCATCGCCTCGCGACGATGGAGGGGTGCGCAGCTACGGCCAGTACTGTCCGATCGCGCGGGCGTCCGAGATCCTCGCGGAGCGCTGGACGCCGCTGGTCATCCGCAATGTGATGATGGGCGCCGACACCTTCACCGACATCGCGCACGGTGTCCCGCAGATGTCGCGGTCGGTACTGGCCACCCGGCTCGCACAACTCGAACGGTTCGGCGTGCTGGCCCGAACACCGAAACAGGTGGGACGGGGATCGACGTATACGTTGACCGACGCCGGCCGCGACCTCGCGACGGTACTCGACGAGTTCGGGCGGTGGGGAGAGCGTTGGGTGGAGATCGGTCCGGAGATGACCGATCCCGGGTTCGCGTTGTGGGCCTGGTGCCACGCCCAGCTCGACACCACACAGTTGCCCCGTGCGCGCACCGTGGTCGCGTTCTGCTTCCCCGACCAGCCGATGGGAAATCGCTACTACTGGTTGCTCGTCGACGCCGGTGATGCGGAAGTGTGTTACTCCGACCCCGGAGGGGATCCGGCCGCCGAGGTAATCGCCGACTCGGCGGCGTTCATCGCCTGGCACCGTGGGCAGTTGCCGTGGTCACGCGCACTGTCGACCGGGCGGATTCGGGTCATGGGGGACCGGTCGGTGACGGCTGTTCTCCCGAGGTGGAACCGGCGTACCGACGTGCCGTTCAGTCCGCAGACGACAGCGACCGCGCCGGCGCGATGAGACCCAGGGTGTTCAGCCACACGTCCCGGTCGGGTGCGATCGACGCGACGATCAGCTCGTCCGCCTGCGCATGCCCGGCGAACCACTGGAGATAGTCGTCGACCTGAGTCGGTGTCCCGATCCCCGCGTAGGTCATCATCGCGTCGATCTGGCGGCCCTGCGGCATGTCCAGGATCATGTCGGCCTCCTCGTCGGTGAAGCGACGATCACGGGCGAACAGTGCATTGACCCGAGCGCGCTTGGCCTTGCGGAGTTGCTCCTGCGCGACCTCCTCGTCGTCGTCGGCGATGGCGCACACACCTGCGATCACATACGGGGAATCCAGCTGCTGTGACGGCTGGAACTCCCTGCGGTACAGCGCAACAGCTTCTTCCAGGGCCTGCGGGGCGAAGTGCGAGGCAAACGCGTAGGGCAGTCCGAGTGCCGCGGCCAGCTGGGCGCCGAACAAGGACGAGCCGAGGATGTAGAGCGGGATGTCGGTGCCCGCTCCGGGGGTCGCGCTGACACCCTCGACGCGCGATGCGCCACGCAGGTAACCCTGGAGTTCGAGCACGTCGGAGGGGAATCGATCCGCCGACGCCATCGTCCGGCGCAGGGCCGCGAAGGTGTTCTGGTCGCCGCCGGGTGCCCGGCCGAGGCCGAGGTCGATCCGGCCCGGGTGCAACTCGGCGAGGGTGCCGAACTGTTCGGCGATGGCCAGCGGCGAGTGATTGGGCAGCATCACCCCGCCGGCACCGAGCCGGATGGAGTCGGTGTGGGCGGCGACGTGGGCGATCAGCACCGCCGGAGCCGCCGACGCGATGCTCGACATGTTGTGGTGCTCGGCGTACCAGATGCGCCGGTAACCCCACTTCTCGGCATGCTGCGCCATGTCGACGCTCGCGGCGAAGCTCTCGCCGACCGTCTCGCCGGAACCGACCTGCGCCAGATCGAGAATGGACAACTCAACACTCATGTTCTCCTCAAGGCGCGTGGTGCGCAGCGTATTCCCTTCTCCCTGAGCACGTGTCGTCCCGGTTGGCGCGCGGGCCCGCTTCGTGGTGCACGATAGGGGGGTGACGAACGCGAGTGATCCGGCCGGTGCAGACGAGTACGAATCCGATCCCGACCTCCTGGTCGACTTCCGCGACGTCACGCTCGTGCGTGGGGGGAACACCCTGGTGGGCCCCGTGTCCTGGCAGGTCGAACTCGACGAACGCTGGGTGGTCATCGGACCGAACGGCGCCGGCAAGACGTCCTTGATGCGGCTGGCATCGGCGCAGGAGCATCCGACGGCAGGCGCCGCGTTCATCCTCAACGAACGCCTGGGCAAGGTCGAGGTGCGGGAACTCTCCACGCGGATCGGGGTGGCGAGTTCGGCGCTCGTGGAGCGGGTGCCGCCGGACGAGATCGTCACCGACGTGGTGATCTCGGCCGGATACTCGGTGATGGGACGCTGGCGGGAGAGTTACGACGAGGTCGACCGCGAGCAGGCGGTCGACTCGCTGGAGTCGATGGGTGCCGAGCATCTCGCCGACCGGACCTTCGGCACCCTGTCGGAGGGTGAACGCAAGCGGGTGATGGTGGCGCGGGCCCTGATGACCGATCCCGAACTGCTCCTGCTCGACGAGCCGGCCGCCGGCCTCGACCTCGGCGGTCGCGAGGAACTCGTCGACCGGCTCGGTCGCCTCGCCACGGACCCGGAGTCGCCGGCGATGGTGCTGGTGACCCATCACGTCGAGGAGATCCCGGACGGCTTCACCCACGCGATGCTGCTGTCCGAGGGTGAGGTGGTCGCGCAAGGGCTGCTCGACGACGTGCTGACCAGCGAGAACCTGTCGACGGCGTTCCGGCAGCGGATCACCCTCAGCCGGCCGGGCGGTCGGTACTTCGCCCGACGGGTGCGACGGCCGGGTGGGCATCGCCGCGCAGCGGGGTGACCGACGAGCGTTACCCTCGGTGGGATCGCCGTCGGACAGGAGACCCATGAGCACATCGCAGACCGAGCCCGCCCCGCTGCGCGACGCGGCCACCGTGGTGCTGGTCCGGGACACGCCCGACGGGATCGAGGTGTTCTTGCAGCGCCGGGTGCGTCAGATGGCGTTCGCCGGTGGTGTCACGGTGTTTCCCGGCGGCGGGGTCGACCGGCGCGACGCCGACGCCGACATCGCCTGGACCGGGCCGCCTCCCGCCTGGTGGGCCGAGGCCTTCCACACCGACGAGCACACCGCGCAGGCGCTCGTTTGTGCCGCGGTGCGCGAGACCTTCGAGGAATGCGGCGTCCTGCTGGCCACCCGATCGGACGGTTCGTTCCCGGACCCGGGCGTCTACACGACCGAGCGTGACCAACTCGTCGACAAGTCGTTGTCCTTCGCGCGGTTCCTGCGTGACGCCGGCTTGAGTCTGCGGGCAGATCTGTTGCGCCCGTTGGCGCACTGGATCACCCCGATCTTCGAGAAGCGCCGCTACGACACCCGGTTCTTCCTCGCCGCCCTGCCGGACGGGCAGGCCGCCGACGACAAGACCACCGAAGCCGAGGTGGCCCGCTGGGACACACCGGCGGCAGCCCTGGAGGCCTGGGCCGCCGACCAGCACGCGCTGCTCCCGCCCACGTGGTCGCAGTTGACTCATCTCGCCGACTTCGACACCGCCGCCGCGGCGCTGGCGGCCGAACGCCACGTCGAGACGATCGAACCCTCCGTGACGCCCGGAGCGGGCCTCGCGGGACTCAAGTTCGACGGATCGGATCGATACTTCGCCGTCATCGCCGACCGTGAGGTTCCCGGTCTGAGTCGTTGAGCGGTCTGAGTCGTTGCTCGTCTTTCGGTCTGTGGCGTCGAGCACCGAACGTCAACGCGGTGACGAATCCAGGTGCGCGAGGACTCCGGCCGCGGCCGCGCGGCCCGCGAAGAGCATGACGATGTCGCGAATCGGGGCTTCGACGGGCCGCCCCGCTCCGAACTCGAGGTCGGCGTCGGTGGCGATGAAACGTACGCCCTCGTGGTCGCGCCGGGGACGAAACGGAAATCGCATCGACCACAGTCGCTGCGCGACCGCGCCTGCCGCGTCGGATGGCATCGGCCGGCTGATCCCCACGGGGACCGCGATGTCCTGACCGTGGATCAGTACATCGAGCAGCGGTTCCATCTCGGTGGTGCCCAGCGCGTGACGTCGCGACCCGACCATGGCGCGGAGCTTGTCGGCGGCTTCGCGCGCCGGGGTCGGGTCGTCGACCGCACAGCGATGCACCATGGTGTTGAACCGAAATCCCGAACGCGCCATCGCACCCAGCACGCGCGTCGGCGGCATGTGCGCCTGTGTCAGGTGAACCGCGACGTCGCGCACCGACCAACCGACACACAGTGATCCGGTGGCGAACTGGTCATCGGTGAGGGTGTCGAGGAGATCGGCGACGTCGAGTCGTTGCTCGTCCACGTGGCGCCAGATCGTGTCGGAATCCATGGCGTGCCTCCGTGTGCTCGGCGTGGCGACGCCAGTCTGCGTGGCGGCCGACCGGCCCGACCCGATTGGTCAGGATAGCTGACTATTTTAGTCAGGGAGACGTACTAAAGTCAACGAGATGACCGACGATCAGCCGCCGACCGGGGTCCTGATGTTCATCGCGCATCGGGCCACAGAGCAGCGGGTGATGTCGCGGATGGCCGAGGTGGGCGCCGGTGACATCACGCTCGCGCAGGCGCGACTCCTGCAGCGTCTGGCGCCCGAGCCGATGCGGCTGACCGACCTGGCCGAACAGACCGGCGTCACCAAGCAGACGGCCGGCGGGCTCGTCGACCAGCTGGAGGCGGCCGGGTATCTGCGGCGGGTGCCCGATCCGTCCGACGGCCGAGCACGGCTGGTGACGTTGAGCGATCGCGCGGTCGCGTTGTGCGCCCTGGCCGCGCGCGAGGTCGAGGTCGTGGAATCGGAGTGGCGGGAGTACTTGGGCGCGAGTCGGTTCGACGACATGCGTGCGGCCCTGATCAGCTTGCGCGAGATCACTGATCCATATCGATGACGTCCTCGGCGTCCTCGGCGTCCTCCGCGCCGATGTCGTCGCGATCGGCCCAGTCCAGCAACGTGTCCAGGCGGTAGGCGACATCGTCGATCTCCGCGTGCAGATCACCGACCTCGGCGAACCGGGCGGGCATCGTCGCGATGGTGAAATCGTCCGGTGCGATGTCGTCGATCTCGGACCACCGGATGGGTGCGGACACCGTGCCACGCGGATTGCCCCGGACCGAGTACGCCGACGCCATGGTGTGGTCGCGGGTGTTCTGGTTGTAGTCGACGAACACGGCTGCCGGATCTCGGTCCTTGCGCCACCACGTGGTGGTGACGTCGTCAGGCGCGCGACGTTCGACCTCGCGGGCGAACGCATGCGCCGCGCGGCGCACCTGGGGGAATCCCCACTCGGGTTCGATCCGGACGTAGATGTGCAGGCCGCGGCCACCGGAGGTCTTCGGGAAGCCGCGGATACCGAGTTCGTCGAGGACCTCGTCGACCACGTGCGCGACGCGCTGGATGCGCGAGAACGGGCAGTCGGGCATCGGATCGAGGTCGATGCGCCACTCGTCGGGTGACTCCGGATCGTCGCGGCGGGAGTTCCAGGGATGGAACTCGACGGTCGACATCTGGACCGCCCAGATCACACTGCCGAGTTCGGTGACACACAGTTCGTCGGCGGTCCGGCCGAAGCGTGGGAACCACAGTTCGACGGTCTCGAGCCAGTCCGGCGCCCCCGCCGGGATGCGCTTCTGGTGCACCTTCTTCCCGTCGACACCCTTGGGAAAGCGATGCAACATGCACGGCCGGTCGCGCAGCGCGCGGACGATCCCGTCACCGACCGCCAGGTAGTACTCGGCGAGGTCGCGTTTGGTCTCGCCGCGTTCGGAGAAGTAGACGCGGTCGGGACTGGACAGTCGGATCGCTCGATCGCCGACCTGCAGTTCGATCGGCTCACCCGCATCGTTCGAGGCCTGGGCCATGCCACAACTGTATGGCCTGGACAGCCGGGCGGGCCGGGCAAACGGTAGCCTTCGCACCATGGCTGAGTTCGTCACGCTCGAGACATCCGATGATCATCCCGGGGTCGGCACGATCCTGCTGAACCGCCCGCCGATGAACGCGCTGAACCGGCAGGTGCAGACCGAGCTGGCTGCCGCGGCCGACGAGGCGACCGTGCGCGACGACATCAAGGCCGTCGTGATCTACGGCGGCCCGAAGGTGCTGGCCGCGGGTGCCGACATCAAAGAGATGAACGACATGACCTACGCCGAGATGAGCAAGGTCGCAGGCCGGCTGCAGTCGGCGCTCGGCGCCATCTCGGAGATTCCCAAGCCGACCGTCGCCGCGATCACGGGCTACGCGCTCGGCGGCGGGCTCGAGGTCGCCCTGGGTGCCGACCGACGCATCGCCGGCGACAACGCGAAACTGGGTGTGCCCGAGATCCTGCTCGGTGTCATCCCCGGCGGTGGCGGCACGCAGCGTCTCGCCCGGCTGGTGGGTCCGGCGAAGGCGAAGGACCTGATCTTCACCGGGCGTTTCGTCGCTGCAGCCGAGGCGCTGGAGATCGGGCTCGTCGACGAGGTCGTCGCACCCGACGACGTCTACGACACGGCGGTCGCCTGGGCCGACCAGTTCGCCAACGCGGCGTCGATCGCGCTGGCGGCCGGCAAGAAAGCCGTCGATCAGGGTCTCGGTGTGGACCTCGCCACCGGCCTCAAGATCGAGGAACAGCTGTTCGCCGCCCTGTTCGCCACCGAGGATCGGGCGATCGGCATGACGTCGTTCGTCGAGAACGGACCCGGCAAGGCGCAGTTCACCGGCAAGTGAACGCACGCCATCGCCCAGTACCGACCATCAGGAAGTAGCCGCAGATGACGACGAACATGACTCCGGGTAACACGACACCGGGTGACACGACGCCGGGAAGCGATCCCGAACCCAACCCGCATGCCACCGAAGAGCAGGTGAAGGCGGCGTTGGCGGACTCCAAGCTGGCGCAGGTGCTGTACCACGACTGGGAGGCCGAGACCTATGACGACAAATGGTCGATCTCCTATGACGAGCGCTGCATCGACTACGCCCGTGGTCGTTTCGACGCCGTCGCCGCCGATCAGCCGCTCCCGTACGAGCGTGCGATGGAACTCGGTTGCGGCACCGGCTTCTTCCTGCTGAACCTCATGCAGTCGGGCGTCGCGAAGAAGGGGTCGGTCACCGATCTGTCGCCGGGCATGGTGAAGGTCGCGCTCCGCAACGCCGAGAATCTCGGACTCGATGTCGACGGTCGCGTCGCCGACGCCGAGAAGATCCCATACGACGACAACACCTTCGACCTGGTCGTCGGACATGCTGTGCTGCACCATATCCCGGACGTCGAGCAGGCGCTGCGCGAGGTGCTCCGCGTGCTCAAGCCGGGCGGACGTTTCGTGTTCGCCGGCGAGCCGACCACGATCGGCGACTTCTATGCACGGTGGATGAGCCGGGCGACCTGGGCGGCGACGACCAAGGTCACCAAGGTCGGCCCGTTGCAGTCCTGGCGGCGGCCGCAGGAGGAACTCGACGAGTCGTCGCGGGCGGCGGCATTGGAGGCCGTTGTCGACATCCACACCTTCGATCCCGCAGAACTGGAGCGGATGGCGCGCAGTGCCGGCGCCACCCAGGTGGGGACTGCGACAGAGGAACTCGCCGCCGCCATGCTCGGATGGCCGGTGCGGACCTTCGAGGCGGCCGTCCCGCCCGAGAAGCTCGGGTGGGGCTGGGCGATGTTCGCGTTCAACGGCTGGAAGCGGCTGTCCTGGCTCGACGAGAAGGTGCTGCGGAAAGTGGTGCCGCCCAAGTTCTTCTACAACGCGATCGTCACCGGGATCAAGCCGGGCGCCTGAGGATGAAACGAACCCCACGTGCGGTGCGCACGTGGGGTTCGGTTGGGCGAGTTCAGTTCTCGACGGGGTTGAACGTCGAGGTCGCGACCGGGATGCCGAGTACCGAGTTGATGGCCTTGTACCCGTCGTCGGTCTTGATCAGCGTGATCCGGCTGACCGGTTCGATGTCGGCGTACCCACCGGTCGGGGTGTCGACCAGCGTCAGCGGTGTCCCGGCTGAGCCGATGAGCAAATCTCCCTCGACCCGGTATTCCCCGCAACGCTCCTCCACGGAGCTCCCATAGCGGGTCTGGATGCAGAGGTTGTATGTCCCGTCCTCGACCTCGGCGTGGGCATGCCCCGCCCCGGCGGCGAGTCCGGCTCCGGCGCATCCGGCGCCGATCAATAGTGCGATCGCTGTTCTCTTCACAGCCCGAGATATTGCCTTAGGCTAACCTAACTCGTCAACTCGTCGACTGTGCGCTACTTTCCTTCGACTGTGCCCTGTATCTGGTCGACTGGGCGTCGAATGTGGTCGAGTGGGTGCCGAATGTGGTCGAGTGGGTGTGCGTCGGTTCGCGCGCGTCGAGATCGTGAGCCTGTCGTCGACGTCGTGGCGCCCAGTCAACGAGAATCAGCGCCCAGTCGACGGGATACGGGACCCAGTCGACGGGATCGGTGACGCATGAGCAAGATGGACCGCGATGGGATACCGATTCACGCTCGACGACGTCACCTTCCTGCGGACTCCGCAGGGGCTCGACGCGCTCGACGACGCGGCGCGGCTGGACTTCAGCGCGTCGTCGATACTCGCCGACATCGGCCACGTCCGGAGCCGATGCGCGCCGCACGACGGTGCGGTGGTCGAGACGATCCTCTGTCGTCGTCGTGGGCGAGCGAAACTCCGTGCGGCCGACGACATGCTGTTCACCGACGACGCGCTGCAGCAGGCCACGCCGTCGGCTGTGGCGCGGCGCCGGGCCGAGGAGATCAGCGCACGTCTCCCGGGCGCCGTCGTCCACGACCTCACCTGCTCGATCGGCGCCGAGCTGATGGAACTGTCTCGCCAGGAGGGAATTTCGGGCGTCATCGGCAGCGACGTGGATCGGGTGCGGCTCGCGATGGCCCGGCACAACACCGCACTCGACGGAGGTCGGGCGACGTTGCTGGCCGCCGACGCACTCACGTCCACGTCGAGCGCCGACATCGTCCTCGCCGACCCCGGGCGCCGGGCGGGATCGTCACGAGTGTTCCGCCTCGATCAGCTGACGCCGCCCCTCCTCGATCTCCTCGACGTGTGCTCCGGTCGGCCCGCAGCGGTGAAATGCGCTCCGGGACTGGACTATCGGATGTTCCGTGATACTTACGGGTTCGTCGGACAAGTGCAGATCACCTCGCTCGACGGGGCGGTTCGCGAGGCCTGTCTGTGGACCGAACGCGACGGCGAGCCGGCACAGCGCGCGACGGTCCTGCGCACCGACGCCGACGGCTCGGTCCGGTCCTTCGATGTCACCGACCACGAGCCCGACGATGTCGCCGTCGGCGAGGTCGGGGAGTGGATCATCGACCCGGACGGTGCCATCGTCCGCGCCGGGCTGGTCCGCAACTTTGCCCACCGGCACGGGTTGTGGCAACTCGATCCGCGGATCGCCTACCTCACCGGCGACACGGTGCCGCCCGGTGAGCGGGGGTTTCGCGTCCTCGAGGTCGCCGGTGTCGCCGACAAGGAGTTGCGCAAGCGTCTGACCGCGCTGGACTGCGGTTCGCTGGAGATCTTGGTCCGGGGCCTGGACATCGATCCCGATCGGCTCCGGAAACGCCTGAAACCCAAGGGCTCACGTCCGCTCGCGCTGGTCCTGACCAGGATCGGCCGCAAGGGGGTCGCCCTGATCTGCGAACCCGGGGTCCGGGTGCCGTAGCGCCCGGGATCCCCCGGCGGGCCGGCGTCAAGGTGGCCTTGACAGGAACGTGTTGTCAATGCATCCTTTACACATGACCGAGGTGGACGATCTGGCGAACCAGGTGCAGCAGTTCGCGCGCAGCATCGCCGCCGGGGGTGCCGACTCCCGCGACGCCGCATTGACGAAGGTGTACGACGCCCTGCAACTCGGGCGGCGGGCCGAGGAGTTGCTCAGCGCGACGGCACGCCACGCACGAGAGTGGGGCTGCACGTGGCAGGAGATCGGCGACGTCGTCGGCACCACGCGACAGGCGGCGTTCCAACGCTTCGGCAAACCCATCGACCCGAGAACAGGAGAACCGATGACCAGAACACCGATCCCCAGCGCCGAGATCATGGCCGACGATCTGCTGGACAAGTTGCGGACAGGACAATGGTCAACTGTCGCATCGAGATTCAACCCGACGATGGCGCGTGCGCTCGACGACTCCGGCCTTGCCGATGCGTGGGCCTCGGTGATCGCCCTCGGTGGTGAGGTCGAGTCCAGCGGCACGCCGTTCGTACGACTGCACGGGCTGCACACGGTGGTCGACGTGCCGATCGAGCAGGAGGCGGGAGCGACCACGATGCGGGTCGCCTACGACACCGACGGCCTGATCGCCGGACTGTTCCTGCTCACGCCGGAGGCCGCGCAGGAACCCCTGTGAGGCGGCTACCTGCTCTCGATCGCTTCTCTGCTGTCGAAGAAGTACACCTTGCCGATGTTGGTCGCGGTGGCGACCTGCCCGGACGGTGAGACGGCGACACCGGTGGCGAAGCCGACGGACTCCGGCAGCGGCAACGTCCGCGTGGTCGCGCCGTCCTCGGTCGACACCTCGGTGAGCGACAACGTGTCCGCCCCGGCGTCGCGCACCACCGTCCACGCGGTTCCGGCGTCGGTGAGGGTGGAGAGGCTGACGACCGCGAGATCGTCGCGCTGCCACACCTGTTCGGCGCGGTCACCGGCATCGCGCAGCAAGGTCAGCGGCGCGCCGAGAACCCCGGTCGGGATGATCAGCCCGTCCGGTGACACGCTCATCGTCGCGAATCCGTGCCCGCCGTTGTCGTAGGTCCATCGGGTGTCGCCCGACTCGGCGTCCAGCGCCACGATCTGGCCGAGACGGGTGAACGCGTACACCGTCGAACCGTCCGCGGACAAGGTCGGCGCACCGATCACGCCTCCGGGCAGATCGGCGTGCCAGATCTCACGCATCGTGCGGTTTCCGTCGTCCGCCGCGTAACTCATCGCCCGGACCTGTGACGCGATCGCGCCCTGCGGCCAGAAATTCAGGAAGAACCGCTCGTTGTCGACGTCGACCGCGGGCGGGGCCGGGATCGCGCAGCGTGGGCCGTTGGTCACACACTCGCCGAACCCGAAGGTCGGGTCGTCGGGGTTCGCGTCGGCGCGCAGCCGGACCTCGGGGGCGGTGAATTCGCTGGTCTGTGAGTTCAGCAGCAGCAGCTGTCCCTGCGTGGTCGCCACGAGCACCTCACCGGGAGCAGCGAACTTCGCCGACAGCGGGACGCCGATCACCGGCATCCGCCAACGGATCGCCCCACCGGCGTTGAACGCCAGGAACATCGTCTCCTCGCCGACGTAGGGCTGATCGAACTGGTCCACGAGCATCGCGTTGACCTCGATGCCGGGACGCATCCGTTTGCAGAAGTTCTTGCGGCCGTTGCGCGGGTCGAGGACCAGCAGGTTACATCCGTTCGCGGGGTTCGACGTGACACCCACGTTGGCGTTCCCGGAGATCGTGACCGGCGCCGTGACGGGTCCACCCGTCGGGCGCGTCCAGCTCAGCTCGAGGTCGTCGGGCACCGTGGGATAGGCGAAGTTCGAGTTGGCGGCGTTGCCGCCGAAGCTCGACCAGCCCGCGCTCGCCACCGAACGGACGTCGAC
Source organism: Gordonia prachuapensis (assembly GCF_036350515.1). Lineage (NCBI taxonomy): Bacteria > Bacillati > Actinomycetota > Actinomycetes > Mycobacteriales > Gordoniaceae > Gordonia > Gordonia prachuapensis. The sequence continues at coordinate 95,754 of NZ_JAZDUE010000014.1, read as the reverse complement.
CTGGCCGTCCGAGCAGGCGGCCACCAGTACGGCCAGCACACTCAGCAGAACTGTCGCGGGCAGTCGACGGCGGGTTCCTCGTCGCCGGCCTGCTGCAGCCATCGGCGCTCCTGTTCTGGTCGCGGTGCACCCCGTCGGTCGACGTGCCAGTCTCAGAGCCTAACGTGGGGGCGAATTCGACTCGATTAGGGTTTGTCGTCATGACCACGATGTGGAACGCCTCGTACCGCTCCCGATGGCGTGCGGGCCGTCGACGCGATCCGGCGCAGGCCCGGTTCCTCACCCGTGACTCGCTGCGGTGGGTACTGCGCAATCGGGCATACACCCCGTGGTATCTGGTGCGTTATTACCGGCTGGCCCGATTCCGGATGGCGAACCCGCACATCGTGTTGCGTGGCATGGTCTTCCTCGGACGCAACGTCGAGATCCACGCGACGCCGCAGATGTCGCGGCTCGAGATCGGCCGGTGGGTCCACATCGGCGACGGGAACTCGATCCGCTGTCACGAGGGCAGCCTGCGGATCGGCGACAAGACCGTGTTCGGGTGCAACAACGTCGTGAACTCCTACCTCGACCTCGAGATCGGCGGATCGACGCTCGTCGCCGACTGGTGCTACATCTGCGACTTCGACCACAAGATGGACGACATCACGCTGCCGATCAAGGACCAGGGCATCGTCAAGGGGCCCGTGCGCATCGGCCCGGACACCTGGATCGCGGCCAAGGTGTCGGTGTTGCGCAACACGATCGTCGGACGCGGCTGCGTGCTCGGCTCGCATGCGGTGGTGCGTGGCGTGATCCCGGATTACTCGATCGCGGTGGGCGCACCCGCCCGGGTCGTCAAGAACCGCAAGGACGACTGGGCGCACAACGCGGAAGAGCGCGCCGAACTCGAACGTGCCCTCGCCGACATCGAGCGCAAGAAGGCCGAATCGCGCAGGGGCACCGGGCCGCGCGAACCCTGACTCGCGCGATCCCCGGTCAGCGGGTCGCCGCGGCGGCGACTCCCTCGCTCGGTTGTACGACGACGAATCCCGGACCGTGGAACGCCAGTTGGAACGACTCGCCCGAACCGCGGCCGATGAGGGATCCCATCTTGAAATCGTTCTTGACCCCCGGGGTGAGGTTGGCCGACCAGCACACGGCCGCCTGGGGGTCGACGAAGGTGGGTTGCACCGAGCAGTCCAGGATCATCGGCGGGCCGTCGCTGGCGATCCCGACGGTGCCCTGGCCGGACAGGGTCAGGTTGAACAGCCCGCCGGCGAGCATCCCGGCGTTGCCGATCGAGGTGATCTTCCAGTCGAGCGAGGCGTCGAAGGCCAGCAGGCTGGCCGTGTTGATGGTGATCGCGTCGCCTTCCAGGTCGATCGTGAACACGTCGCTGTTGGCCTTGGCGAAGAACACCTCACCCTGCCCGCGGACCCGCATCAACTGGCCGCCCTCGTTGGTGACCGCCTTCTTCAGGAAGTTCGAGACCGAGCCGGAGCCTTCGTGGGCGAAGTCGAACTGCCCCTGATAGGCGACCATCGCCCCCTTCGCCGCGAGGGCTTCGGGACCGAATCCGACGCGCAGCATCTTGCTCGACTGCATCGTCCACCGCGCGGAGCTCTGCTTCTCCTGGTTGACCTGATCGAAGATGGGGCTGCGCACAACGTCTCCTCTGCTCGGCTTCCGGCCTGTTCGGTTTCTGGCCTGTTCGGTTTCTCGGGCGCTACACCGATTGTGCCGGATCCCGCTCGGGCAACGGGCGTTCCGGAATCTGCGGTCGGCCGACGGGATGACGGACCCGCCGTTTGGCAGCGAGGTACACGGCCGCGGTGCGGTCGGCGACCTCCGTCCACGAGAAGTCGACCGTGAGTCGCTCCCGGGCGCGTCGGGCGCGGACGGCGGCGGCCGCCGGGTCGCCCAGTCCGGTTCGGACGGCGTCGGCGAGTCCGGCGACGTCGCCGGGGGAGAAGGTGAGGCCGGTCGTCGGGTCGGACACCGCCTCACCGAGGCCGCCCGCGGTGGACACGATCAGCGGGATGCCGGTCGCGGCCGCTTCCAGTGCGACGATGCCGAAGGGTTCGTAGCGGCTGGGGAGCACGATCGCGTCGCAGCGATGCATGAGCGCCACCAGGTCGTCGTGGCCGAGGGCGCCGAGGAACCGGACGGATTTCGCGACCCGATGGCGGCGGGCCTCGTCGAGCAACCACTCCTGCTGGGTGCCGTCACCCGCGATGGTGAGCGTCGTTCCGGGGTGGCTGCGGCGGATGCGTGGGAGGGCGGCGATCAGATCCTGGATGCCCTTCTCGTACTCGAGCCGGCCGGCGAACAGCAGTTCGGGTGGTCGGCCCGATCTCGCGGGGCGGGGGGCGAACGGCCACGTGCGGATGTCGATGCCGTTGTGGATGACCGACACGTCGGAGATCTCCGGGCCGAAGAGCTGGGTGACCTCGTCGCGCATCGATGCCGAACACGTGATGAGCGAATCGGATTCGTGCGCCAGCCACCATTCCACCGAGTGCACCTGCCGGTTGGTGGGACCGCTGACCCAGCCGCTGTGCCGGCCTGCCTCGGTGGCGTGGATGGTGGACACGAGGGGTACGTCGAAGAACTCCGCGAGTGCGATCGCCGGGTGGGCGACGAGCCAGTCGTGGGCGTGGACCACATCGGGTTCCCACGGCGGCCCCGATGCCGGGTCACGTTGTCCGCCCAATGATCTCAGCGCCGACCGGATCAACGAGTGGCCCATCGCCAGTGTCCATGCCATCATGTCGCGGCCGAACTCGAACTCGGGTGGATCCTCGGCGGCGGCGATGATCCGGACGCCCTCGCGCCGCGTGTCCGTGGTCGGATGGCTGACAGCGTCGGTACCCGTCGCCCGCCGGGTGAGGACGACGATGTCGTGGCCCTGCGCGGCGAGTTCGGTGGTCAGGTGATGGACGTGTCGGCCCAGGCCGCCGACCACCACCGGTGGGTACTCCCACGAGACGATCAGCACCCTCATCAGCCATCCCCCATCGCGCTCAACTGCCGGTGTCGCTCGGTAGGGCGGCGGTGTGGAGCCGCCGCGCGTCCAGACCTGCGAACAGGTTGTCGGCCTGTGACCAGTTGTGGGCCAGCCTCTCGGCCGGTCCCACCCGACCGCGCAGTGCAGCGTCGCAGATCTCGCGGGTCGCATGCGCATGTTTGTGCGCACGCTCGACAGCGTAGTGCGCCGCGGTGTCCTTGGAGACCATGAACGGCCAGTCCGACGACACCGTCAGGAGTGTTTCCCGGACGATCTGGTCGGCGACGCGATTGCGCCCGCCGCGATATCCGCTGGGGTGGCGCGGACCGGCCGGTTCGATCAGTTTGTTGACCGCCTCGAGCGCCGTCTCGGTGACCTCGGCGTTCAGCCGCACCAGGTGCTCGACCTGCGGCCCGTTCCAGACCCGCCAGTCCTTGCCGGAACCCCACGACGACGCGGGGAGGTCGACAGGGGAGCCGACGTACCCGTCGCGCCGGGCGGTTGCGAGTGTTCCGACGCGGATCCCGGCCTCGGGCAGCCGGCGCAGCACCCGCTCCAGCCATATCGGACCCTCGTGCCACCAGTGGCCGAACAACTCGGTGTCGAACGCGGCCACCACGAGTGCCGGCCGGCCGATCCGCTCCGACTCGCCGACGAGTCGTCGTCGCACGTGGTCGACGAAATCGTCCACGTGCCTGTCGATCACGCGGTCCGCGCGCTCCGGGTCATAGGGCTTCTTGTCCGCCGACGAGACGGATCGGCCGGTGACGCGTGCCGGTTTGAGGCCGGTGAGGTGGTCGTAGGTGTGGAAATCGCGGTACATCGGGTGCCCCGGGTAGCCGGACTTCGGAGACCACACCCGGTAGCTGATGGTCAGATCCCGCCCGAACGCGACGACATCGGTGTCGCCGACCGGTCGGCCGAGCGCGGTGTCGCCGCGCAGTGTCGGGCCGTCGACCATGAAGTGCTCGACGCCGTTCGTCGCATAGTCGAGTTCCATCCCCGGCGCGAAAGCGCACTCGGGTGCCCAGATGCCCGTCGGCTTTCGCGCCCACCGGTCCCGAGCGTCGGCGAGGCCTTCGCGCAGGGAGAACTGCCGCAGCCTCGGGTCGAGCAGGGGCGCGAACGGGTGGGCGAGCGGACCGCCCAGGATCTCCATCACCCCGTCCGACGCGAGGCTCCGGATCTGCGGGCTCGCGCCGTGACGCCAATGCATCTCGAAGTCGGCGATCGCCGCCGCCGCGTTCCGGAACTCACGAACTCCCAGCTCGCGGCGCGTCGGGTCCGGCGCGGCAGCCGCGTCGGTCGCGCGAAGCTGCCAGTCCGCGAGCCATTCGTACATCGACGCGGCGCAGTGGGGGTCGTCGAGTTGGGCGGCCAGCACGGGGGTGACCCCGAGGGAGAGCTGATCTTTGGCGCCGTCCTCGGCGAGGCGCCGCAGCATCGCGACGACGCGGAGATACGAGTCGGCCCACGATTGGTAGAGCCACTCTTCGCCGACCGGCCACCGCCCGTGGTTGGCCAGCCACGGCAGATGGGAGTGCAGGACGATGGTGAACTGGCCGGGCACCGTCGGTGTCGGGGTGTTCACGGTCGGCGGGCGAAGGTGAGGAGGTCCAGGCTCGCGTCGATGTCGGTGTCCGCCTCCTGTGCGTCACGGATCTCGAAGTCGCCGACCGCGATTCGGGCCACATCGGCGGCGAGGTCGGTCGGCCACGGTTCACCGGCGAGGGCTCGCACGATCTGCGCGTCGATGATCGATCCGCCCCACTTGGCATCGAGCGCCTGCAGGCTCTCGGCGTGGTAGATGCCGCACGTCGATTCCACGTGCAACCCGCCGTCGGTGAGCAGCTCGCTCAGCTCGCCGGCGTCGAGTTCACGCGTGTGGAAGGGGTTGAGCGGGGTGTCGCGGCCAGGCGAGAAGGTGATGCGGTTGGGCGTCGAGATCAGGAGCCTGCCGCCGGGGCGCATTACGCGTCGGCATTCGGCGATGAATCCTGATTGATCCCAGAGGTGTTCGATCACCTGAAAATTCACGACCACGTCCACCGATTCGTCCTCGAGCGGGAGATCGATGAGGTTGGCCCGGTGCACGATCAGCTCCGGATAGCGGCGACGGGTGTGCTCCACCGCCGACTCGTCGTAGTCCACGCAGACGACCGACCGCGCCACCTCGGCGAGCATCGCGGCACCGTATCCCTCACCCGAGCCGGCCTCGAGTACCTCCCGCCCGGCACACCGGTCGAGAATGTGGGCGTAGGCGACCTCGTGGCGGCGGAACCAGTAGTTCTCCTCCGGAAGTCCGGGGACGGTTCGTTCGCCGGTCAGCGCCAGGGTCTCGTGGGACTCGGTCATCCCCACGACAGTAGTGGGTCGGGTCGGACGCCGATCCGCGATGTTCGCGCGGACCGCTCGTCGCCGGCGACCGCGACGATCGATCGGCGTGCCCGTTATGTGAGGTAGTCGATGTTCAGAGCCGACCGAGCAAGCGCTAAAGTAGGGGAGACCGAATCCAACTTACTGGGCAGTAAGGTGGGAGAAACCGACGCAGGAGGTCGACGCAGACCCATGACAAACATTGTCGTTCTGATCAAGCAGGTTCCTGACACGTGGTCCGAGCGCAAGCTGACCGAGGGTGACTACACCCTGGACCGCGAGGCCGCCGACGCCGTTCTCGACGAGATCAACGAGCGCGCGGTCGAGGAGGCCCTGAAGATCAAGGAGGCCGAGGGCGGCGAGGTCACCGTGCTGACCGCCGGGCCCGAGCGGGCCACCGAGGCCATCCGCAAGGCGCTGTCGATGGGCGCCGACAAGGCCATCCACATCAAGGACGACCAGATGCACGGCTCCGACGCCGTTCAGACCGCCTACGTGCTCGCCCGCGCGCTGGGCACGGTCGAGGGCGTCGAGCTGGTGATCGCCGGCAACGAGGCCACCGACGGCCGCGTCGGCGCGATCCCGGCGATGATCGCCGAGTACCTGGAACTCCCGCACCTCACCCATCTGCGCAAGCTGACACTGGAGGGCGAGACCCTCAAGGGCGAGCGCGAGACCGACGACGGCATCTTCCACATCGAGGCGCAGCTGCCGGCCATCGTGAGCGTCAACGAGAAGATCAACGAGCCGCGCTTCCCGTCCTTCAAGGGCATCATGGCCGCGAAGAAGAAGGAAGTTCAGGTCGTCACCCTGGCCGAGATCGACGTCGAGGCCAGTGACGTGGGCCTCGAGAACGCCGGCAGCCAGGTGACCTCCTCGGCGCCCAAGCCGCCGAAGACCGCAGGTGAGCGTGTCAGCGACGAGGGCGACGGCGGTACCAAGGTCGCCGAGTACCTGGTCTCGCAGAAGATCATCTAGTCCGCGGGCACTGACTGACCACTGGCGAAGATAGACATTCAGGAGATAGAAGAACATGGCTGAAGTACTTGTGCTCACCGAACAGGACGCCGAAGGCGCCCTGAAGAAGGTCACCAGCGAACTGATCACCGCCGCCCGCGCTCTCGGCACCCCGTCGGCGGTCGTCGTCGGCAAGCCGGGAACTGCCGACGGCATCATCGACGGCCTCAAGGAGGCCGGCGCGGAGAAGATCTACGTCGCCGAGTCCGACGACGCCGGGTCCTACCTGGTCACTCCCCAGGTCGACGTGCTGTCGTCGATCGCCGAGCAGGCCTCGCCGGCCGGAATCCTGGTCGCCGCGACCGCCGACGGCAAGGAGATCGCGGGCCGTCTGGGCGTGCGTCTCGGCTCGGGCGTGCTCGCCGACGTCGTCGACGTCCAGGAGGGTGGGGTCGGCATCCACTCCATCTTCGGTGGCGCCTTCACCGTCGATGCCCAGGCCAAGGGCGACGTCCCGATCTTCTCGGTGCGACCGGGTGGCGTCGAGGCGGCTCCCCAGGCCGGCGCCGGCGAGCGCGTCGACGTCGAGGTCCCGGCCGCGGCCGAGGGTGCGGTGAAGATCACCAAGGTCGAGCCGAACGTCGGTGGCGACCGCCCCGAACTCACCGAGGCGTCGATCGTCGTGTCCGGTGGGCGTGGCGTCGGCAGCGCCGACAAGTTCTCCGTCGTCGAGGAACTCGCCGACTCGCTGGGCGCGGCCGTCGGTGCCTCCCGCGCGGCGGTCGACTCCGGCTACTACCCGGGCCAGTTCCAGGTCGGCCAGACCGGCAAGACCGTGTCGCCGCAGCTCTACGTGGCGCTCGGCATCTCCGGTGCCATCCAGCACCGCGCCGGCATGCAGACCTCGAAGACGATCGTCGCCGTCAACAAGGACGAAGAGGCGCCGATCTTCGAGATCGCCGACTACGGCGTCGTCGGCGACCTGTTCAACGTCGCACCGCAGCTGACCGAAGAGGTCAAGAAGCGCAAGTGACACGCGCCTGATCACCACCGATGACCCCGGGTGTCTCGCGACACCCGGGGTCATCGGCGTCTGCGGGGGCGGTGCGGCGATCACCGACGTTCACCGCATGAGAACCGACACGTCACGTCGTCGTGGCTGTCGTGTCGAGCTGGGCAGATGTCATCGGGGCATGACAGTCACCGCCCTCGCCACACCGGGATACGCGCCGCCCACGGTCCCACCCGCGGTGGCGCGGCCTCTGGCTCCGGCTCCCGATCCGCTGCCGGCGGCGGAGCATCTCGCAGATCCGCCACAGCACCCCTGGTATCCCCGCAGCGGTTGCGACAGCCGTTGTCGAGCGGCCGACGACGTTGCGAGCACGTGGCGAGCGTCCGCGCTCGTGGCCCGGCGGGCGATCGGCCTGCTGGCGACGGTCGCGTTCATCGCCCTTTCCGGGCCGCTCGTCGCGGTGATGCCGCGGGTGGCCCGTCGTCGGTATCTGGGCCGGATGGCGCGTGCTCTGCTGGCCTCTGTGGGGCTCCGGGTCCGCATCGAGGATCGGCGACCGTTCGCCGGCAGCACACGCGGACTCATCGTCGCCAACCACATCTCGTTCCTCGACATCTTCGCGCTGGCGGTGGTCAGCCCGGCCCACATGGTGGCAAAGGACGACGTCGCCACGATGCCGGTCATCTCGGGCCTGGCGCGACGCCTCGGCGTCATCACGATCGACCGTTCGGCACTGCGCGCACTCCCCGGAACCGTCGAGCGCGCGGTGGCCCGCCTGCATCAGGACAGTTCGGTCGCGGTGTTCCCCGAGGGCACCACCTGGTGCGGTCGCGACGCAGGCCGATTCCGGCCGGCGTTCTTCCAGGCGGCCATCGACGCCGGCGTCCCGGTCATCCCGGTCCGGCTGACGTTCACCGCGGCGGACGGATCCGTGTCCGCCGCACCGAGTCTGATCGGCGACGACTCGCCGTTGGACACCTTGCGGCGGGTGATGGGCGCGCGCGGGCTGACCCTGCACATCAGGGTGCACGAGGTGCAGCTCCCCGATGTCGACCGGCGCGAGCTGGCCGCCCGCTGTGAACAGCTGGTCGCGGCCTGACCGAGCGTGCACGGGACTGCAGCACAGACCTGAGACACTTTCGGCGCCGCGTTTCATCGCCCGGGATATCTCATATATGTTGTGAGGGACCGAGCAATCGCTCGGCGGCGAGATCCGATCCACAGGAGGCGTCCCCGACATGACCACCGCACACGGCCTGTCCCGGACCGAGGCCAAGGCCAGGTTCGCTGAGTTGCGCGCTGCCACCGGCCGCGTCGACGACGCCGAACTCGATGCCGTCTGGGCGGCGCTGGAGACATTGCGGCCCGAGGAGATGTTCGGCCCGTGGAAGGGCGGCGAGTTCACCACCGGTCATCCGGTGAACGGGATGCTGGAGAAGGCCGGCTGGTACGGCAAGACCTTCACCTCGCGCAGCGATGTCCAGCCGCTCGTGTGCCGGGGCGAGGACGGAAAACTGTTCTCCGACAAGAAGCTCGGCAAAGGCGAGGCGAGCCTGTGGGCCATCGAGTTCCGGGGTGAGGTCACCGCCTCGATGGTCTACGACGGGCAACCGGTCATCGACCACTTCAAGCGGGTGGACGACACGACCGTGATGGGCATCATGAACGGCAAGGGCGGCGTTGTCGACGGCCGCCACCTGTACTTCTACCTCGAACGGGTCTGACGCCCGTGCAGATCGACGCCGCCGTCGTCACCGCGCCGGGCGGTCCCTTCGAGGTGCAGGGCGTCGAGATCGACGAGCCCCGCGCGGGCGAGGTGCTCGTCAGGATGCGGGCGGTCGGCATCTGCCACACCGATCTCGGTATGAAGGCGACCTGGTCGAAGCGACGGCTACCGCAGGTGTTCGGGCATGAGGGGGCCGGCGTGGTCGAGGCGGTCGGGGACGGTGTCACCGGGCTCTCGCCGGGGCAGTCGGTCTGCCTGACGTTCCGCAGCTGTGGGCGGTGCGGCCAGTGCGGCTCCGGCCACCCCGCGTACTGCACCTCGGGCCTCAACACCGCGGGTCGATCCGACGGCACACCGACGCTCACGCGTGACGGCGCCCCGGTGTTCGGCGGTTTCTTCGGACAATCCAGCTTCGCCACCTTCGCACTTGCCCACGCGGACAATGCGATCCCGATTCCTGCCGAGCTGGCTCCGGCGATGGCCGCGCCGCTGGGGTGTGGCGTGCAGACCGGTTACGGGACCGTCACCCGCGTGCTCCGGCCGGCACCCGGCTCGACCATGACCGTCTACGGCGCCGGCAGCGTGGGACTCTGCGCGGTGTCGGCGGCGGTGCGGGCGGGCGCAGCCGTGGTGGCCGTCGATCCGATCGCTGCTCGACGTGAGCTGGCGATGAAGTTCGGCGCGGTCGGCGCGGTCGATCCGACGGCCGTCGACGACGTGGCCCGGGCGGTGTGCGGCGTCCACGGGCGAGGCACCGATCACGCCATCGACACGACGGCCCGCCAGGACGTGTTCGCCGCGGCCGTCGACGCCGCCGAACCGCGCGGCGACATCGCGCTCGTCGGCATCGGACGCACTCTCGAGTTCGACGTCATGCGCGTCCTGTACAAGGGTCTGTCGATCCACGGCGTGATCGAGGGCGACGTGGTCCCGCGTGAGACCATTCCCGAACTCGCTTCGCTCTACCTTGCCGGTGGGCTTCCCCTGGACGATCTGGTGACCGTCTACCCGTTCGCCGACATCGAGCGGGCCGCGGCCGATTCGCTCGCCGGCACCGCGATCAAGCCGGTTCTGGTGTTCGACGACTGACCCGCGCTGCGACCGGTCGGCGTGTCGATCGTGTCACCGCGCGACGCGCGGGAATTGGTAGGCCGTCGGTGCGCGTTTATCCTTGCAAAGACATGTCCACGCCCTCCCGAGCCCCGATCTACCTCGACCACGCCGCGTCGACGGCCATGCTGCCGGACGCCGTCGAGGCGATGACCGCTGTCTTCGCCCAGCCGGGAAACGCCTCGTCGTTGCACGGTTCCGGGCGTTGGGCCCGGCGTCGGCTCGAGGAGGCGCGTGAGTCCGTGGCCGCGTCGGTCGGCGCACGCCCCTCCGAGGTCATCTTCACCGGCGGTGGCACCGAGTCCGACAACCTCGCCCTGAAGGGGATCTACTGTGCGCGCCGCCGAGCCGACGCGCGCAGAAGGCGGGTGATCGTCTCCGCGGTAGAACACCACGCGATCCTCGATCCGGCGATCTGGCTGGCCGATGCCGACGACGCCGAACTCGTGATCGCGCCGGTCGATGAACAGGGCTTCGTGTCGCCGTCCTGGCTTCGCGCGGAACTCGCCGAGCACGCCAACGACACGGCCGTGATCTCGGTGATGTGGGCGAACAACGAGGTCGGGACCATCCAGCCGATCACCGAACTCGCGGCCATCGGCGCCGAGTTCGGGGTCCCGGTCCATTCGGATGCCATCCAGGCCGTCGGGCACATCCCGGTCGACTTCGGCGCGAGCGGACTGTCCGCACTGAGTCTCGCGGCCCACAAGTTCGGCGGTCCGCAAGGCGTCGGCGCACTGTTGTTGCGCCGCGACGTCGACTGCGTACCGCTGCTGCACGGCGGTGGTCACGAACGCGACGTGCGGTCGGGGACACAGGATGTCGCAGGCGCGGCGGGTATGGCGGCAGCCCTGCGCTGGTCGATCGACCACATGGACGCCAATCTCGACGCGGTGACCGCGCTGCGCGAACAGCTCTTCGCCGCCCTCCTCGCCGTCGGTGGCACCACGGCCAACGGGCCGCGCGACGCCCGCCGGTTGCCGGGCAACGTGCACGTCTCGTTCGATGGATGCGAGGGTGATTCGCTGCTCATGCTGCTCGACGCCAACGGCGTCGAATGCTCGACCGGTTCCGCGTGTACCGCGGGCGTCGCGCAGGCCAGTCACGTGTTGTTGGCGATGGGCCTCGACGTCCCGACCGCCCGCGGATCGCTGAGATTCTCGCTCGCACCGACCTCGACGACGGCCGACGTCGAGGCGGTCGCCGATGTCATCGGTCAGATCGTCGATCGGGCTCGTGCCGCGGGCCTGGTCTCGTCACCGAGTGGGGAGGTGCGCTGATGCGGGTACTCGCAGCGATGAGCGGGGGCGTCGACTCCTCGGTCGCGGCCGCCCGGGCCGTGGACGCCGGACATGATGTGGTGGGCGTGCACCTGGCGCTGTCGACAGCGCCGGGAGCGCTGCGCAGCGGATCACGAGGGTGCTGCTCGCGGGAGGATGCCTCGGATGCCCGGCGTGTGGCCGACGTGCTCGGCATCCCGTTCTACGTCTGGGATTTCGCGGACCGTTTCAAGGACGACGTCATCGACGAGTTCGTCGACGCCTACGCCGCCGGGCAGACCCCGAATCCTTGTTTGACCTGCAACGAGAAGATCAAGTTCGCCGCGCTCGCGCAGAAGGCCGTCGCGCTCGGTTTCGACGCGCTCGCCACCGGGCACTACGCGCGTCTCACCGACGGTGAACTGCGCCGCGCGGTCGACGAGGACAAGGACCAGTCCTACGTGCTGGCCGTCCTCACCGCCGAACAGCTCGGCCGGGCGATGTTCCCGGTGGGCGACACCCCGAAGGGTGAGATCCGGGAGGAGGCGGCCCGACGCGGTCTGGCCGTCGCGGAGAAGCCCGATTCCCATGACATCTGCTTCATCCCGACCGGCGACACCCGCGCGTTCCTCGGTGCCCGCATCGGCATCCGACCGGGAGCCGTCGTCGACGCCGACACCGGGGATCGGCTCGCCGATCACGAAGGCGTGCACGGATTCACCATCGGCCAGCGCAAGGGCCTCGGCATCGAGGCCCCGGCCGCCGACGGCCGGCCGCGCTACGTGACCGACATCGATCCCGCATCGGGCACCGTGACGGTCGGCTCCGCGGCCCACCTCGATGTCTGGTCGATCACCGCGCACCGCGCGGTCTGGACGTCCGGCGAGGTGCCCGATGGGCCAGTGGACGCGATGGTGCAGGTCCGGGCCCACGGCGGCCTGGCGCCGGCGCGTGCGACACCGGTGACCCGCGACGGTGAGCCGATGATCGAGATCGCCCTGGCCGAACCGCTGACAGGTGTGGCCCGCGGTCAGGCGGCAGTGCTCTACGCGCCCGACGCACGACACGGAGACCTGGTGCTCGGGTCCGGTCGGATCGCCACGACGGATTCCGATCCCGCCACCGGTGTGCCGGGAATGCGGGCCTCGGCAGGCTCCCACCAGTGACCCGCGCCGACGTCGCCGACGGTGCCCTGGTCACCGGCGGTACCGGGACGGGTGTCGGCTCCATGCCCGGCACCGACCCGCGTGAGGCGGCGGCCGTGGTCAACGGCGAGCTCGACCTCGCGCATCTCGTGGAACTGCCGGCGCGCGGCATCGGCGCCGACATGGTCGGACGGATGGCGGCGATCCTCGTCGATCTGCCGATGGACGCCGACACCTGGGGATATCGCCTCGCGGCCCGTGGCTCGGGCGCCGCCCGCCGCGCCCGCGACATGCTGCGGGTCGACCTCGACGCCGTTGAAGAGCTCTGGGACAGAGCTGGTTTCGTCGGAACCTCGCGACCCTTCAAGATCCAGGTGGCCGGGCCATTCACCTTGTCGGCGTCGGTCGAACTGCCGACCGGGCACAAAGTGCTCCGGGACCGCGGCGCCGTGCGCGACGTCGTCGCCTCGACCGCCGAGGGCATCGGAGAACTGGTGGCCGACGTGACCCGCCGGCTCGGTGCCGAGGTCATCGTCCAGATCGACGAACCGATGATCGGCCAGGTGATCGACGGGACCGTGCCGCCGCTGACCCGCTTCGACACCATCCCCGCCGTGCCGGTCGCCGAGGTCGCCGACGCTCTGCGCGGACTCGTCGAGCAGGTCGGGCGCCCCGCCCTCGTGCACAGTTGTGCGCCGGTGCGGTGGGACCTGATCCAGCGCCTGCGGGGTGTCGGGTGGTCGCTCGACCTGAGCACGACGACGACGGAGGACCTCGACGGCCTCGGGAATCTGCTGGACCGCGGCGACCTGCTCGTGGCGGGTGTGGTCCCCGCGGTCGCCGCCGATCGCCGAGTGCGCGCCGAGTCGGTGGCGCAGCGGTTGGCGGGCTTGATCGACCGCATCGGACTCGATCGGAAAGTGTTGTCGCAGAGCGTCATCGTCAGCCCCACGTGTGGGCTCGCCGGAGCAGACCCCGGATGGGCGAAGGCCGCTCTGGCGGTCTGTGCGGCGGCCGGGGAACTGCTCGGCACCGACCCCGACGCGCTCTGAGCGGGCCGATTCGGGAATCGCCTACTGAGCTTCGAGTTTCGCGATCGACTTCTTGGGTGCGATCTGCCGATAACTCGCGTCGAGCAACTCCGACACCTCGGTCCAGTCGGTGTCGTCGTCGAGCAGGATGCCCAGCCAGCCGTACGCCCCGAGGTAGGCGGGCAGATAGAACCGGGAATCCGCGAGCAGCGCCTCCCGCTCCGATGTGTCCGGGATGAAGAGCAGCGACTGGTCGTGGCGGTCCTGGCTGCCCTTGACGCTGCCCCCGTAGTTGCCGAACATCTTGCCGCAGCGGAATGTCGGCCGCCCGTGCGCGACGACCTCGGTGGTATCGGGCAGGGCCAGCGCGATCTCGCGGACCCGCAGCAGATAGGGGTCGTCGTCGGAGAACATGATCGGGTGCGGCATGCGGGGGCCTCGCTCGGTCGTGATCGGATTCAGAAGTCCGCGCTGACAGTTCGTCGGCGGCGGATCACCGCCCATACAACCCCCGCGATCAGCACCGTGTAAAGGACGATCGTGATCGGGCTGCTGATCAGCACCATCGGATCGTTGCCGGAGTTGACCATGGCGTCGCGCAGCGAGTACTCCGCCAGCGGCCCGAGGATGACGGCGATGAGCACCGGGGCGATCGGGACGTCGTAGCGTCGCATCACGAATCCGAGCAGGCCCAGCGCCAGCATGATCAACAGGTCGGTGACGCTCGACGCCGCCACGTACACGCCGAAGGCCGCCAGCAGGGCGATGCCGGCGTACAGGTAGGCCTTGGGCACCTTGAGGAGGTTCGCCCACAGCGGGGCCATCGGCAGGTTCAGGATCAGCAGCACGACCATCGCGATGAACAGGCTGGCCAGCAATGCCCACACGATCTCCCCGTTGCGTTCGAACAGCAGCGGCCCGGGCTGCATGCCGTACTGGCGGAACGCGATCAGCAGTACCGCAGCGGTGGCCGAGGTCGGCAGACCCAAGGCGAGCAGAGCACCCATCGCCGTGCCCGCGGTCGCGTTGCCGGCCGCCTCCGGCCCCGCCACGCCCTCGATGGCGCCCTTGCCGAACTGTGAGTCCTTGCGCCTGCGCGCCAGGGTGCGCTCGGCGCCGTAGGACAGGAAGGTCGGTACTTCGGCGCCGCCGGCGGGTATCACGCCGAACGGCACACCGAAGCCGGTCCCGCGCAGCCAGGCGGGAAGCGCCTGACGGAACTCCCCGCGACTGAGGAAGGGCCGGCCGCCGCTGGAGAGCAGTTGGGCCTCATCGGGTCGACCGATGCGCGAGGCCTGGTAGATCACCTCGCCCAGGGCGAGCAACGCGACGGTGATCACGACGATGTCGATCCCGTCGAAGAGTGTGCGGACACCGAAGGTGAGCCGCTCGGTACCGGTCGGCTGGTCGATGCCGACCATGGCGATGGCCAGACCGATCGCCAGTCCCGCGAGGCCGCGAACCGCCGAGTCCGACACCACGGTCGAGATCGCCACGAACGCGAAGACGGCGAGCGCGAAGAACTCGGCCGGGCCGAACCTGGTCGCCGCATCCGCCATGGCGGGCGCGAAGAACACGACCAGCACGGTCGCGAGGATGCCTCCGAGAAACGCTCCGATCGCGGCGGTCGCAAGCGCTTGCGGGGCCCGCCCCGACCGGGCCATCCGGTGGCCCTCCAACGACGACGCGATCGCCGTACTGTTCCCCGGCGTGTTCATCAGGATGCCGGCGATGGAGTCGCCGAACAGGCCACCGAAATAGACGCCGGCGAACATCGCGAGGGCGCCCAACGGATTCAGGCTCGCGGTCAACGGCAGCAGCAGCGCGACCGCCATCGCCGACCCGAGCCCGGGCAGCACGCCGACAGCCGTCCCCAGCAGCGCGCCGACGAGGACGAACAGCAAGTTGTTGAGCGTGAAGACGTCGCCGAAGCCGGTGATCAGATTGCTCAGTTGATCCATGGCGTGCTCACCCCAGGATGCCCGGTGGGATGTAGATCCCCAGCAGACCGCTGAACGCCAGTTGGATCACCGAGGCGATACCGAGTCCGCCGAGCACGCTCGCGATGTGGTTGCGGGCACCCAGGCCGACAGCGACGATGGCGAACAGAAGGGTCCCCGAGATCAGCCACCCGATCGGCTCCAGTATCAGGATGAACAGCAGGACGCCACCGACGACGATGACGACCGACCGCCAGTTGCTGGCCTCTGCCGGTGCGTGCCCGTGATCGAGGATCAGATCGGCCTCGTCGCCGGGGTCGGCCGACTGCGGCCGAGGCGTCGGCCGGAACACGGAGACGGCCATGAGGATCGCCACCACGTAGCAGAGCCCAGCGACGATCCACGGGAATGCCTTGGCCCCGAACAGTCCGCCGTCGCCTGCCTCGTCCATCGTGACGATCCCGGCGATCACCACCGTGCCGACCAGGACGAGCACGGCCGGAATGATCAGTTCTCCGTAGTCGCGCCGCGGTGATGCGCTCGGGGTCGCGGTGCCTGAGTCGCCGGTCATACCAACCCCAACTCCTTTGTCAGATCGGTGATCCGTTGCTGTTCGGCGTCGATGAACTCCGCGAACACCTCGCCCTGGGCGAAGCTCTCCACCCAGCGATTGATCTCGATCGCCTCCTGCCAGCTCTCGGTCTTGATCATCTCCTCGACGATCGCGATGAGTTCGCTGCGCTCGGCGTTGCTGATCCCCGGGGGTGCGACGAATCCGCGCCAGTTCACCAGGTCGACCTGCGGATACCCGAGGTCGATCATCGTCGGGACATCCACTCCCGGTAGGGGTTCCGGTGCGACGACGGCCAGCGCACGCAATCGTCCACCGTCGATGAGGTCGCGGAAGTCGTTGTAGCCGCTGATCCCGACGTTGACGGTGCCGGCCGCCGTCGAGGTGAGCGACAGGGTGAGCTCACCGCCGCCACTGTGCGGGGTGTACACGAGGTCGTTGGGGGCGAGTCCGACCGCCTGCGCCAACTGGGCGGCCACGAGATGGTCGATGCCGCCGGCTGAGCCGCCGCCGATCGGGATCGCTGCCGGGTCGCGACGCCACGCCTCGATGAAATCGTCGAGAGTCTCGTACGGCGACGAATCGGGTACCGCGATGACCTCGAAATCCTCTGCCAGGCGGGTGATCGCGGTGGTGTCGTCGAGGGTGGTGGAGCTGCCGGCCTGGGCGATCCCGCCCAGCATCACCGTTCCCGTGACCATGAGTGTCTGGCCGTCTCCCTCCAGCCCCACGAGCTGCGACAGGCCGATCGTGCCACCGGCGCCGGGGATGTTGACCACGTTGACGGTGTTGACGATGCCGTCGCTGCGCAGCGCCTGCTGGGATTCTCGTGCGACCAGATCCCACCCACCGCCGACGGCAGCCGGGGCGATCAGGGTCAGCTTCGAGCGCGCACCACCCTCGCCCGACGCCCCGCGGGCCTCGATCACCGCCAGCGTGGCCACGATGACGACGATCACCACGCCCACCGCCTGCAGGGCCCGCCGTCGCGTGGCCGTCGACCCGGAAGTCACCAGCACCACCAACCTCTTGTTCCGCCCACCCGTCCGCCGATCCTGTCACAAGTGTGATGCTTGTCACATCCGCTTCGTCGCATTACTGTGAGCCGCGTGACGATCGGCGTGGCGTTCAGCAGAACCCCGGCCGGTCGTGCCGCATTGCGGGTCGCTGCCCGCGAGGCGTCGATCCACCACACGGAGCTGGTGGTGCTCAACGTGACCGACACCGCGGAGCATGCCGAGGACCGTTCCGCGACAGCGATTGTCGAAGACGAGGTCTCCCGGCAGCTCGCGGCGGGAACGGCTCCGGCGCCCGACTGGAGGGTGGTCAACGAGGCGACTCTCGGGAATCTCGCGGACGTGATCGTGGATCTGGCCACACGCGTCGACGCCGAGTTCCTGGTCATCGGCAGCAAGGAGCGTTCGGCGGTGGGCAAGTTGGTGATGGGTTCGACGGTGCGCCAAGTGGTGATGAAGGCGCCGATGCCGGTGCTGGTGGTGAAAACCTGAGCCGGACTTGTGTGGTGGACGATCACACGATCTGTCGGGAGCCTTCGATACCCTCATGACGTGGCAGAACCAGGTGACGTATCGGATGTGAGCAGCGAGCTGCGCGAGAAGTGGACCGCGCTGGCCGAGGAGATCCGCGACCACCAGTTCCGCTATTACGTCAAGGACGCGCCGATCATCACCGACGGCGAGTTCGACCGGCTGCTGCGCGAGCTGCAGGAGTTGGAGGACGCCCACCCCGAACTCGCGACGCCGGATTCCCCGACGAAGCTGGTCGGTGGCGGGTTCTCGACCGCCTTCACCCCGGTCGACCACCTCGAGCGGATGCTGTCCCTGGACAACGTGTTCGACGCCGACGAGATGCGCGCCTGGGTCGACCGTGTCCATGTCGAGACCGGCCCGGAGGCCGACTTCCTGTGCGAGCTCAAGATCGACGGCGTGGCGCTCTCGCTGGTCTACACCGACGGCACTCTCACCCGCGCGGTCACCCGCGGAGACGGGCGTACCGGGGAGGACGTCACCCTCAACGCGCGCACCATCGACGACGTCCCGCAACGGTTGACCGAGAACGCCGACTTCCCGATACCCCATGAGCTCGAGGTCCGCGGCGAGGTCTTCTTCCGGGTCGAGGATTTCGAGGCACTCAACGCCTCCCTCGTCGCCGACGGCAAGCCCCCGTTCGCCAATCCCCGGAACTCCGCGGCCGGATCATTGCGTCAGAAGAATCCGCAGGTGACCGCTCGCCGTCGGCTCCGGATGATCTGTCACGGCATCGGCCACACCGAGGGGTGGCGACCGAAGTCGCTGCACGACGCCTACCTCGCCCTCGGTGCCTGGGGACTTCCGGTGTCCGACCACACCACCAAAGTGGGCGGCGCGCAAGAGATCCTGGACAAGGTCGGGTACTGGGGCGAGCATCGGCACGACGTCGAACACGAGATCGACGGCATCGTGGTGAAGCTCGACGACGTCACGCTGCAGCGGCGCCTGGGCTCCACGTCTCGTGCGCCCCGCTGGGCCATCGCCTACAAGTATCCGCCGGAAGAGGCGACCACCGAGCTCCTC
The DNA here is from genome assembly GCF_036350515.1 of Gordonia prachuapensis. Lineage (NCBI taxonomy): Bacteria > Bacillati > Actinomycetota > Actinomycetes > Mycobacteriales > Gordoniaceae > Gordonia > Gordonia prachuapensis. The sequence goes on along the minus strand of NZ_JAZDUE010000014.1, from coordinate 77,062 downwards.
GACATCAAGGTCGGCGTCGGGAGAACCGGTCGCGTCACGCCGTTCGCGTTCATGGAGCCGGTCCTCGTCGCGGGTTCGACGGTGTCGCGGGCGACCCTGCACAACGAATCCGAGGTCCGCCGCAAGGGCGTGCTGATCGGTGACACCGTCACCATCCGCAAGGCCGGCGATGTCATCCCCGAGGTCCTCGGCCCAGTCGTGGATGTCCGTGACGGCAGCGAGCGCGAGTTCGTGATGCCGACGCACTGCCCGGAATGCGGCACCTCGCTGCGACCCGAGAAGGACAGCGACGCCGACATCCGTTGCCCCAACGCGCAATCCTGCCCGGCGCAGCTCCGTGAACGACTCTTCCACCTCGCCGGCCGCGGTTCGTTCGACATCGAGGCGCTCGGCTACGAGGCCGCCACCGCGTTGTTGACGTCGGGTGTGCTGACCAACGAGGGGGACCTGTTCTCGCTCACGGCCGACGATCTGACCACGACCGACCTGTTCCGCACGAAGGCGGGTGCCCTGTCCGCCAACGGGAAACGGCTGCTGGCCAATCTCGAAGGTGCCAAGAAGGTTCCGTTGTGGCGGGTGCTCGTCGGACTGTCCATCCGACACGTCGGGCCGACCGCGGCGCGTGCGCTCGCAACAGAATTCGGCTCGCTACAGGCCATCGAGGACGCGACAGCCGAAGAGCTCGCCGAGGTCGAGGGACTCGGGATGACCCTCGCACAGAGCATCCGGGACTGGTTCACCGTCGATTGGCATCGGGATGTCGTCGAGAAGTGGCGTGCCGCCGGGGTTTCCATGGAGGACGAGCGGGACGAATCAATCGCCCGGACACTGGAGGGCAAGACCGTCGTGGTGACCGGCTCATTGCAGGACTTCTCCCGCGACGGCGCCAAGGAGGCGATCCTGCAGCGCGGCGGCAAGGCGTCGGGGTCTGTCTCGAAGAAAACCGACTACGTCGTCGTCGGCGACTCACCGGGCACCAAGGCCGCCAAGGCCGAGCAGTTGGGGGTGCCGATCCTCGACGAGGACGGATTCAAACAGCTGCTGGAGACCGGCGAGGCGACCACGGGGGCCTGACCCAGACGGGGCCTGACGAGGCGGATGAATGACTCAGCTGTCCGCGCGCAACACCGTGCTGACGATTCCGGCGAGATAGCCCAGGCGCGCGATCTCCGACGGGCGGAAGTCGGGCCCGCCGATGCGACCGAGCAGAACCGCCTTCGCGCCGTCGCCCAGTGGTGCGGCCGCCAGTCGGGTGTCCATGTCCTGCCACGCCTCGGGCACCCACGCAGCCGTTTCGTCGAGCTGGGTGGCGCGTCCGATCGGCAGCCAGTCCGCCCGGGTGAGCGGGGTCTCCGGGGCGCCGGAACTGCCGAACAGCTGCAGCACGCCACCGCTGGCGCTGGTGATGACCATCGCCCACGACACCCGCAGAACGCGCGGCGCGTTGTCCACCAGCACCTGGAGCCGGTCGTTGTCGGCCGTGGCCACCTGGTCCACCAGCTCCAGCTCGCGGTGGGTGTCCAGCACCCCGGCGTACGGGCGGATCGAGTCGACCCGAACACCCTTCAGCTTCTCGGCCGCGGTGATGAGGCCGTCGGGTAGGGAACCGGGTGCGATGTCGACCACCAGATCGTCGACCGCATAGCCCTCACCACGTTCGACGACCTCCAGGGAGAGGATGTCGGCGCCGACCGAGCCGAGCTGGACGGCGAGCAGACCGAGGCTGCCCGGTCGATCCTCGAGGTAGACGCGCAGCAGGTACGACACGCGGGCCATTGTCGCACTGCGCTGTGACCGTCGTGTGACGAGAGGGTCGCGGATGGAGCCGGGGTGCCGATCGGTTGCCGCGATACTGCTGGTGGCCGTGATCCCGGCCGACTACGGTGATCGGCGTGACCGGAACACCGCCGCTGCACGGACTGCACCACGCCGCACTGACGGTGAGCGAACTGGACGTGTCGATCGAGTGGTACGCGCGAGTCCTCGGGTTCGCCGAGGTGGCACGCTGGACGGCCGGCGGGCTGGACAAGGCGCTCCTCAACCGGCCCGACACGCCGCCGATCAGCCTTGTCGCCCACAATGATTCGGCTGTGAAGGGGACGTTCGACGAGCATCGGGCAGGTCTGGACCACCTGTCGTTCGCCGTCGCCGACCTCGCCGAACTCCAGTTGTGGGTCGCCGTTCTGGACCAACACTCGATCCCGCACGGCGAGATCGTCGAGGGCCGGACCGGGTCGCTCGTGGCATTCCGCGATCCCGACGACATCGCGCTGGAGTTCTACACCCTCGTCTGATCTCCGCGATCGAGATGCGCCACTTCCATCCGCTGATCGAGTAGCCGCGGGCGACCCCACCCCCGCTGATTGAGTAGCCGCGGGCGAGCTTGCGAGTCCGCGGCGTATCGAGATCTCGGTGACGGAGGTCTCGATCAGCTCCTCACTCCGTCCGTCGCACTCGACCAGCGGCTGGAGCCCGACGTCCGCGCGGGCACGGTGTGCGCACGACGCCCGCGACGGCCACCATGGGGCCATGGCAATCGACGACGACCCGCCGTCCACCGACCCGCTGGAGGCCTCCACACAGGTCACCGCGTCGGTGGCACGCCGGATAGCTCCCGGGCGCGAGCACGACTTCGTGAGCTGGACCGACGCGGGAATCGCCCTCGCCCGGACCTTCCCGGGCTTTCTCGGCGGCGGGTGGTTGCGGAACTCCCGCATCGACAACGAGTACTACGTGGTCTATCGGTTCGCCGACGAGCAGACGATGGACGACTGGGTGTCGTCGCCGGTACGCAAGGCGTGGCTCTCCCGCGGTGAGGGTGTCGCGGTCGACTATGCGACGCATCGGCTGTCGGGCATCGAGGGGTGGTTCGAGCCGCAGCAGCATCTGACCCAGGCAGTTCGTGTCCACGGTGCGCCACCGCCACGCTGGAAGCAGGCGATCACCATCTGGCTCGGTTTCTTCCCGTTGTCGGTGCTCATCAACGTGCTGGTCATCGGTCATCTGGACGCCTTGCCCGTGGTGGTCACCACACTCATCGCGACCCTCATCAACACGCCGCTCATGGTCTATCTGGTGCTGCCCTGGCTGACGGCTCGACTGAAACGATGGCTGCACTGACCTCCGCGTCACGGCACCCGGCACGGCTCCCATAGGCTGGTGGGGATTGCCCAGACACGGCAAGAAATCAGTCACGGCAAGAAATCAGACACGGCGAGAAAGGACGCGGCATGTCCAGCGGATCAGAGTCGGCGATCTCCCGGGAGGAGGTCGCGCATCTGGCTCGGCTGTCCCGGTTGGCGCTGACCGAGGACGAACTCGATCAGTACGCCCAGCAGCTCGACTCGATCCTGGCGCACGTCGCGCAGGTCGCCGAGGTGGCAGCCGACGACGTCCCCGGCACCGCCCACCCCGCCGAACTGGCCAATGTGCTGCGCCCCGACGTCGTGGTCCCCGGCTTGACCACCGACCAGGCGCTGTCCGGTGCCCCGCGGGTCGAACAGGACAGGTTCGCCGTCCCACAGATCCTGGGGGAGGAACAATGACAGCGTCTTCCGCTCGCACCGCCGGTGACCTCACCGGGATGACCGCCGCCGATCTGGCCGACAAGATCGCGAACCGAGAGTTGTCGTCGGTCGAGGTCACCCAGGCGCACCTGGACCGGATCGCCGAGATCGACGGGGAACTGGGCGCTTTCCTCCACGTCAGCGGCGCCGAGGCGCTCGTCGCGGCCAAGGCCGCCGACGACGCGATCGCAGCGGGCGAGCAACTCTCGCCGCTCGCCGGCGTCCCGATCGCGCTGAAGGACGTCTTCACCACCGTCGACGCGCCGACGACATGCGGGTCACGCATCCTGGAGGGCTGGGTGCCGCCGTACGACGCGGCGGTCACCGAACGATTGCGCGCCGCCGGCATCCCGATCCTCGGCAAGACGAACATGGACGAGTTCGCCATGGGGAGCTCGACGGAGAACTCGGCCTACCAGGTGACCCGTAATCCTTGGGACACCAACAGGATTCCGGGTGGATCAGGCGGCGGCAGCGCGGCCGCTCTCGCCTCGTATCAGGCCCCGCTCGCCATCGGCACCGACACCGGCGGCTCCATCCGGCAGCCGGCGGCGGTCACCGCGACCGTCGGCGTCAAACCCACCTACGGCACGGTGTCGCGGTACGGGCTGGTGGCCTGCGCGTCCTCGCTGGACCAGGGCGGCCCGTGTGGCCGCACAGTTCTCGACACCGCGATGCTGCACACCGTGATCGCCGGCCACGATCAGCGCGACTCGACCTCCATCGATGCGCCCGTCCCCGACGTCGTCGGCGCCGCACGCTTCGGGGCGGAACAGGATCTGTCCGGGGTGAAGATCGGCGTCGTGAAAGAGCTGCAGGGCGAGGGATATCAGTCGGGCGTGCTCGACTCGTTCCGCGCGGCATTGGCGGTACTCACCGAACGCGGTGCGGAGGTCGTCGAGGTCTCGTGCCCGCACTTCAGCTACGCACTGGGCGCCTACTACCTGATCCTGCCGTCGGAGGTGTCGTCGAACCTCGCGCGATTCGACGCGATGCGCTACGGCCTGCGTGTCGGCGACGACGGCACCCACAGTGCCGAAGAGGTGATGGCCCTGACCCGCGACGCCGGGTTCGGCCCCGAGGTCAAGCGCCGCATCATGATCGGCACCTACGCACTGTCATCCGGCTACTACGACGCGTACTACGGACAGGCGCAGAAGGTGCGGACCCTGATCGCCCGCGACTTCGCCGCCGCGTACGAGAAAGTCGACGTCCTCGTGTCACCCACCACGCCGACAACGGCTTTCGCGCTGGGGGAGAAGGTCGACGATCCGCTGGCGATGTACCTGTTCGACCTGTGCACACTGCCGGTCAACCTGGCCGGAGTGGGTGCGATGTCGGTGCCGTCGGGGCTGTCGGCCGACGACGGCATGCCGGTCGGTCTGCAGATCATGGCGCCCGCCCTCGCCGACGACCGGCTGTACCGGGTCGGCGCGGCCTACGAGGCGGCCCGCGGACCGATCGCATGACAACTCAGCCGGCGTCGGACAGGCTCGACGTCTGACTCGCGCCGTAACGGTGCCCGACGCCGGCATCCCCGTCGAGTGAGCCCAGGAGATCGGCGGAGGTCTGCAGGAACCCGATGACCGGAAGCCACGGTGGCTGACGTGCCGGGCGGCCGACGATCCGGGCGTCGTGTGGTTGCCGCGCCGGTCGCCAGATCGACGCCAGGGACCACCGCGGTATCGGATCGGAGGCGTTCGCGAGGATCACGCGATCCGAATCGGGGCTGCTCTGACGAGCCACGCTGTCGCCGGGCACCCCGGACAGCACCGTCTCGGTGACCGCGCCCGGTCGTTCGGCAACCGCCCACACCCGCGCGGCCTCCGCGCCGACCGCCCCGAGGCTCTGTCCGTACACGTGGACGGCCGGACGTTCGCCCGGAGTCCGCTCGGCGACCGTGTCGAGGACGGCACGGAGGAGGACGATCGCGCTGTGACCCGCCGCAGACCGGTCCGCGACGAACGTCTGCCACGACGGACGAGCCGAGTACTGCAACGCCAGCACATCGACATCCCCGCCGAAGCGGTCGACATAGCCCCGCACCGCGGACGGGTCCACCCACCCCGAACCGGTCGGTACCGCGATCACCACGGCCTCCCGGTCGAGACCACCTTCGTCGACCCACCGGGCGACGAGCTCGGTGGCGCGTCCGTCGGCGGAGCCCGCGTCGACCGGCCCGTACAGCACACCGGCCGGCGGCGGTGGGGGCTCGGCGGGGCCGTCGTCGGCGTCGGCGGGCAACGCACCGGCGACGAGCGCGGCGATCATCGCGGATCCCACCGCAGTGGTACGGGGGAGCCACACGATCAGTCCGAACACGACCATCGCCGCCAGTGCGGACATCACGATCCACTCGGCTCCCACCGGCGCCGCCCCGAGGTCCGACCGCAGAACGTTCTGCCACGACCCACTGATCAGGGCCGCGATCCAGGTCGTGCCGATCCCGCCCGCGGCGGCGGCGACCGCACCCACCGGGGGCACCGGGCGCCGTCGGGCCAGCAGCAGCCCCGTGATGGTCGCCACCGCGACGCATCCGGCCACCAGCGCAGCCGACACCAGCGAAGAGCGTGGCAGCCCGGACGGCCACAGTGCCGCCACCGCACCGAACGCCGCCAGGCAGCTGACCAGCGGATGCGGCAGACCGACGGATGCCCGTCGCGGAAAACGCAGACTGTCGACAGACATGTCGGGCTGGGTGATCATCGTGGCTGCTCCGCTCCGCGATCCACGAACGCGGCCCAGCCACGGCCCAGCCCGGACGACATGATCTCGGCGGCCGACTCCGGCGAGCCCGGAGGACCGTCGAACTGACGCCACGTGTTCAGCCGCAGGCCGAGATCTGCGGCGGTTGCGGCGATGTGGCAGATGGGGGAGGTGCACGACGCGTGCATGCGCTCGACGAGCATCCGATCCAGCCTCAGTCGCGCCCAGCCGCCCAGCCGCATCCCGGACCGGTCGGCGAACCGCAGCACATCGTAGCCGAAGTCGTGTGTGCGGCAGAGGATCTCGAATCGATCGGGCAGAGGTACGGGTGACGAGCAGCCGCCGCCGGGATTGATGGGGTAGCCCCGATCCACCTCGGGTCGATAGCCGAACTCCGCCGCGAACCCGGCGGGCAAGTGCTCCGCCGCCCGATCGTGTCGGTCGGTGGTGAGATCCCAGACGATGCGTCCCGCCGGGGTTGCGAGATCAGCTGAGTCCGGGGCGAACTCGATCAGCCCATCGTGACCGGCGAGTGCGGGCTGCGCCTGCGACGTCGCGACGGTCGCCCCGAGAAGTGTTGTGACCGAAAGCAGGAGAACGAGAGTCAGACGCAGACGGCGGTTTCGACGCCGGGGGATGCGGTGCTGTGTCATGGACATGAAGGTGTCAATCGGGAGCGCCCGTCCACATCGGCCGGGGCAGTGAACCGGGGGGAGTCCGCTGGGTGCGGTCGGACCGGCCGATCTCACCCTGGCGGTGACAGCGGAATCCCCCGAAAGTATGAGGACGGGCGGTGGTCGGGCGACCTACGGTGTGGGCGAGGTGATGACGATGTTCCGACGTATGCGGGCCCTGGCGGCGACGGCAGGTGCGGCGACGATACGTGGCGTCCGGGAGATGCCGGCGGCGCAGGACCCGGGTGTGCAGCGGTATGTGAGTTCGCCGGTCAACTGGTTCTTCCTGCTGGTCGCGCTGATCCTGTTCGCGGTTTCCTGGCCGACGCTGGTGATGACGCATTCGATGCCGGACTACGCCCTGCCGGTCGCGGCGGCATTCGCGTCGCTACCGGTCGCACTGGCCTGGGCCGCACCGGTCACCGGCTGGGCCATCTCGGTGGTCTCCGCGCAGCTGATCGGACTGCTGGTGCCGACGGTCAACGGGTGGCCGTGGTCGATCCAGGTGACCCACATCATCTCGTTGCTCGTCCTGACCTTCTTCGCCTACCTGCGCTGCTCGTTGCGATGGGTTCCGGTCGTGTGGGTCAGCACCGTCATCGTGTTCGTACTCGCCGCGCCGGCCGAGGCCCGCGCCGGGTGGGCGTTCGGTCTCACCGTTCTGGCCGTGGTGGTGGCGTTGTTGCGGATCTTGCTCAACTCCCGACGACAACTCGCCGAGAGCGCGGAGCAGACCCAGTTGGTCGAATCGCAGAAAGCGATCCTGCAGGAGCGAGCGCGCATCGCCCGTGACCTGCATGACGTTGTCGCGCACCGGATGTCGGTGGTTGTGGTGATGGCGCAGACTGCTCGCTACCGACTCGGCGACGTCAGCGACGAGGCGGCTGCCGAGTTCGACGCGATTGCGGTCTCGGCTCGCGCATCACTCGACGAGGTGCGCCAGTTGCTCGGTGTACTACGCACCGACGGTGAGGCGTCCGCCGCACCGAACCCCGGTCTCGACGATGTTCCGGCGCTGGTGACACAGACCCGGATGACCGGCGCCGCCGTCGACCTCTCCGATCTGGTCGATCACGAGAAGGTCGGCGCGGCAGCGGGTCTGGTGATCTACCGCATCGTGCAGGAGAGCCTCGCGAACGCCACGCGCCACGCGCCGGGCGCCCGGGTCGACATCACGATCAGTCCGACTGCCGATGGCGCGGTCGAGGTGTGCGCGCGCAATTCTGCGCCCACGGGCGAGCCGGTCCGGCTTCCCGGACCCGGCACGGGTATTCCGGGGATGGTCGAGCGCGCGGCCGCGGTCGGCGGGGTGCTGACCACCGAGCCGACCGCCGACGGCGGCTTCGTGGTCCGTGCCGTCATCCCACCTCACCACGTCGGCGCGCTGGGCGCCGTCGGGTCGGTGCCGATCGTCGGCGAATAGGCTGTCGGTGTGGCTGTGACGGTGGTGGTCGTCGACGATCAGGCAATGGTCCGGCAGGGATTCTCGGCATTGCTCGGGGCCCAACCCGACATCTCGGTGCTCGGCGATGCGGCCGACGGGGTCGACGCCGTCGACCTCTGCGCCCGGGTCCGGCCCGATGTGGTGCTGATGGATGTGCGCATGCCGCGCAAGGACGGACTGCGGGCGGCCGAGGAGATCCTGCGCTCGGCCTCCGGCCGATCCGACCCGACGCGCGTGCTGATGTTGACCACTTTCGACATCGACGATTACGTCTACGAGGCATTGCGCATCGGCGCGTCCGGGTTCATGTTGAAGGATGCCCCCGCGGACGAACTCGTCCGTGCCGTGCGCGTCGTCGCCGCCGGCGAAGCGTTGCTCGCGCCGTCGGTGACCCGGCGGTTGATCGCGGAGGTCACCTCGCGCCGATCCCGCACACCGCGCAGTCGGGCCGCCGAACACCTCACCCCACGTGAACGTGAGGTACTCGACCTGGTGTCCGACGGCAGGTCCAATGGCGAGATCGCCGAGCAGTTGTTCGTGTCCGAGCAGACCGTCAAGACCCACGTCAGCAGCGTGCTCGGGAAACTGGGCCTGCGGGATCGGGCCCAGGCTGTCGTCTTCGCCTACGAGAACGGACTCAAGTGACCCCACTCGCCGACACCGAACGTTCACCTGGCAAACGAGCCAGGTGATGGCGACACCCGGCGCAGCGACGCCCCGCCAACTAGATTGATTGGGAACGTTGCACAGGTGGTCGACAGGGAGGTTCCACGGCGATGGCCAAGAGGTTCGGCATTCTCACCAGCGGCGGTGATTGCCCTGGACTGAACGCGGTGATCCGCGGAGCGGTACTCAAGGGCGGAACCGTCTATGGACATGAGTTCGTCGGCTTCAAGGACGGCTGGCACGGCCTGGTGTACGGCGACATCGTCGAACTCAACCGCGCATCCGTGCGCGGCCTGTCGCACGAGGGCGGAACCATCCTGGGTACCAGTCGATTCGGGCCCTACCAGGAGCCGGACGGTGGTCCGGACAACATCAAGAAGGTCCTGAAGAATCTCGGCATCGACGGGGTCATCGCGCTCGGCGGCGAGGGGACGGCGTCGGCGTCCAAGCGCCTGTTCGAGGACGGGATCAACATCGTCGGCGTGCCAAAGACGATCGACAACGACATCGATGCCACCGACTACACCTTCGGTTTCAACACGGCGGTGGAGATCGCCACCGAGGCCATCGACCGGTTGCGCACCACCGGCAACTCGCACAAGCGGTGCATGGTGCTCGAGGTGATGGGCCGCCACGCCGGCTGGATCGCACTGCATTCCGGGATCGCCGGCGGTGCCCACGCGATCCTCATCCCCGAGCAGCCCGAGAGCCTCGACCAGATCTGTGCGTGGGTGACCGGGGTGCGCTCCCGTGGTCGTTCCCCGATGGTGGTCGTGGCCGAGGGTTTCAAACTCCCGGACATGAAGGAGGAGTACTCGGTCAAGGGCCTCGACGGTTTCAACCGTCCGCGACTCGGCGGCATCGGCGAAGTGCTCGCCCCGCTCATCGAGGAGCGCACCGGTATCGAGACCCGCTCCACCGTGCTCGGCCACATCCAGCGCGGCGGCGTCCCGAGCGCCTACGACCGCGTGCTGGCCACCCGGTTCGGGATGGCGGTCGCCGACCTGGTCGCGGACCGGGCGTGGGGCAAGATGGTCGCGCTGCGCGGTACCGACATCGTTCGGATCACCTTCGACGAAGCTCTCGCCAATCCGAAGCAGGTGCCCGCGGACCAGTACCAGGAGATCCGTGTCATCTTCGGATGACGGCGCGGATCAGACGGCGTTCGGCGGGTACGCGGTCGGGTAGGTCGTCGACAGGGTCGGCTTCGGCTCGCGCGGAATGATCAGCCACAACACCAGATAGAGCAGCAACTGGGGTCCCGGCAACAGGATCGACGCCACGAACAGGACCCGGATCACGGTCGCGTCCCACCCGAACCGCTTGGCGATGCCGCCGCAGACACCGCCCAGCCAGGCGTCGTCGCGGGAGCGCATCAATCGTGTGGGTGCGGGAGCAGTGCTGGTCATGGTCGGTTCCTTTCTTCTGTATCCGACGCTACGCATCGCCACGTGCGAGGGCATCGGGGATGACCCTGATCTCCTCCCCGGTTTCCGGCGGGAGGAGTCGGCGACCCGCGCCGCCACGCTTCCGGCGGCCCCATAAGATGGCAACCATGACTGCCGCTGCCACCGAACTGCTCGATTACGACCAGGTCATCGCAGAATTCGATCCGGTCCTCGGTCTCGAGGTGCACGTCGAACTCGGCACCGCGACCAAGATGTTCTGCGGCTGCCCGACCGCATTCGGCGCCGAGCCGAACACGCAGGTCTGTCCGGTGTGCATCGGATTGCCGGGTTCGCTGCCGGTCGCCAACGTGAAGGCGATCGAGTCCGCGATTCGGATCGGCCTGGCGCTCAACTGCTCGATCCGGCCGTCGAGCGTGTTCGCGCGCAAGAACTACTTCTATCCCGATCAGCCGAAGAACTATCAGATCTCCCAGTACGACGAACCGATCGCCTACGACGGGTTCCTCGAGCTGCTGCTGCCCGACGGCACGCCGTGGCGGGTGGAGATCGAGCGCGCCCACATGGAGGAGGACACGGGCAAGTCGCTGCACATCGGCGGGTCCGGACGAATCCACGGTGCCAGCCACTCGCTGCTCGACTACAACCGCGCCGGTGTACCGCTGGTGGAGATCGTGACCAAGCCGATCGTCGGGGCCGGCGAGCGCGCGCCGGAGGTGGCGCGGGCCTACGTCACCGCCCTGCGGGATCTGTTGAAGGCGCTCGACGTGTCCGATGTCCGGATGGATCAGGGTTCCCTGCGGTGTGACGCCAATGTCTCGTTGATGCCCACGGGCGCATCGGAATTCGGCACACGCACGGAGACGAAGAACGTCAACTCCCTCAAGAGCGTCGAGGTCGCGGTGCGCTATGAGATGCGCCGACAGGCCGCGGTGCTCACCGCCGGCGGTGAGGTCATCCAGGAGACACGGCACTTCCACGAGGCCGACGGCACCACATCGCCGGGTCGGCGCAAGGAGACCGCCGAGGACTATCGCTACTTCCCGGAGCCCGACCTGCCGCCGGTGCAGCCGGACAAGTCCTGGATCGACGAGTTGGGCACGACGTTGCCGGAGATGCCCTGGGTGCGGCGCGCGCGTATCCAAGGCGACTGGGGCGTCTCCGACGAGGTGATGCGCGACCTGGTCAACGTCGGCGCCCTCGACCTCGTCATCGCCACCGTCGACGCCGGTGCCGGGGTGGAGGCGGCACGTGGTTGGTGGGTGTCGTTCCTCGCCCAGCAGGCCAACAGTCGCGAGACCGAACTCGCCGACCTGCCGATCACTCCCGCGCAGGTGGCGACGATCATCGGTCTCGTCGACGAGGGCAAGCTGACCACCAAACTGGCCCAGCAGGTGGCCGTCGGTGTGCTCGACGGGGAGGGCGAACCCGAACAGGTCGTCGCCGACCGCGGTCTCGAGGTGGTCCGCGACGACTCGGCACTGCAGAAGGCCGTCGACGAAGCGCTCGCCAACAACCCCGACATCGCCGACAAGATCCGCGGTGGCAAGGTCGCTGCGGCCGGCAAGATCGTCGGCGACGTGATGAAGGCGACGCGCGGACAGGCCGACCCCGCCCGGGTCAAGGAACTGGTTCTCGCCGCCTGTTCCTGAGCAATTCTGTTCCTGAGGAACCCTAGGTGCGGTCCTCCGACGATGAGGGTGGCAGCCACCGGACCACCCGGTCGTCGGTGCTGACCGGCCGGCCCGCCGTGCGGTTGACCGTGGCGAACTGGAGGACGCCGTTCTCCAGTGCGACCATGCGGCCCAGCGCGCCGTAGCGTTTCTCCAGCACGACCGTCGGCGGGGTGATGGCGGGCTGTTCTCGGGTCGGTTCGCTGAGCGCCTCGATGCGCTGGGTGCGGGTCGTGGACACGAAGATGGCCCCGGAGGTGACCGCGCACCCGGCGATCTGCGGGCGATCGGGCCAGGTCCAGAGGACCTTGGGACCCGACTGCTCCAGGACCTGGACCCGATCCTCCGTGGCGGTCTGGTCGGCGAGGTACACGGTCCCCGTGGTGGCGCTCGGACAGAGCGACACCGCGGAGCCGAGACCGGATGCCAGTACCCGCGGCGGCGGGTTGACGCCCGAGCGGAACGACGTCACCGCGAGGACCTTGCCCGCGAGCGACGACGGATCGGTGGCCGCGGCGGGGCTGCCGGCGTTGCCCGTCGCCACGATCAGTTCGCCCGGAGTCCGGAAGTACATCGAACCCATGTTGCCGGTGGCGCCCTTCGGGATGCCGACCAGAATCGGCTTGGGGACGTCGTTGGGCGCCAGACGCACGATGCGGTTGTCCGCCGGAGTGGTGATCAGGGCGTAGATGAGGCGATCCTGGTCGTACGTGGGGGAGAAGGCGAAATCGATCAACCCGCCGTCGCCGGATGCATCCACCGGTGCTGTCGCCAGAACCCGGTGCGGCCCATACCGTTTGGTGGTGATGATCTTGCCGGTGGTGCGTTCGGCGACCACCGTGACCTCGCCGCGGTCGTCACCGGGCATCACGGCCCCCGTCGACTGCAGGCAGGTGGCGATCACGGCCGGGTCCGGGTCGACGCACGGACCCGGCGGAGGTGGTGCAGGCGGTTCGGTGGGCGACGGGCGCGGCTGTTCCTGACGGGCCGGCGACTCGTTGTTGGCGCTCCACGCGCCCGCGTCCTGCGCCCGGTCCTGCTCGGTGAAATCCGCGCAGCCGGTGGCGGCGATCACCAGCAGACCCACTGCCGCCCCGACCAGCACACGAGTCGTGCGGGTGCGGCGCGTCGATGCCGACCGTTGACGGTCGCCCCCTGACCTCGGCCACCCCATGCGCATGCCACCCAGGGTAGGCGATCGTTTCCGACTCACCGCGCGCTGCTCGGCCCGCCTCGCGGGCACTGCGCCTACAGTCGGAGGCGTGAGCGAACGTGACCCGGCCGCGGGCGGCGGCTCCAGTCCGTACGACGAACCCACGGGTGAGATCGACCTCGGTGAGGCCGGGGCGCAACGACGGCGGCGGATACCCACCGAGGAGCGCGACACCTTCTACGCCCGGCACGCGAACCCGGGGCCCGGGGGCGCCTCCCGGGTCGACGACCTCGACGACATAGGACCCGACGAGGTGGCGACCCGGTCGATGACGGCGGACTCGAACGGGCCGGCAACCCCGACTCCGCCGCCGAAGCCGCCGACTGCTCCGCCCGAGGCCGACCCGACCCCGCCGACCGAGGCGATGATCGACCGGCGTCCGCCCGGTGCGGTCGAGGGACGTGAACCGGCCGCCGACGATCCGACCGCCCGATTCGCGGTACCCGCCGCGGATGCCCGAACGACCCGGTTCGCCGCCGCTGACGAACATGACCCGTTGCCGCCGACGCCGACCCCGACCGAGGCGTATCTGCCGCCGACCGAGGGCTATCGGGACGCGTCCGAACCGTATCCGGCCGCCGAGGCATATGCGGCCGTGCCGTCCGACGACCCCGCCGGCTACGAACAGCGCGACGCACCGGTCGGCGACGAGCGACTGCGGTCGGTCGAGGAGGACCTCGCGGACGCCGAGCGCCGCGCCCGGCGCGGGACCATCGATCTGGGCCTGCTCCTGCTGCGCTGTGCGGTCGGGGTGATCGCGATGGCGCACGGTGCGCAGAAGTTGTTCGGCTGGTGGAACGGGCCGCGTCTCTCCGGCTTCGAGGACATGCTCGTCAACGATGCGAACCCGGCGATCGGGTTCCAGGCGGATGCCGCGCGGCCGCTGGCGATCGTCGGCGCACTGTCGGAGACGCTGGGCGGACTGCTGCTGGTGATCGGGCTCTTCACGCCACTGGCCGCGTCCGCGGTGCTCGGGGTGATGCTGGTCGCGGCGGCCTACAAGGCCACACTCGCCGGCGGCGTGTGGTTCTTCGCCACCGGCGGCGGTGGCCCGGGCATCGAATACGAGTTGCTGCTGGCGGTCTGCGCGGCGGCCATCATCCTGACCGGCCCCGGCCGGATCTCCATCGACGCCCCCCGCGGCTGGTCCCGGCGCCCGGCCTGGGGCTCCGCAGCGATGCTGCTGGTGGGGATCGGTGCCGCTGTCGCGGTGTGGCTGATCTTCAACGGGACCAACCCGTTCGAGTCGCCGGGCAACCCGACCGGCTGACGGCGGTTTGGGAGAGCGTCCCTCAGTCGACGGATCGGACGGCGCCGCGGTCGGCCGAGGTGGCCAGCTTCGCGTACGCCCGCAGCGCCGTGGTGACCGGACGCTGACGCTCCTTCGGCTGCCACGGGCGCTCCGAGGCCTCCATCTTGGCTCGACGCTCGGCGAGGACGTCGTCGTCGATCAGCACCTCGAGCCGACGCGTCGCGACGTCGATCAGCACCGGGTCGCCGTCCTCGATCAGGCCGATCGCGCCGCCGGAGGCGGCCTCGGGCGACATGTGCCCCACCGAAAGACCCGACGAGCCGCCCGAGAAGCGGCCGTCGGTGATGAGCGCACACTTGCGGCCCATCCCGGTGCCCTTCATGAAGGCGGTCGGATGGAGCATCTCCTGCATTCCCGGTCCGCCGGACGGGCCCTCGTACCGCACGACCAGGACCTCGCCGGCCTGGATGGTCTTCGACAGGATCACCTGGACCGCTTCCTCCTGGCTCTCGACGACACGCGCCGGCCCCTCGAAGTGCCACAGATCCTCGTCGATGCCGGCCGTCTTGAGGACCGCGCCATCAGGTGCCAGGTTGCCGCGCAACACACACAGACCACCTTCGACGGTGTAGGCGTGCTCGAGGTCGCGGATACACCCGCCCGCCGCGTCGGTGTCCAACGACTTCCACCGGTTGGCGGTGGAGAACGGCGTGGTCGTGCGGACTCCGCCGGGCGCCGCGTGGAAGAGTTCGAACGCTTCGGGAACGGCCGAGCCGCCGCGGATGTCCCAGTCGTCGAGGAACTGTGCGATCGACGGACTGTGCACGGTGGAGGCGGTGTCGTCGATCAATCCGGCACGCCGTAGTTCGCCGAGGATCGCCGGGATGCCGCCGGCACGGTGCACGTCCTCCATGTGATAGTCGGAGTTCGGCGACACCTTCGACAGACACGGCACATTGCGGCTGATCTGGTCGATGACCGACAGATCGAAATCTGCCACCTCGCCCTCCTGTGCGGCGGCGAGGATGTGCAACACCGTGTTGGTGGAGCCGCCCATCGCGACGTCGAGCGCCATGGCATTCCGAAACGCCGTGGCCGATGCGATGTTCCGGGGCAGCACGGACTCGTCGTCGTCGCGGTACCAGCGGGTGGCCGCCTCGACGACGACGCGGCCCGCACGTTCGAAGAGCGCTCGGCGCGCCTCGTGCGTGGCGAGGGTGGATCCGTTGCCCGGCAGCGCCAGTCCGAGGGCCTCGGTGAGGCAGTTCATCGAGTTCGCGGTGAACATGCCCGAACACGAGCCACAGGTGGGGCAGGCCGACCGCTCGACCTCGCTGAGTCCCGCGTCGTCGACGGCGCTGTTGGCCGATGCCGAGATGGTGGTGATGAGGTCAGACGAGGGATGGGCGACGTCACCGACGACGACGGCCTTGCCTGCCTCCATCGGGCCACCCGACACGAAGACGGTGGGGATGTCGAGCCGCATCGCGGCGTTGAGCATGCCGGGAGTGATCTTGTCGCAGTTGGAGATACACACCAGTGCGTCCGCGGTGTGGGCGTTGACCATGTATTCGACCGAGTCGGCGATGATCTCGCGGCTCGGCAACGAGTACAGCATCCCGCCGTGACCCATGGCGATGCCGTCGTCGACCGCGATCGTGTGGAACTCCCGCGGGACACCGCCGGCCGCACGCACCGCGTCGGCGACGATCTCGCCGACATCCTTGAGGTGCACGTGTCCCGGCACGAACTGGGTGTAGGAGTTCGCGATCGCGATGATCGGCTTACCGAAGTCGTCGTCGGTCATACCGGTGGCGCGCCAGAGTGAGCGCGCGCCCGCGGCTTCGCGTCCGACGGTGGTGGTCCGGGACCTCAGAGCTGGCATCGCGATGTACCTCGATCGATTCGATCATCCCGAACGCGCGGGACAGTGGGACTGGTCGTGACGTCGACGACCACCTGCCGGTGCGTCGCCACCACGCCGATCGAGGCTACTCCGCCGTGACCTGCGCGAACAAACCGGTATTCGGCGAATCGCAGGTCGCGAGACGTCCCGGGTCGATCACTCGTCGGGGATGGCGAACGGGTCCGGGATCCGGCCGCGGCTGGCCGCCGAGAGTTGCGGGAGGTCGTCGAATCCGATCGCGGGCAGTTTGACCCGCGCGCCCGAGACGGTGACCGCCCGCACCGCGCTCCACCGGGGGAACTGCAGACCTTCGAGGTCGGTCCAGGCCACATCGCGCGTCCCGAAGGTATGGACCGCATGCAGGCCGTTCTCGGTCACCACGGTGCGTACGTGGCGAATCCACCACGCCAGGATGAACGGGATCACGAGCGTCCAGCCGAGCCAGACCAGCGACGTACCCGCGAGGATGATCGCGATGACGGCGACCATCGGGACCGTGAAGTACGCGACCCCGTTGATGCGGAAGACGACGGGAAGCGGCACTGCGGCTTCGTCGGACCCGGTATGCGGGTTCGTCGCGTCAGGCTCGGAAGGATCGGCGTTGGCATCGTCGGCGGGGTCGGTTGGCACGTCGCCATTGTGCCAATGACATCATCGGGCTCCGCCCACGGGGACGCCTTCCGGCTCCGCCCACCGGGCGACATCACCTGTACTTTCTCACAATGTGGGACGGCGAGGTCCGGAGTTTGACTCTGCTCAGGGCGCGGTCTTACCGTGAGCACGTGATGCAGCACGAGATTCTCGTAGTACTCGGCCGGCGCGTCGTCGCCTGACCGGTCACTTCGTAGACCCTCAAGCATCGACGCGCCACCCTCGAACAGCCCAGCTGTCGGGGGTTTTTTCTTGTCAACTCAACGAAACACAGAACAAAAGGACCGTGCAGTGAGCGCACCAACAGCACGTACCGACGGCACGCGGACACCCGCGCACCAGGCGGGGCCGCGTCAACAATCGCCAGCGGGTCAGAACCTGCGGGCGGTAGGGCAGCACACGGTGGCACCCGAGCGTGTCAGCGGTGCGCAGTCGGTGGTCCGTTCGCTCGAGGAGCTCGGCGTCGAGATCGTCTTCGGCATCCCCGGTGGCGCGGTCCTGCCGGTGTACGACCCGCTCCTCGACTCGCCGAAGGTCCGTCACGTCCTCGTTCGTCACGAGCAGGGCGCAGGCCATGCCGCCACCGGCTACGCGCAGGTGACCGGCCGGGCCGGCGTGATGATGGCGACGTCGGGACCCGGCGCCACCAACCTGGTGACCCCGCTCGCCGACGCCCAGATGGACTCCGTCCCGGTGGTTGCCATCACCGGCCAGGTCGGCCGCGCCCTGATCGGCACCGACGGGTTCCAGGAGGCCGACATCTCCGGCATCACGATGCCGATCACCAAGCACAACTTCCTGGTGAACAATGCCGCCGACATCCCGCGGGTCATCGCCGAGGCGTTCCACATCGCCGAGAGCGGCCGTCCCGGTGCGGTTCTCGTCGACATCCCCAAGGACATCCTGCAGAGCCAGACCACCTTCTCGTGGCCGCCGCAGATCGACCTGCCCGGCTATCGTCCGGTCACCAAGCCGCACGGCAAGCAGGTGCGCGAGGCGGCGCGACTGATCCAGTCGGCGAAGTCGCCGGTGCTGTACGTGGGTGGCGGCGTCATCAAGGCCAACGCGTCCGAGGAACTGCGCGAACTGGCCGAGCTGACCGGAATCCCGGTGGTCACCACACTGATGGCGCGCGGGGCGTTCCCGGACAGCCATCAGCAGCACCTGGGCATGCCGGGTATGCACGGCACCGTCGCCGCGGTCGCAGCCCTGCAGCGCAGCGATCTGCTGATCACGCTCGGTGCGCGGTTCGACGACCGTGTCACCGGCCAGCTGTCGTCGTTCGCGCCGGATGCCAAGGTCATCCACGCCGACATCGATCCGGCGGAGATCGGCAAGAACCGGCATGTGGACGTCCCGATCGTCGGTGACTGCCTCGCGGTGATCAGCGATCTCATCGAGACCATCCGCAACGAGCGGGCGACCACCACGGCGGCACCGGATCTCACCGCATGGTGGCGGTATCTCGACGGCATCCGCCGCACCTACCCGCTGAGCTATGACCGCCAGGCCGACGGCTCGATGTCGCCGGAGTTCGTCATCTCGGCCATCGGCAAGGCGGCCGGCCCGGACGCGGTCTACTGTGCCGGCGTCGGCCAGCACCAGATGTGGGCGGCGCAGTTCATCTCGTACGAGAAGCCCCGGACCTGGCTCAACTCCGGTGGTCTCGGCACGATGGGCTACGCGGTTCCGGCCGCGATGGGCGCCAAGATGGCCGCGCCGGACACCGAGGTGTGGGCGATCGACGGCGACGGCTGCTTCCAGATGACCAACCAGGAACTGGCCACCTGTGCGATCGAGGGCATCCCGATCAAGGTCGCCCTGATCAACAACGGCAACCTCGGCATGGTCCGTCAGTGGCAGACCCTCTTCTATGAGGAGCGCTACTCCAACACCGACCTGTCCACCCACTCCCGCCGCATCCCGGACTTCGTCAAGCTGGCGGAAGCGTTGGGATGCGCGGCCTTCCGGGTCGAGCAGGAGTCCGACGTGGACGACGTGATCGCCAAGGCCCGCGAGATCAACGACCGCCCGGTGGTGATCGACTTCATCGTCGGCGCCGACGCGCAGGTGTGGCCGATGGTCGCCGCCGGCACCGGCAACGACGAGATCATGGCCGCCCGCGACATCCGGCCGCTGTTCGACGACGACGAATCCGCGTCGGACACACCTGACATCCACGACGCGATGGGCCGCACGGACGCGGCCGTGCTGGCAGAGAAGGACGAGAAGTGAGTACCACCCACACCCTCAGTGTCCTGGTCGAGGACCGTCCGGGCGTGCTCGCCCGTGTCTCGGGCCTGTTCTCCCGGCGTGGATTCAACATCGAATCGCTCGCGGTGGGGCCGACCGAGCTCAAGGGGATCTCGCGGATGACCATCATGGTGACCGTCGACGACTTCCCCCTCGAGCAGGTGACCAAGCAGCTGAACAAGCTGATCAACGTGATCAAGATCGTCGAGCAGGACCCGGAGAGCTCCGTCTCCCGAGAACTGATGATGATCAAGGTCCGGTCGGACTCCGCCGTGCGGTCCGAGGTCATCGAGGTGGTGAACCTGTTCCGCGCCAAGGTCATCGACGTCTCCCCGGAGTCGCTGACCATCGAGGCGACCGGAACGAGCGAGAAGCTCGAGGCGCTGCTGCGGATGCTCGACCCGTACGGCATCCGGGAGATCGCCCAGTCGGGCGCGGTGACACTCGGACGGGGACCCAAGAGCATGTCGGCGAACCGCTGACACGTTCTGAGAACACATCCCTTGGGTGACAAGCGATCCCGAGGGCAACGAAAATCGAAGGGAAGCAACTGTGGCGATCGAACTGTTCTACGATGACGACGCCGATCTGTCGATCATCCAGGGTCGCAAGGTCGCGGTGATCGGCTACGGCAGCCAGGGCCATGCCCACTCACTGTCGCTGCGCGACTCCGGAGTCGAGGTCGCGGTCGGTCTGCGTGAGGGCAGCAAGTCGCGCGAGAAGGCGGCCGAGCAGGGCCTCAAGGTCCTGTCGGCGGCCGAGGCCGCCGAGTGGGCCGACGTCATCATGATCCTGGCGCCGGACACCTCGCAGGCCAAGATCTTCACCGAGGAGATCGAGCCGCACCTGAAGGACGGCGACGCCATCTTCTTCGGGCACGGTCTGAACATCCACTTCGACCTGATCACGCCGGCCGAGAACATCACCGTCGGCATGGTCGCGCCGAAGGGCCCCGGCCACCTGGTGCGTCGGCAGTTCGTCGACGGCAAGGGTGTGCCGTGCCTGATCGCGGTCGACCAGGACCCGAAGGGCGAGGGCCAGGCGCTCGCACTGAGCTACGCCTCCGCGATCGGTGGCGGCCGTGCCGGCATCATCAAGACCACGTTCAAGGAAGAGACCGAGACCGACCTGTTCGGTGAGCAGGCCGTGCTGTGCGGTGGCACCGAGGAACTGGTCAAGACCGGCTTCGAGGTCATGGTCGAGGCCGGATATGCCCCGGAGATGGCCTACTTCGAGGTGCTGCACGAGCTCAAGCTGATCGTCGACCTCATGTACGAGGGCGGCATCGCGCGGATGAATTACTCGGTGAGCGACACCGCGGAGTTCGGCGGCTACCTGTCCGGGCCGCGTGTCATCGACTCCGACACCAAGGAGAGGATGCGCGGCATCCTGCGTGACATCCAGGACGGCACCTTCGTCAAGCGCCTCGTCGCCAACGTCGAGGGCGGCAACAAGGAACTCGAGGACCTCCGCAAACGCAACGCCGAGCACCCGATCGAGGTCACCGGCAAGAAGCTGCGCGACCTGATGAGCTGGGTGGATCGGCCGATCACCGAAACCGCCTGAGCCGGATAGCTCACCGAGGCCGTGGGCCCCACGTCACCGTGACGTGGGGCCCACGCTCGTCTGATCCAGGAGAGCCGGCGCCCGCCGATCGACGAGCCGCAACAGCGCGGCCAGTACCGCGCCGAGGATCAGCACCATGACCGCGTTGAGAAGGGCTCGCGCGTAGCCGATCTCGGTCACATCGAGGAACGGGTACGGGTACCAGTCGACGAACGCGCCCCGGACGAAGGTGTACAGCAGCCAGGCGACCGGCCATGCGAACGCCCAGGCGATGACGGCCGGACCGAACTGTCGACGCGGACCGAACAGCAGCCAGGCGAGCAGGGTGGCCCACGGCGAGATGTAGTGGAATCCGATCGTCGCGACCAGGGCCGCGCCGGTGAGGTGGACCTGCGGCGCGAGCACGATCGCGAACACCAGGCCGGTGACGGTGATGCCGAGCAGGGCGTCGAACCGGCCGACGGCGAATCGGGTGCCGGCGCGAAGAGGGTTGATCGCCAACAGGATCGACACGGCCAGGACGATGAGGTTGCTCTGGATCGTGAAGTAGCTGAGTAATCGGACGAGCCGGGTGGCCACGCCGACGTCGGCATCGGTGTCACGGGAATTGGCGTCGGCGCCGCCGGTGAACAGCAGTGCCAGTTGGATGATCAGGCTGCCGGCGACCACCGCGGCGATCATGGCGTGGATCGTCCGGAACGCGATCAACCGGTTCGATGTCATGCCCACCTCGGTTGTCCCGGAGATGGTGACGGCCCCGAGGCGGACCTCGGGGCCGTCACCGATGTCTCATCGGTCGGTCGGATTCTTCTCGATCAGATCGGCCGGAAACCTCCATAGGCCGGAAGAGAACCGACGCGCCGCAGGATCGGAGCGATGTTGGTGCCGGTCTCGGGTCCCAGGCAGGCGAGGAAGTAGTACGCGTTGACCATGCCGACCAGACGGTCACCGACCACGACCGGGCTCCCGGAGTCGCCTTCGACGACGCACATCTGGCTGAAGTGCACGTCACCATCGGAGAACCAGCTGATACCGCAGGTGTTGCCGGTGGTGCGGCCCTGCTTGCAGGCGATGGCCGGGAAGGTCAGCGGCCGGGGATCGATGCTCCGGATGGTCAGGCCGCGCACCGAACGCAATGGCACGACCTTGGCCGGGTTGAACTCGATCACCGCGATGTCCAGGTCGCTGGTGGAGTAGGTGATCGTGCCGGCCTGCCCGCGGTCCTGGAAGGTCTCCGAGTACACCTTCTGGCCCCGGGTACCGCAGTGTCCGGCGGTGATGCCGATCAACTTGCCGGTGTTCGACCGGCCGATGGTGGTCAGTGTGCAGGCGGCCGCCGAGCTCCCGCCCTTGAGCACCAGGATGCCCGACCCACCGCCGAGGTAGATCTTCGCCGGCGC
Source organism: Gordonia prachuapensis (assembly GCF_036350515.1). Taxonomy (NCBI): domain Bacteria; kingdom Bacillati; phylum Actinomycetota; class Actinomycetes; order Mycobacteriales; family Gordoniaceae; genus Gordonia; species Gordonia prachuapensis. The sequence continues at coordinate 54,686 of NZ_JAZDUE010000014.1, read as the reverse complement.
GGCATCGACTGAGCCTGCCCCCAAGCCCACCAGCACCGTTGCAGCCAGAACAGCCAACAGTGCTGTCAGCTTCCTCATCATCACACTCCGCTCATTCGATGCGCACAAGAAAACGTCGGCCACGGGTGAGCCCGGGCCAAGCACACGGTACCGGGCGGTCACCGCGTCGTGCCCGATGCGGAATCCTCCCGGGGTCGGTTTGCAACCTATCCGTAATGCCGATCACAATCTACCGTTGATTTCGGGTCGGTTGACCAGACCGACGGATACCGGCTGTAAATCTGACATTCGGTCACGACTAAGCTGTCCGCGGAAGTCCCACGGTCGATCGCCCGTGGCGATCTCCACATCCTCAACAGACTTTGGCCCCAAAACCATGGAGAATATCGTGACCTCAGCTGGCCGTCCGGTCGTTCTGATCGCCGACAAACTGGCTCCCTCGACCGTCGAAGCGCTGGGCGACGACGTCGAGGTCCGATGGGTGGACGGCCCGGACCGGCCGAAGCTGCTCGAAGCGGCCGCCGGGGCGGATGCGATCCTCGTACGGTCGGCGACCACCGTCGACGCCGAAGTGCTCGATGCCGCACCCGGCCTGAAGATCATCGCCCGTGCCGGCGTCGGCCTCGACAACGTCGACGTCCCGGCCGCGACCAAGCGTGGCGTGATGGTCGTGAACGCGCCGACATCCAACATCCACACCGCCGCCGAGCATGCTGTCGCGCTGCTGATGTCGGCTGCCCGTCAGATCCCCGCGGCCGACGCGACGCTGCGCGAGCACACCTGGAAGCGTTCGGCGTTCAACGGCGTGGAGATCTTCGACAAGACCGTCGGCGTGGTGGGTCTGGGTCGGATCGGCCAACTGGTCGCTGCTCGGATGGCCGCGTTCGAAACATCGATCATCGCCTTCGACCCGTATGTGTCGCCGGCACGTGCCGCCCAGCTGGGCATCGAGCTCGTGAGTCTCGACGAACTTCTCGAGCGCGCGGACTTCGTCACCGTGCACCTGCCGAAGACCCCCGAGACGCTCGGGTTGATCGGCAAGGATCAGTTGGCGCGCACGAAGAAGGGCGTTGTCATCGTCAACGCCGCCCGCGGCGGGCTCGTCGACGAGCAGGCGCTCGCCGATGCGATCAACTCCGGCCACGTGCGTGCGGCCGGGCTCGACGTCTACGCCACCGAGCCGTGCACGGATTCGCCGCTGTTCGAACTGCCCCAGGTCGTGGTGACCCCGCACCTCGGCGCGTCCACCAGTGAGGCGCAGGACCGCGCCGGCACCGACGTCGCGAAGAGTGTCCGGCTGGCCTTGGCCGGCCACTTCGTGCCCGACGCCGTCAACATCACCGGCGGTGCCGTCGACGAAGAGGTCGCGCCGTGGCTCGAGGTCGCCCGCAAGCTCGGCGTGCTGGTCGGCGCGATCAGCGCCGAGCCGCCGACGTCGCTCGTCGTCGATGTGCGTGGCGAGTTGGCCGCCAACAGCGTCGAGGTGCTCGGGCTGTCCGCGCTGCGTGGCCTGTTCTCGGCTGTGCTCGACGAACCGGTCACCTTCGTCAACGCCCCCGCGGTCGCCGCGGACCGCGGAGTCACCAGTGAGGTCACCACCGCCTCGGAGAGCCCGAACCACCGCAGTGTGGTGGACGTGAAGGCCGTGTTCGCCGACGGCTCGGTGCACAACGTGTCGGGCACCCTGACCGAGCCCCGGCTCGTCGAGAAGATCGTGAACATCAACGGCCGCAACTTCGATCTGCGCGCCGAGGGCCACAACCTGATCGTCAGCTATGCCGATCAGCCCGGTTCGCTCGGCCGGATCGGCACGCTCTTGGGCAACGCCGGCATCGACATCCAGGCAGCCGGCCTCTCCCAGGATGCCGACGGCCCGGGTGCGACGGTGGTGCTCCGGGTGAGTGAGCCCCTGGCCGACGATCTCGTCGCCGCCATCGGTGAATCCGTCGGCGCAACCCTCATCGAACAGGTGGACCTGGCATGAAGCTGGCCGTGATCGCCGGCGACGGCATCGGCCCCGAGGTCATCGGGGAGGCCGTCGGCGTACTGGAATCGGTTGTCGCCGACGTGTCGACGACCGAATTCGACCTCGGTGCCCGTCGCTATCACCGCAACGGCGAACTGCTGACCGACGACGATCTCACGTCCCTGCGTGCCCACGACGCGATCCTGTTGGGCGCCATCGGCGACCCGTCGGTGCCGTCGGGCGTCTTGGAACGCGGTCTGCTGCTGAACATGCGGTTCGCGCTCGACCATCATGTGAATCTTCGTCCGGCGCGCAAACTCCCGGGGGTCGCGTCACCGCTGGCCGGTGACCCCGACATCGATTTCGTGGTCGTCCGGGAGGGCACCGAGGGCCCCTATACGGGCAACGGTGGCGCCATCCGGGTCGGCACCCCGAACGAGGTCGCGACCGAGGTGAGCGTCAACACCCGGTTCGGTGTCGAACGGGTGGTGCGCAACGCCTTCGAGCGGGCGCGTGCGCGGCGCAAGAAGTTGACGCTGGTGCACAAGACGAATGTGCTGACGTTCGCCGGCTCGATGTGGAGCCGTGCCGTCTCCGAGATCGGCGCCGAGTACCCCGACGTGACGACCGACTACTGCCACGTGGATGCGGCGACGATCTATCTCGTCACCGATCCGGGGCGTTTCGACGTGATCGTCACCGACAATCTGTTCGGCGACATCATCACCGACATCGCCGCCGCGGTCACCGGTGGGATCGGTCTCGCGGCGTCCGGCAACATCGACGCCACCCGGACGAACCCATCGATGTTCGAACCGGTGCACGGCAGCGCCCCCGACATCGCGGGGCAGAGCAAGGCGGATCCCACCGCGGCCATCCTGTCCGTCGCACTCCTGCTGTCGCATCTCGGCGAGACCGACGCGGCCGAGCGGGTCGAAAAGGCCGTCGCTGCGGATCTCGCCGACCGGGGTTCGGAGACCTTGAGCACCAGCGAGATCGGACGTCGCATCCGCGATCGCGTCTAGTCGGTACGCCAGTCGAGACACCGCATGGGCCCCGCCCGGTCTGCCCGGGCGGGGCTCATGCGTTCCGGGTCCGATCTCCACTCTCCGGCGGTGCCGTAGTTGTTCTATTTTGAATAGAACTATATGATTTTTCTGTGTTGATCCGCATCGATCCGAACTCGCGCATGCCGCTCTTCGAGCAGGTCGCGGCATCGGTGCGGGGAGCGATCGCACACGGCGAGGTCGCGCCCGGTGAACGGCTGCCGCCGGCACGCGAACTGTCGGCTTCCCTCGATATCAATCTCCACACCGTTCTGCGTGCCTATCAACTCCTGCGTGATGAGGGAGCCGTCGAATTGCGGCGGGGCCGCGGAGCGATCGTGACGGGGTCCGCGCCGGATCGTGCCGAGCTCGTGGACGCGATCGATCGGCTCGTGGCGCTCGCCCGCAGGCTCGACATCCCGCCGGCCGTACTGACAACCGAGATCGAGGAGAGGTGGACACGATGACGGATGGACCCGGAGGGTATCCGGCCACACCCGGTGGGCCGACGGGCCGAACGCGAGCCGTGGTGTTTCTTCTCGCCACGGTCCCGTCGCTCGTGGCGGGGATCGTGGGCACGCTGCTGGTCGCTTCGTGGCGCGCCGAGTTGCCGAACCCGGTCGCCACCCATTGGTCCATCGACGGTGCCGACGGATTCTCCGGCCACACCTTCGTGATCGCCGCACCCATCGTCGTCGGCGCGATCGGTGCCGTGCTCGGCTGCCTCGTCTTTGCCGCCACACGTGACCGCAACCTCGTCCAGTCCGCCACGGGTCTCGTTGCCGGAGTGTCGATCTCGATCATCGCGGTCGTCGTGCTCACCACCGCCGACCAGCGTGACGTCACGGACGCATCCGCGGTGCCGACACCGCAGTGGCAGATCCTGTGTGCGCTCGGGCTCGGCATCGTGTGCGGCATCGGGGTCGCGGCCGCGACGCCGCGCTGGTCGCAGGCTGTCGCCGACCGGGACATCGGTGAGCGTCCCGAGCTGTTCCTGAACTCCGCGGAGCGGTTCGTCTGGACACGCGCCGTGTCGATGTCAGCCACCGCGTCGGTGATCCTGTCGGCCGCGCTGGTGGTGCTCGCGACCGTGTCGTTCGTGCTCGGATCGTGGATCGTCGTCGCGATCCTGGCGGTGGTGGTGATCCTGACGGCGCTGCTGTGGGGAGTGCGCGTCACGGTGAACCGGTCCGGGGTCACCACACGCGGGCTGCTCGGATGGCCGCGCACCACCGTCCCGATCGCCGAAATCGACCATGCCGAGGTGGTGCCCGTCCGCGCGATGCGCGACTTCGGCGGCTACGGCTACCGAATCGCTGCCCACGGAGACCTGAAGGGCGCGAAAGGTTTCGTGCTCCGGTCCGGTTCGGCGCTACTCGTCGTCCGCCGAGACGGACGGCGCGACATCGTCGTCGTCGACGACGCCGCGAAGGCCGCGGGACTGATCAATCACGTTGCGCGTCACGGGGGACCAGCGGCACCGCGATGAGCGGGGTGATCGCCGTCAAGGCGAACGCGACCGGGAAGCCGACACCACCGATGATCGCACCCAACACCGGTGTGCTGGCTGCCGTCGCGAGGTACTGAGCGGTGTTCTGGATCGCCAACCCGCGGCCACTCCACGTCGGTCCGGCGAACTCCGCGATCGCGGTGAACGCCAGTCCGTTGTCCGCCACCGACGCCACGGCCGCGGCGGCCATGACGATCGGCGCGACCGGGCTGTCGAGCCAGTCCGTCAGCGCCAGCACGGCGACGGAGACCGAGGCCGCGACCGCGATGACACGGATGGGCCGCATCCGCGAGCCCCAGGCATCGGAGATCCGCCCGGCGACGATGCGGCCGATCGCGCCCACGACCTGTGTGGCCGTGACCAGAACGCCCGCAGCGGCCGGGGCCCACTCGTGTGCCACGATCAACCACGTGGGGACGAAGGTCCACAGCATGGACTGCGGAATCACCAGCAGCGCACTGACACCGTGCACGCGGGCGAGGAAACCACCTGTGCGATAGGGGTTGTCAGTGCCTGCCGGTCGGGCGCTGCTCGACGGTGCCGTCGGCGGATCGATGATTCCCACCACGGCCACCACCAGCCCCAGTCCGGTCACCGCCGCGGGGATGACCAGGGCCGCCGTCACCCCGAGGGATGCGGCGGTCAGTGGCATGGTGAGCGCACAGACCGCTATCCCCAGGGGTTGGGCCATCTGCCGCACTCCCATCGCGGTGCCTCGTTGATTCGCCGGGAACCAACCGACCACGATCCGGCCGCTGGCACCGTTGGCGGCGCCCGATCCGAGGCCGCCGATGAACAGCGCGACCGCGAGGGCCCAGTACGGCGCGTCGGTCGCCGACATCACGACGGCCCCGATGGTGCCGACCGACGTCACGCACAGAGAGATGATCAGGACGTGGCGTTCGCCATAGCGATCGAGTAGGACGCCCCACGGGATGATCAGGATCATCAGCCCGACTGTGGGGATGGTGGCGAGGATCGATGCCGCGGACAGTGGCACACCGTGCTCGGTGTGCAGGGCGGGGATCAGGTAGGCGACACCGCTGACCGCGCAGGTCGTCGTCATCGCGGCGATCAGGGCGCAGCCGAGCATCGCCCATTTCCGCCGCGCCGACAACGTCATCGACTCCACCTTGTCTCCCATCTCACATTCTGATACAAACTGTCCATATCCTAGAATCGATCGCGTTCGTGCCCAAGTCGAGTCCCGCAGGTTGGGAATCGGTGGTGCGATAGTGTCGTGGCCATGCGATTAGGACGAGTTGCCAGCCCCGACGGAGTCGCGTTCGTCGCCATCGAGGACGCCGAAGACGGTCAGCGGGCGCGCGAGATCGCCGAACATCCCTTCGGTACCCCGTCCTTCACCGGTCGGTCCTGGGCGCTCGCCGACGTGCGACTTCTGGCGCCGATCCTGGCGTCGAAGGTGATCTGCATCGGCAAGAACTACGCCGCCCATGCCACGGAGATGGGCGGGGAGGCGCCGCCGGAGCCGGTGATCTTCATCAAGCCGAACACCTCGATCATCGGCCCCGAGGTGCCCATCGTGCGTCCGCCGAGTTCCGAGCGGGTCGACTACGAGGGTGAGCTGGCCGTGGTGATCGGTCAGCCCTGCAAGGACGTCCCGGCCGCCAAGGCAGCCGACGTCATCCTCGGGTACACCGTGGCCAACGACGTCACTGCCCGTGATCAGCAGAAGGCCGATGGTCAGTGGACACGTGGCAAGAGCTACGACAGCTTCTGCCCGCTCGGGCCGTGGATCGAGACGCAGTTCGATCCGGCCGACGCCGAAGTGCTCACCGAGCTCGACGGTGATGTCAAGCAGCGCTCTCGGACCTCGCTGATGCTCCACGACGTCGGCGCGATCGTGGAGTGGATCTCGCGGATCATGACCCTCCTGCCGGGCGACGTCATCCTCACCGGTACGCCCGAGGGTGTCGGCCCGATGGTGGCTGGGCAGCGTGTCGCCGTCACCGTGGAGGGCATCGGGACGCTCGCCAACCCCGTGGTGGACAAACCGTGAAGGGTCCGAAGACGGCCCGGGTCAACGGAATCGACATCTCCTACGACGACGCGGGCACCGGTCCGCTGGTCGTGATGGTGATGGGCACCGGCAGCCCCGGCCGGGTGTGGCAGGCCCACCAACAGCCGGCGTTGATCAAGGCCGGCTACCGGGTCGTCACCTTCGACAACCGCGGTATCGCCCCGTCCTCGGAATGTGCCGAGGGCTTCACGCACGACGACATGGTCGCCGACACGGCGGGATTGATCGAACATCTCGGTGCGGGGCCGGCATTCGTCGTGGGGACGTCGTTGGGCGCGCGGATCACCCAGGAACTGGCGTTGTCCCGCCCTGATTTGGTCAAGGCAGCCGTGATGATCGCCACCTATGGACGCAACACCCCTGTCCAGCAGGCGATCTCGGCAGGAGAGCGCGCCCTCTACGACAACAAGATCACGTTGCCGCCGGATTATGCCGCGGCGATCACCGCGCACCTGAACCTGTCGCCGCACACCCTCGACGACGACCGCGCGGCCAAGGACTGGCTCGACGTCATCGGGTTCTCGCCACAGACGGTCACCGCCGGCGTTCGGGCGCAGCTGGGCTTGCACGACCGGGAGGCCGACCGGCTCGGTGCCTACCGGGGCATCTCCCGGCCCGCCCTGGTGATCGGATTCGCCGACGACCGCACGCTTCCGCCGAAACTCGCGCGCGAGGTCGCCGACGCGATTCCCGGCGCGCGCTACGAGGAGATCAGCAAGGCCGGCCACTTCGGTTACCTCGAGCAGCCCGGCGAGGTGAACAGGCTGCTGATCGAGTTCCTCGACGCGCATCGCTGACCTCGGGCGGCCGCCGGGGCGGTTGCCGACGATTCGATACTCGGCCGATTCGATACGCTGACCACCATGAGTGGCTCCGATGTGCGCGTTCGTTTCTGTCCGTCCCCGACCGGTACTCCGCACGTCGGGCTGGCGCGGACGGCCCTGTTCAACTTCGCGCAGGCGCGCCACGACAAGGGCACGTTCGTCTTCCGGATCGAGGACACCGATGCGGCTCGCGACACCCAGGAGTCCTACGACGCGATCCTCGACGCCCTGCGCTGGCTGGGCCTGGACTGGGACGAGGGGCCCGAGGTCGGCGGACCGTACGGGCCCTACCGGCAATCGGAGCGCCGCGACATCCACCTCGACGTGGTCGCGCGGTTGGTCGAGGCGGGGGAGGCCTACGAGGCGTTCTCGACCCCCGAGGAGGTCGAGGCCCGTCACCGCGCCGCCGGCCGCGACCCGAAACTCGGCTACGACAACTTCGACCGCCAGCTCACCGAACAGCAGCGCGCCGAGTATCGCGCCGAGGGTCGTAAACCCGTTGTCCGCCTTCGCATGCCGGACCACGACATCTCGTGGGACGACCTCGTCCGCGGCACCACCACCATCAAGGCCGGCACGGTGCCCGATTTCGCGCTCACCCGGGCGTCCGGAGATCCGCTCTACACCCTGGTGAACCCGGTCGACGACGCACTGATGAAGATCACCCATGTGCTGCGCGGCGAGGATCTCTTCTCCTCGACGCCCCGGCAGATCGCGCTCTACGACGCACTGATCCGGCTGGGGATCGCCGATCGGGTACCCGAGTTCGGCCATCTGCCGTTCGTGATGGGCGAGGGCAACAAAAAGCTGTCCAAGCGGGACCCGCAGTCGAATCTGTTCCATCACCGGGATCGTGGCTTCATCCCCGAGGGACTGCTGAACTACCTCGCGTTGCTCGGATGGGGTTTCTCGGGTGACAACGACGTGTTCACGCTCGATGAGATGATCGGCGCTTTCGATGTGCGGCAGGTGAATTCGAATCCGGCCCGGTTCGATCAGAAGAAGGCGGACGCCATCAACGCCGAGCACATCCGGCGACTCGAGGTCGGTGATTTCGCCTCCCGTCTCAAGAGCTACCTGATCGATCGGGGACACCTCACCGACGCGGTCGACGACTCGTCCTTCACCGCCCTCGCCGAGCTGGTGCAGACCCGGATCCAGGTGCTCGAGGATGCCTGGGGGCTCATGTCCTTCCTCTACGTTTCCGACGCCGACTTCGTCATCGACGAGAAGTCCGCGGCGAAGAACCTGGGTGCGGATGCGGGTGAGGTGCTCGATGCCGCGACGGCGGCGCTGACCCCGCTGTCGGGGTGGACCGGACCCGACATCGAGGAGGCGCTGAAGGGGGCTCTCGTCGACGGTCTGGGACTCAAACCGCGCAAGGCGTTCGGTCCGGTCCGCGTGGCCGTCACCGGATCGCAGATCAGTCCGCCCCTGTACGAGTCGATGGAATTGCTCGGTCGCGAGAAGAGTCTGGCCCGACTGGCCGCAGCACGCGAACAAATCCCGAACTAGCGGTTTGACCTGCCGATTTGTGGTCTTGGGGGTACCCTTTGGTACTCTTCTCCTCGGTCCTTTTCCGAGCGGGACGCCGATCGGACGAGGGAAAACCTTGGGGTATGGTGTAATTGGCAACACAGCGGTTTCTGGTACCGCCATTCTAGGTTCGAGTCCTGGTACCCCAGCGGACAGCCGGTGACGGGTCTCCAACCGAGACGCCCACCCGGTCGTTCCAACTGAATAGCGTGTCCATGGCCCCGTCGTCTAGCGGCCTAGGACGCCGCCCTCTCAAGGCGGTAGCGCGGGTTCGAATCCCGTCGGGGCTACAGAAGGAAACCCCTCACCAGCGCAGGCAGGTGGGGGGTTTCTTCTTGTCGTCAAAAAGGACTAATCAGACTCTCTGACCAAGCCACTGCGGTTCTTTGCTGAATATTCTCGGCGAGTGCGAAATCTTGTGATGGTCGTCTCACTGGTTCTGACAGTCCTCGGAGCAGGCGTCGCGACCGCTGCCGACGACCCGTACTACGTGGCACTCGGGGACTCACGGGCAACCGGTGTCACGTGGACGTCGGTACTCTTCGGCGACCACTGCGGCCGCACAGCGGACGCATACCCGCCGAAGGTCGCTGCCGCGCTCGGTGTCTCCTACCGCTCGGTCGCATGTGTCGCCGCCACGACGACCGACGTGCTGGAGGGGCAGCGGGTCCTGCTGGTCAATTCGGTTCCCCCACAGGTCGATGCGTTGTCGGAGAGAACAAGGCTCGTCACGCTGTCGATCGGCGGCAACGACATCGGATGGTCATCGCTCATCTCGCCGTGTTTCCCGCTGATCGGGGACGGCCGGTGCCGTACGGACAGCGCCATGCAGGCTCGGATCACGAGCGCGTTGACCGACCTGTCCCCAAAGCTGGATCGCGTACTCGCGGAGATCCATCGAAGGTCGCCGGCCGCGCGCATCGTGGTCGTCGGTCACGGAGGCTACTTCGGCGCGCAGCGCTGCTTCCCGGACGCACGGATGAGCGAAGCCGACGCCCCGACGGTGGCAGCGTTCTTTGCGGACTTCAACCGAACCCTGGCGGAGGCCGCCGAACGGGCGGCCGCCGACTATGTCGATATCGCTGGTCCCGCCGTCGGCCACGACACCTGTGCCGGTTCGGCTCGATGGTTTCTCGGTGACTGGCCGCGGGGCGACACCCAGACCCGCCATCCGACGCCGCTCGGTGCGACAAACATGGCCAGGCTCGTCGTCGATCAGTTGGCAAGCTGACGGGGAATCTGACCGGGGCGGGTAGGGGCGGCTCTACGCCGACGGTGCCGTGCTGCCCGCCTTCGGCATCGGATCGAGCCCGAGCTTGCGGTGATCCCAGGACCGCACGCGCTCGGTGACGAGGCGCACGGCCACACGCTTGTGCATCATCTGGTCGACGAACGGGCGCATCTCGTCGGTGTAGGGGCCGGTGTAGCGTTCCCACACGCTCACGCCGATCTTGAGGCAGGAGTCGGGATCGTCGAGGATCTCGGCGGTGCCTTCGAAGGCGACCCCACGCAGGGTGTCGTAGGTGTCGCCGTCCTCGATGAGCACCGAGCAGCGGCTGTTGCGCCGCAGGTTGACCGCCTTCTGTGATTTCGCCTTCGTCTCGAACCAGATCTCCCCGTCGATGATGCCGTACCACATGGCGACGAGATGGATGCTGCCGTCGGCACCCGTGGTCGCCAGCGTCGCGGTGCGGCTGGTGGCGACGAAGTCGTCGATCTCGGCCTCGGACATCACGATCTGACTGCGTTGTTTGACTCCCATGGAACTGACGCTAGCCGACCGCCTCGGCGTCGGGGTGGCAGTCTCCTCAGCCGCGGGTGGGATGGAGGCGCTTGTGGATGGCATCGGCGGCGGCCAGCAGGTCGGCGGCCCACCGGGAACCCGGCCGGCGGCCCATCCGGTCGATCGGCCCCGAGACCGAGATGGCGGCGACGACCTCTCCGGAGCCGTCCCGGACCGGCGCCGACACACTCGCCACGCCCGCGGCTCGCTCACCGGCGCTCTGTGCCCAGCCACGCCGTCGTATCTCGTACAGCGCACGTTCGCTGAAGACACTGTCGTGCAGCAGGGCGCGCTGGGTGCTCGGGTCCGTCCAGGCGAGCAGAACCTTCGCCGCAGAACCGGCGCTCATCGGAAAGCGGGTCCCGACGGGCACCGTGTCGCGCAATCCGGTCGGCGGTTCCATCGCCGCGATGCACACCCGCTCGGCGCCCTCGCGTCGATAGACCTGAACCGACTCGCCGGTGATCTCACGCAGTCGGGGGAGGACCATGAGTGCGGCTTCGCGGATCGGGTCGTGGGCGGAAGCGGCGAGTTCGCCGAGCGCCGGACCAGGGCACCATCGCCCCGATGCGTTGCGCGCCAACAGGCGGTGGGTTTCCAGGCCGACCGCGAGACGGTGTGCCGTGGCGCGTGGCAGTCCCGTCCGATCACAGAGTTCGGTGAGGTTGCACGGCGAGTCGGCGATGGCCTGGAGTACGACGACGGATTTGTCGAGCACGCCGATTCCGCTCGTCGTCGGCGATGCGCTATCCTTTCCCATAGGACGATATTAGCGTCCCAGATAATGAGATGCCACCATTGGTGGGCCACAGCCAACGAGATGCGAGAAGTGCCATGAGTTCCAGCCCCGCCGCACCGCGTACTCTTGCCGAGAAGGTGTGGGACGACCATGTCGTCGCACGCGGCGATGAGGATGCCGCCGGAAACCGCAATCCCGACCTGATCTACATCGACCTCCACCTCGTCCACGAGGTGACCAGTCCCCAGGCCTTCGACGGACTCCGCATGGCCGGCCGACCGGTTCGACGTCCTGACCTGACGATCGCCACCGAAGATCACAACGTGCCCACGGTGGACATCTTCAAACCGATCGCCGACGAGGTCTCACGGACCCAGGTCGACACACTGCGCCGTAACTGCGAGGAGTTCGGAATCCGTCTGCATCCCATGGGGGATGCCGAACAGGGCATCGTCCATGTCGTCGGGCCGCAGTTGGGACTCACCCAGCCCGGCATGACCGTGGTCTGCGGTGACAGCCATACCTCGACGCACGGCGCCTTCGGCTCGATCGCGATGGGGATCGGCACGTCGGAGGTCGAGCACGTCCTGGCCACACAGACGCTGTCGTTGCGCCCCTTCAAGACGATGGCCATCACCGTCGACGGTGAACTGCCTCCCGGTGTCACGAGCAAGGACCTCATTCTCGCCGTCATCGCCAAGATCGGCACCGGCGGCGGACAGGGCCACATCCTCGAATACCGCGGCGCCGCCATCGAAAAGCTGTCCATGGAAGCCCGCATGACCATCTGCAACATGTCGATCGAGGCGGGCGCGCGCGCCGGCATGATCGCCCCGGATCAGGTCACCTACGACTTCCTGAAGGGCCGCCCGCACGCGCCGACCGGTGCGGACTGGGATGCCGCGGTGGCCTATTGGGACAGTCTGCGAACCGATCCCGGAGCGGAGTTCGATGCGGAGGTCCACATCGACGCCTCCGCGCTGACTCCGTTCGTCACCTGGGGAACGAACCCCGGACAGGGGCTCCCACTCGGATCCCGTGTGCCCGACCCCGAACAGATCGCCGACGAGACGGCGGCGACCGCGGCCCGTCGAGCGCTGGAGTACATGGACCTGCAACCGGGGACCCCGCTGCGCGACGTGAAGGTGGACACGGTTTTCGTCGGTTCGTGCACCAACGGGCGCATCGAGGATCTGCGTGCGGTCGCCGACATCCTCAAGGGCCGCACGGTCGCCGACGGAATGCGGATGCTCATCGTGCCGGGATCGATGCGCGTCCGTGCGCAGGCAGAAGAGGAAGGTCTGGGCGCGATCTTCGAGGCCGCCGGCGCGGAATGGCGCCAGGCCGGGTGCTCGATGTGCCTTGGGATGAACCCCGACCAGCTGTCGCCAGGTGAACGCTGCGCGTCGACGTCGAACCGCAACTTCGAAGGGCGGCAGGGCAAGGGCGGCCGGACCCACCTCGTCTCGCCGGGTGTGGCGGCGGCCACCGCCGTCCGCGGCACCCTCTCGGCTCCCGCGGATCTCGGCTGACGCGAGACCTCACTCACAATCCTCCAGACGATCGGATCGAGGCCATGGAACCCTTCATCACCCACACCGGCATCGGCGTGCCGCTGCGCCGCAGCAATGTCGACACCGACCAGATCATCCCCGCGGTCTACCTGAAGCGCGTGACCCGCACCGGCTTTGAGGACGGGCTGTTCGCCAGTTGGCGCAGCGACCCGGACTTCATCCTGAACAACGAACCCTGGAGCCGAGGCTCGGTTCTCGTCGCGGGCCCCGACTTCGGAACGGGGTCGTCTCGCGAGCACGCCGTCTGGGCGCTGTCGGACTTCGGCTTTCGGGTCGTCATCTCGTCCCGTTTCGCCGACATCTTCCGCGGCAACGCCGGCAAGGCCGGTCTGGTCGCCGCCGAGGTCGAGCAGTCCGACGTCGAATTGCTCTGGAAGCGTCTCGAGGAACAGCCCGGACTGGAACTGACGGTCAGTCTTGCCGATCGGACGGTCACCGCCGGAGACCTCGTGGTGCCGTTGGCAATTGATGACTACACACGCTGGCGTCTGATGGAGGGTCTCGACGACATCGGACTGACATTACGGCAGGTAGAAGCGATTTCTGAGTTCGAGCGCAGCCGTCCGGGCTTCAAGCCGGCGACCCTTCCGGGCTGATCTGCGAGCACCTCCGCGGCCCGTTGGACGCCGTCCCCGGAAACCGATTCCTGCTTTCGATTTCGCAACATGCCTGGTTAATTGGCGTGGAAGATGGACGTTTTCGAATTCGGCGTTTACCGTGTGGAGTTAGCTGGCCTACCGATGGGTCAGAACAGCTTGCGGAGGTTTCGATGAACAAAGCAGAGCTCATTGATGAGCTGACCAAAAAGCTCGATGCGGATCGCAAGACTGCGACAGCCGCCGTCGAGCTCGTCGTGGACACGATCGTCCGGGCAGTCAACAAGGGCGAGAGCGTGACCATCACCGGTTTCGGTGTCTTCGAGAAGCGCAAGCGCGCTCCTCGTGTGGCTCGCAACCCTCGCACCGGTGAGACCGTGAAGGTGCGCGCCACTTCGGTTCCCGCGTTCCGTCCGGGTGCCCAGTTCAAGGCCGTCGTCGCGGGCAAGCAGAAGCTGTCCGCCAGCGGCCCGGCGGTGAAGCGCGGAAGCGGCACCACCGCGGCCCCGGCGAAGAAGACGGCTGCTGCCAAGAAGACAGCCGCCAAGAAGACCGCAGCCAAGAAGGCTCCGGCCAAGAAGACGACCGCGGCCAAGAAGACCACGGCGGCCAAGAAGGCTCCGGCCAAGAAGACGACGGCAGCCAAGAAGACCACGGCGGCCAAGAAGGCTCCGGCCAAGAAGACCGCAGCCAAGAAGGCTCCGGCCAAGAAGACCGCGGCCAAGAAGGCTCCGGCGAAGAAGACAGCCGCCAAGAAGACAACCGGTCGGCGCTGAGGCACCGCACCGCTTTTCACCCGATCACCCCTTCGGCCCCCGACGGTCTTCCCCCGTCTGGGGCCGAAGTGGTGTGAACGCAGTCCTCGGTGTCAGTCCTCGCGGTCGGTGTGCGGCAGCGGACTGTCGATGTGGTCGGCCGCAAGCAACCGCCCCTCGAAGGTCGACAGCACCCAGACGCTGGCCTTGCGATTGCGCTTGGCGGGCAGCGATAGTTTGTCCTCGTCGGCCCACCACCGCATCAGCGGTGGGATGACCTTGCCCTGACTACATACCGCATGGATCGCGGACGTGTCGGTCGCGATCTCGCGGATACGGCGGTGCGCGGCATCCGGATTCTCCCGATAGGCCTCCTCCGCCAACGCCGGCTCGGAGACGATCGCCACGCCCAGCCGGTCGGCGGTGGGGGCCAATGTCTGCTCGCACCGCACCCGGTCGGCGGCGTGCAGGCGCTCGGCGCCGAAGCTGCCGAGGAGCGAGGCGAGTTCGCGTGCCTGCGACCGTCCGAGCCGGTCGAGCGGCCGGAGTCGGTCGTCGCCCTTGAACCGGGAGCGCGAACCGGCGCGGGCATGCCGCACCAGCAGCAGGGTGTGCAGATCGGCCGGTAGCCGTTCGAACTCCTTGAGAACCTTGCGGTCCAGGGGGTAACTCAGCAGCGACGCCGCCGACGACGGTTCGAGCCACCGCAGATCGTCGATCTCGTGGTTGGGCCAGAAGTCGCCGCCGAGCGCACGCGCCGCCCAGTAACGCACCCGCTTACGGCCGCTGGGGACGTCGTAGGAGACATCGAGGAGATGACGGCCGAGCTTGCTGAGTTGCCCGGTCTCCTCCCGCAGTTCGCGGACCGCGGTGGTGATCAACGTCTCCCCGTCATCGATCTTGCCCTTGGGCAGCGTCCAGTCGTCGTAGTCGGGCCGGTGGACGAGACAGATCTCGACGCCGCCGCCGCGGGTCGGCCGCCAGAGCACGCCACCCGCGGCCCACACCGTCTTCGTTGCCTTGGACATCGAAGCGAATCCTAGGTGTTCGAGATTGCGGACAGGTTCACGAGTTCGGGTCGGGCCGTCGGCGATTGCGCCGAATCATCTGCCGCTGGTGATCGCGGACCTCCTCGCCTGCCGCCGGTGACGCGACCCAACTGCCATCCGACTGCAGCTCCCAGCATCGCGTGCGCGGATCGAGTGCCGAGGCGAACACGTCGTTCAGCTCGCTGGTCAGGCGATGATCGCGCACCTGCACCATCACCTCGACCCGGCGGTCGAGATTGCGGTGCATCATGTCGGCGCTACCGATCCAGTACTCGTCCTGCGCCCCGAAGTACAGAACCCGCGAATGTTCCAGGAACTGGCCGAGAATGGATCGCACCACGATGTTCTCGCTGATGCCGGGCATCCCCGGACGCAGGGCACAGATCCCACGGACCACGATGTCCACCGGTACGCCGCTCTGCGACGCGCGATAGAGCGCGTCGATGACCTGCTCGTCGACGAGCGCGTTCGCCTTGACCTGGACCCGCGCCCGCGTATCACCCTGGAGATGCCGATCGATCTCGCCGTTGATCCGCTCGATGATGCCCGACCGGATCCCGTGCGGTGCCACGAGAATGTTGCGGTACTCCTTCTTCCGTGAGTACCCGGTCAACGTGTTGAACAGATCGGTGAGGTCGGCACCGATGTCGGGTGCAGCGGTGAACAGGCCGACGTCCTCGTAGAGCCGGGCCGTCTTCGGGTTGTAGTTTCCGGTTCCGATGTGGCAGTAGCGCCGGATGGACGAGCCCTCGCGTCGCACCACGAGGCACGTCTTACAGTGCGTCTTCAGGCCGACGAGACCGTAGACGACGTGCACACCTGCTTGCTCGAGTTGCCTGGCCCACTTGATGTTCGCCTGCTCATCGAACCTCGCCTTGATCTCCACCAGTGCGACGACCTGCTTGCCGGCGGCGGCTGCGTCGATGAGTGCGTTGACGATCGGGGAGTCGCCCGAGGTGCGGTAGAGCGTCTGTTTGATCGCGAGGACCTGCGGATCCGCGGCCGCCTGCTCGATGAAGCGCTGCACGCTGGTGGAGAACGAGTCGTACGGGTGATGGACGAGCACATCACCCTCGCGGAGGGTCGAGAACACACTCTTGGGAGTCTCGCGCTCGCCGAAGGCGGGATGGGTCGCGGGGACGAACGGCCGGTCCTTGAGCTGCGGACGGTCGAGTCCGTGAACCTCGAAGAGGCAGGAGAGGTCGAGCAGGCCGGGAACCTGGATGACGTCGTCGGGGTTCACGTCGAGTTCGCGCAGCAGGAGTTCGAGCATGTGCTCACTCATGTCGTCGGCGACCTCGAGGCGGACCGGGGAGCCGAACCGCCGGCGGGCGAGCTCGCGTTCGAGCGCCTGCAGCAGATCCTCGTCGCGGTCCTCCTCGACCTCGAAATCGGCATTTCGGGTGATCCGGAATGCGTGGTGCTCAACGATTTCCATACCCGGGAACAAATGCTCGAGATTCGCCGCGATCAGTGTCTCGAGTGGAAGCAAGATCGTCTGTTGGTCGTCCTTCTTGGACGGGTCGGAACGGCGCATCAGACTGTCGACCCGGATCAGTCGGCTGACGTTGTCGGGAACCTTGATGCGTGCGAAATGTTCGCCGCCCTCGTTGGCATCTCTCACCGTCACAGCCAGGTTCAACGACAGTCCGCTGATGTACGGGAACGGGTGCGCCGGGTCCACAGCCAGCGGGGTGAGAACCGGGAAGACATCCTCGTGGAAGTAATCGACCAGCCGTGCCTTCTGTTCCTGCGACAACTCGGCCCACGTGACCACATGTATGTCGTTGTCGGCCAAGGCCGGGTCGACCGAATCGAGGAACACCCGCGCGTGCCGGTCGGCGATGGTCTGGGTGCGGGCCGCGATTCGTCGCAACTGCTCGCGTGGGGACAGGCCGTCGGCCGAGCGCACCGACAGTCCCGTCTCGTCGCGTCGTTTGAGACCGGCCACGCGCACCATGAAGAACTCGTCGAGGTTGGACGCGAAGATGGCCAGGAACTTCGCGCGCTCCAGCAACGCGATGGAGGTGTCCTCGGCGAGCGCGAGAACGCGGGAATTGAAGTCCAGCCAGCTCAGTTCGCGATTGAGGTAGCGATCGTCGGGCAGGTCGGCGGACTCGTCCGGGACGAGTGTCGCCGCGGGCGGCGCACCGGGAATCGAGGTGACCGGCTGGGTGGCGATGTCGTCGGCAGGGCTCACCGTTCAATCATGACGCATCCCGCGCGGGCCTGAAGCGTTTGGTCACCGACATCGGTTCCGATGCCATCGCGGGTGCTCGCTCCGGCGCAGGATGTCGCTTCCCCAGCGCGGCCGCGGTGTGATGGCCCACACCCAATGCCAGGGCGGCGTCGAGGTCCTCGGCGGTGTCGACATCGGTCCGCAGGTCGGCCCACCGAAGGTGCTCGGGATCGAGTTCCACGGCGCCCGCCTCCCGGTGAGCGGCAGCCGAATCCGGGCCGAAGTGTGGCGGCTCCAAGATGTCGGATCGGCGCAACAGCAGCGTCGTCCCGGCGCCGTCGCGATCGGCGAGTACCGCCTGACGCATCCCGCGGGCCTGGATCACCACCGACCGGAAGCTGTCCGGGGTCGCGGCGGGCAGGTCTGCCTGCACGAGCATCACGGTCCGCGCCGTCGGCCAGCGCCGCCGGGCGACGGTGGCCGCGTCGGCATACGCCTGGTTGAGTCGGTCGAGCCCCGCACCGCGTCCCGCCGACTCCCGCACACTCGCCGCGCCGACTCTGTGCGCGGCAGCGAGGACCCCGTCGTCGGGGCTGATCACGACCGAGTGGTCGATGCCGGAGCGCCGCAGCGCGTCCATGGTGTCCAGCAACATCGCCAACACCAGTTCGCGGTGCAGTCCGTCGGATGCGGACGCCCGGCTCGCCGCCAGTCGTGTCTTCGCCTCACCGAGGCGCTTCACCGCCAGGACCGCGACGACGTCACCGAGGCGCGGCACGCCCGGGTCGGTCGGTGAGGTCGACGTCATGATGACCATGATGCCGATCCGCACCGGACGCGGTCACCCACACCCGCCGATCGGCCCTTGCACGGCTGTTCTTTCTTGCACCGTGAGACCACGCATTAGGGTGAGGTGCGAGGTCGGTCGGCGAAGGAGTTGCTCGTGCGTGCGGTGGTGATGGGTGCGGGATCGTGGGGAACCGCGATGGCGAAGGTCCTCGTGGACGCGGGTACGGATACCACCCTGTGGGCTCGACGACCCGAGTTGGCGGAGCGCATCACCCGCGACCACACCAATGCCGACTACCTGCCGGGTATCACCCTTCCGGACGGACTCTCGGCGACGAGTTCGGTCGGCGAGGCGATGTCGGGGGCCGATGTGGTGGTGTGTGCCGTGCCGTCGCAGTCGTTGCGCGCGAATCTCACCGACTGGATGCCCTACGTGGGCACCGACACGACCTTCGTGTCTCTCGCCAAAGGGGTGGAGACCAGCACGCTGCTGCGGATGACCGAGGTCATCTCCGAGGTGTCCGGGGCGCCCCGAGAGCGGATCGCGGCGCTGTCGGGCCCCAATCTCGCGCGGGAGATCGCGGAGGGGCAGCCGGCGGCGACGGTCATCGCCTGCGCGGACGAGGACCGCGCGCGCGATCTACAGGACGCATTCAAGACCCGCTACTTCCGGCCGTACACCAACACCGATGTGATCGGATGCGAGATCGGCGGTGCCGTCAAGAACGTCATCGCCCTCGCGTGCGGGATCGCCAGCGGTGTGGGGTTCGGCCAGAACACCCTGGCGACCATCATCACCCGTGGACTCGCGGAGACGATCCGGCTCGGTGTCGCGGTCGGTGCCCAGATCGAGACGATGGCCGGGTTGGCCGGGGTCGGCGATCTGGTCGCCACATGCTCGTCGCCGCTGTCCCGCAACCGGACGTTCGGCGCACACCTCGGCGAGGGCGCGACGATGCAGGAGGCGCAGGACGCCACCCACGGTCAGGTCGCCGAGGGGGTCAAGTCCTGCACGTCGGTTCGTGCACTCGCCGACAAGTACGACGTCGAGATGCCGCTGACCGACGCCGTGCATCAGGTGTGCCACTCCGGCCTGACCGTGGCGGATGCGGTGAGTTCACTCCTGGGCCGTCGTGCCAAGCCGGAGATCTACGACTGACCTTCCCGCCCTGCGAACGTTTTCTCATCCGAAGTCGAGCGGGCCGCGCGGCAGGGTCTCGTCGATCACGGCGGAGACGTCGGTGATCGGCCCGTTGCCGGCGTTCTCGGGAATCCACATCGCCACGTACGGGCGATGGTCGACACACACATAGGCCTGACCTGAGCCCTCGACGGTGTCGGTGATGAACCACTGCACGGGATGGATCACCTGCAGGTTGCTCGTCGGTGACAGCTCGTCGGGGCGGGAGATGCCGCAACGCAGTGTCACCGGATCGCCGTCGGACTCCGACGGCCACGTCACCGTGGTGCCCGCGACCTGCTTGTCGCCGAACCCGTCGAAGGTCTGGGGCACGGCGTCGATGAGCTTGGCACACTCGGCCGGAGCCGCCTCACCGGACACGTACGACTCGATGGGCGTGGTCGGTTCGGGTCGCAACGCGGCGAAGGTGATGAACCCGACGATCACCATCACCGGTATCGCCACGAGAGTCGCGATCAGCGCCGGGCTCAGTCGCGGACCGGTGCCGTAGCGAGATTGCTGGTCGTCCTCGGTCACGACGAACAGCGTAGGGCATCTCTCCCAATTCCCTTTGCGGGTCTAGGCGGCTCGTTGGCCCTCTGGCGGCGTTGTCGTCGGTCACGATAGCTGCCGCTATCGCTCCCTCCTCCGCCTTGCCAGAGAACCAACGACTCCGCCAATACCTCGCAGAGGAATTGGGAGACACGCCCTAATCCTCCGGGATTTGTCAGTGCTGGGGGCTCTGTACCACGGGGCAGGTCAGGGTACGGGTGATCCCGTCCACCTTCTGGATCTGCGGGACGACGTTCTCGGTGAGGTGTGTCGCGTCGGCGGCATCGACGCGGACGATGACGTCGTAGGGCCCGCTGACCTCTTCGGATGTGGCGACACCGGAGATCTCCGCGATCGTCGCCGCTGCCAGCGCGGCCCGTCCGACCTCGGTCTGGATCAGAATGTATGCCTGAACCACGCCCATCCTCTCGTCTGCGCCCGGGGTCCGGCTGTCGACCCGGTTTCAGTATTGTCGCTGACAACCCCATCCATGCGCGACTGGAACAGGATCGAGGAGATGTCGTGTCCGTCGGAGACACCGGGGAATCGGTTGACCGGTCGCGTTCGGTCGGCGAGGTCGGGGAGCGCCGCCTCATCGCCGAACTGACCAGGGCCGCCGTCGCTCTCGACTCGGCCGGCAGTCCGCCCGACATCGTGATCGGCTCCGGCGACGACGCCGCAGTGATCGACACCGCAGGTCCCACGGTCATCAGTACCGACACCGCGGTGCAGGATCGTCACTTCCGATTCGACTGGTCAGACGCACGCACGGTCGGCGCGCGGGCCGTGGTGCAGAGTGCGGCCGACATCGCCGCGATGGGCGGACGGGTGACCGGCACGGTCGTGTCGATCGGCTGCCCGCCGTCCACGACCGTCGGGACGGTGCTCGACCTCAATGCCGGGATCGTCGAGGCCACTCACCGGCTCGGCGGACGCGTGCTCGGCGGCGACCTGGTGGCCGCCGAGCAGGTGGTGTTGACGGTGACGACGATCGGCGCGCTCGACGGGGCGGAGCCGATCGTCGTGGGCGGGGCCCGGCCGGGTGACGTGCTCGCGGTCACGGGTGGTGCGTTGGGTGCCAGCGCCGCCGGGCTCGCGCTCCTCCTCGATGCTGAGGCTCGGGGCGCAGACGATCTCCTCACCGAGTATCCCGACCTGGTCCGGGCACATCGTCTGCCCGACCCCGACCTCACACAGGGTGCAGCCGCGGCCCGAGCTGGCGCCCACGCGATGACCGACATCTCCGACGGACTCGTCGAGGAACTGATCACGATGGCGGCTGCGTCGGGCGTGCAGTTGGCGGTCGCCAGCGACCTCATCCCCGCCGGGCCGGACATGCGTGCGGCCGCCGACCGACTCGGGGCCGATGACCGGGAGTGGGCGGTCGCGGGCGGCGAGGACCACGAGTTGCTGGCTGCTTTTCCCGACGGCGCGGTCCCGACGGGCTGGACACGGATCGGCGAGGTCTGCGAGGGGAACGGTGTGCTGGTGGACGGTCGGCCCGTCGAGGTACAGGGCTGGCAGTCGTTCGACTCCTGACACGTTGCACGAGGATCGCTCCCACGCGATGGCTCGAATGTGTCCGTCTGGATCACCGTGGAGCGCAGTCGGCCGGATTATCCAGTTCGCACCCGTCTCCGGTGACGTCCGTGGACGGATCGCCAGCATGCCCGTCATCGTCGGTTCGAGCGGGGTGTCTAGATTCGGTGCATGGCAATCTACGCACTCGGTGACCGTGAACCGACCATCGCCGACGATGTCTACATCCATCCGGACGCCGTCGTGATCGGCGATGTGGTCCTGGCCGAAGGGGTGTCGGTGTGGCCGACCGCGGTGTTGCGGGGCGATGCCGGGACCATCACCGTCGGACGCCGGACCAACATCCAGGACGGCACCATCATCCACTGCACACCGATGGACGCGACGGTCATCGGAGAGGAGTGCGTGGTCGGACACAACGCTCACATCGAGGGGGCGACGATCGGCGACCACTGCCTCATCGCCTCCGGATCGGTGGTGCTCAACGGGTCGACGATCGGCCGTGGTGCCATCGTCGGTGCCGGTGCGGTGGTGCCGTTCAAGTTCGACGTGCCGGAACGGACGATGGCGCTCGGGGTGCCGGCCAAGGTCCGCGAGGGCTACCAGGTGCCGGAAGGGCACATCGACCTCAATGTCGAGGTGTATCACCAGAACGCGAAGTACTTCCGCGAGTCGTTGCGGAGGATCGGATGACCGAACCGATGTCGGATTCGGTACCCCCGGCACCCAAGCCACTCGCCGAGTTGATCGACCCGGGGTGGGCCGAGGCGCTCGAGCCGGTCGCACCGGGCATCACCACGATGGGCCGGTTTCTGCGTGAGGAGAACACGGCCGGACGGGGCTACCTGCCGGCCGGTCAGAACGTGCTGCGCGCATTCACCAACCCGTTCGACGAGGTCCGGGTGCTCATCGTGGGCCAGGATCCGTACCCGACGCCCGGTCACGCCGTGGGCCTGAGTTTCTCGGTGGCGCCGGAGGTTTCGCCGATTCCGCGATCGCTGGCCAACATCTATCGCGAGTACTGCGATGACCTCGGGTACCCGATGCCGGCCAACGGCGACCTCACTCCGTGGGCGAGATCCGGTGTCCTGCTGCTGAACAGAGTGCTCACGGTCTCACCCGGGGCGCCGGCGTCGCACCGCGGCAAAGGCTGGGAACAGGTCACCGAGTGCGCGATCAAGGCACTGGTCGCCCGCAACGCCGAACCGCTCGTGGCGATCCTGTGGGGACGTGACGCGGCCGGCCTCAAGCAGTGGTTGCCCGACGTGCCGGTGATCGAGTCGGCCCATCCGTCACCGCTGTCCGCGAGCCGCGGCTTCTTCGGATCGCGGCCCTTCAGCCGGGCCAACGACGCCCTCGAGGATCTGGGCGCAGACCCGGTGGACTGGCGGCTACCCTCCTGAGCCTTTTCCCGACCTCCGCTCCCTGAGGAGCGAGCTTGCGAGCGTCTCCTGCTCCCTGAGGAGCGAGCTTCACGAAGGGGCGGCCCTTCGTGACGCACGCTCACTCCGTTCGCGGGCTCCTCAGGGACCGGGAGGGCGTTTCGGTCGCTCACGCCTTCCGGGCAGTTGCGAAATCAGGCTTGCGTTTGGCGACGAACGCGTCGACGCCCTCGATGCCCTCCGCAGAGGCCGACAGCGCCGAGATGGACTGGGCCTCGACGGCGAGCTGGTCGCCCAGGGTGGATGTCGCGGATCGGGTCAACAGCTCACGCGCGGCGCTGTCGGCGCGCCACGGTCCTGCGGCGATCTTCTCCGCTGCCGACCGGGCCGCGGATTCGACATCGCCATCGTCCACCACATCGGACAACAGGCCCCACGCGAGCGCCTTCTTGGCGTCGATGACGGGGTCGGTCAGGATGATGTGGCGCGCACGCGCGGCACCGACGAGGCGAGGGAGCGTCCACGTCATACCGCCGTCGGGCGACAACCCGATCCCGCGGTAGGCGGGCCGCATCTTGGTGGCGGACCCGCCGATCGCGACGTCGGCGTGAGTGACGATGCTCATCCCGGCGCCCGCAGCCCACCCCTTGACCGCGGCGACGACCGGCCGGTCGGCCTCATGGAGGGCATTGATGAACGCATGGAAGCAGTCGGCGATCTCGCGGAGGAAGGTCGGTCGGTGCTCCGCGGCCGCGAAATCGCGGACGTTGCCACCTGCACAGAAGTTGGCGCCGGGTCCCCGCAGGAGGATCGCACCGACCTCCCGCTCACCGCGGGCGACCTCCCGTAGCGCGGCAGCGCCGGCGAGCATGGCCGGGTCGGACAGCGGATTTCCGGGGCCGGCTGTGGAGACGTTGATCGTCAGCACGGCGTCGTCCTGGGTGACGAGTTCGGCGGGGGCGGTGACAGGATCGGCGGTCATGCTCTGCACACTAGCCGCAACGCACAAAGACCCGACTCCCAGGGCCGAGCGGTTGTTCGCTCGGGGGAGTCGGGTTCGGTGTGGTGTCGGGTTCGACGGGGTGCGGCTGATCACCGCACCGCATCAGACGCGAGCGGTCTTGCCGGCCTTCAGGCAGGAGGTGCACACGTTCTTGCGCTTGCGGTTCCCCGGCGCGACCTCGACGCGCACCGACTGAATGTTCGGGTTCCACCGGCGGTTCGTGCGCCGGTGCGAGTGCGAAACCGACTTGCCGAAGCCCGGTCCCTTGCCGCAGATGTCGCAGACGGCAGCCATCGTCGAACTCCCTTGTGTTGATGAAAAGTGGTCGTTGTTCTGCCTGCGAGTTCCGCGTTCGACGGCGGACGCCGACGGGTACAGTCGCAAGGCAACCCTGCAAGAATAGCCGCCCGGTGGCGACCCGGCCAAATCCGGGCCGTCGGTGGTGACCCCGTGGCTGTCGTCGCCCCCGAGTAACCTCGAGCACAGCGGGCGAGTGGCCGTCGCCCCTGCCAGTCACCACTGCCAACGGTAAGGGGTTTCATGGAGTCGGTGTTCGACGGTGGTCTCATCCGCACGATGAACCCGGATCTCCTGCGGGATTGGGCGCACACCGCAGTCGACGGACTCGAGACGTTGCGCGGCGAGATCAACGACCTGAACGTCTTCCCGATTCCCGATTCCGACACCGGCAGCAACATGCTGTTCACCATGCAGGCGGCGGCCGACGCTCTCGGTTCCCTCCCGGCGGATGCCTCGACGGCTGCGGTCGCCCGTGCGATGGCGGATGCGGCGGTCGCCCAGGCGCGCGGCAACTCCGGCATCATCCTGTCGCAGGTGCTGATGGGCCTGGCCGACGCGGCAGAGCTGATGTCGGACGAAGCGCAGCTCACCTTCAATCACCTGTGGTCGGCCGGTCTCCGACTCGGATCGCTCGCCGCGGTCCGCGCGGTGAGCGATCCGCGTGAGGGGACCGTCCTGACCCTCATCCGTACCGCCGCCGTAACCGCGGGCGCCCATGTGTCCGAATCTGCCGGTGACCTCGCCCGGGCCGTCGCCGATGACTGTGCCGACGCCCTGGAACGGACACCCGAGCAGTTGCCGGAGCTCGCGGAAGCCGGTGTCGTCGACGCCGGCGGCCGCGGCTTCCTCGCGCTGGCGGACGCGATGGTCGCGGTGTTGACCGGTGTCGCGCAGCGGCGCCGTCGGTATCGCGGGATTCTCATCGGCGGCGGCGAGCCCGGCCATCAGGACAACGACACGTGCAGCGGCGGCAGCGACATGGATTTCGAGGTCATGTATGTCCTCGACGGTGCCGCGGGCGAGAAGGTCGGTTCGCTGCGCAAAACCCTGAACGACATCGGTGACTCGGTGGTGATCGTGGGTGACAGCTCGTCCGGTGGCGAGCGGTTCTCCGTCCACGTGCACACCAGCGATCCCGGGAAGGCCGTCGAGGCGGGCGTGGTCCGCGGCCCGATCTCGGAGGTCCGGATCAGTTGCTTCGCGCTCGATGCGCTGCGGGCGCAGGCCGACTCCGCCGAGCCCCCGCCGCGGCACAAGCGCGCCGTCATCGCGGCGGTGACCGGTGAGGGCGCCGACGAGTTGTTCACCGAGGCGGGTGCGGCGGTGGTGCGGGCCGACGACGGACTCACCCCGGATGCGCTCACCGCCGCCATCCGGGCCGCCGACAGCGCACACGTCGTCGTCATGGCCAACGGCAAGCTCAGCTCCCAGGACCTGGTGTCCGTGACTGCCGCCACCCGTTCCGCACAGCGCTCGGTCGTCTTCCTGCCGACGTCGTCGATGGTGCAGTGCCTGTCGGCGCTCGCCGTCCACGACCCCACCGAGGCGCCCGATCCCGACACCTATGCCATGGCCGAGGCGGCTGCGGGTACCCGATGGGGTTCGCTGGTGCGGGCCGACAGCCGCATCATGACCTTGGCCGGGACCAGTGAGGTGGGCGACGTCTTGGGCATGATCGGCTCCGACGTCCTGGTGATCGCCCCCGATCAGACGGGCGCCGCCACGGCACTGGTCGACCTGATGCTCGCCACCGGCGGCGAGATGGTCACCGTGATGGCCGGTGCCGGCGTCGACGACTCGGCGCTGGACGCGCTGACCGAGCAGATGCGGCGCAGCTACGCCGGGGTGGAACTCGCGATCTACCGGACCGGCCAGGCCGACCAACTGATGCAGGTGGGTGTTGAGTAATGGTCGCGATGGCCGACGGGCTCGATGCGGTCCTCGAGGCGAAGGTCGTGTCGAAGATCGAGACGCTCGGGATATCCACGGTCGGCGAGTTGCTGCGGTATGCCCCGCGCCGCTACGTGCGGCAAGGCCAGCTCTCCAACGAGAACGACCTTCCGGTGGAAGAGGATTGGCTCACGGTCGTCGGTCGGGTCACCGGCTCGAAGATGGTCCCGATGCGCAAACGTTCGGGATCGTTCCTGAAGGTCACCGTCACCGACGACAGCTATACGTACCAGGCCAACTTCTTCAATGCGCGGTTCATCCAACACCGGATCAAACCCGGAGCGCGGGTGATGATGGCGGGCAAGGTCAAGATCTTCCGTGGGCAGATACAGCTATCCCACCCCGAGTGGGCGGTGTTGCCCGACGGCGAGCCCGAGGTGGATCGCGTGGTCGGGTCGGCGATGCTCGCGGAGATGCTGGGCGCCGAGGCCGAGGAGTTGGCGAACTCGGGTGGTGTCGAACTGATGGACCGACCCATCATCCCGATCTACCCGGCCACCAAGGACATCCAGACGTGGACGATCGGAACCGCGATCGCGCGCACGTTGGTCGCCGTCGAGTCCGGTGGCGAGATACCGCCGGACGCGCTCACGCCGGAGCAGCGCGATGCCCGCGGGCTCGTGAGCACCGAAGCGGCGCTGCGCGGAATCCACCTCCCCGACACCGACGACGACATCGAGTCGGCCCGCGCCCGGTTGAAGTTCGATGAGGCGATGGCCATCCAGACCGTGCTGGCGCAACGACGGATCGCCGGCCGCACCGAGAACGGGCCGTCCTGCCCGCACGTCGAAAACGGGCTCGAGGACCGGCTGCTCGCGCGTCTCCCGTTCACCCTGACCGACGGACAGCAGGCGGTGGTGGCCGAGATCGCCGACGACCTGGGCCGTGACACCCCGATGAGTCGTCTCCTGCAGGGCGAGGTCGGTTCGGGTAAGACCCTGATCTCGCTGCTGGCGATGCTGCGTGTCGTCGACAACGGACATCAGTGCGCGATGCTGGCGCCCACCGAAGTCCTCGCCGCGCAGCACTTCCGCACGATGACCACGATGCTGGGCGATCTCGCCCAGGCGGGCGAGCTGACGGCCGCCGACCGCGCGACCAAGATCGCCCTGCTCACCGGTTCGATGAAGACCGCGGGCCGGCGGCAGACGTTGCTCGACGTGGTGACCGGCGAAGCCGGCATCGTGGTGGGCACCCACGCGCTGCTCGAGGAGAACGTGGACTTCTTCGATCTCGGCATGGTGGTGGTCGACGAACAGCACCGGTTCGGGGTGGAGCAGCGGGACACGTTGCGCACCAAGCGGAAAGACTCCGGGATGCCGCACTTTCTGGTGATGACCGCGACGCCTATCCCGCGGACCGTGGCGATGACGGTGTTCGGTGACCTCGACACCTCGGTGCTCACCGAGTTGCCCCGCGGGCGGCAACCGATCAAGACCTCGGTGGTCCCGATGCGCAACGCGTCGTGGGTGGATCGCGCGTGGGCACGGGCCGCCGAGGAGATCGCGCAGGGCCGTCAGGTCTATGTGGTCTGTTCTCGGATCGGCGATGACCCCGGTGGCAAGAAGTCCAAGCGGGCCGCCGAGGGGCCGGAACAGACGAGCGTCTCGGTGCTCGACCAGTACCAGGAATTGCTGACCGGACCGCTCGGTGAACACCGCATCGAAATGCTGCACGGAAGATTGCCCGCCGACGAGAAGAACGCGGTGATGGACGCATTCGGTCGCGGCGAGATCGACGTCCTCGTCTCCACCACCGTCATCGAGGTGGGCGTCGACGTGCCGAATGCCACGATGATGGTCATCGTCGATGCCGATCGCTTCGGGGTCAGTCAGCTGCACCAGCTGCGTGGTCGTGTCGGCCGTGGCGGTCATCCTGGTCTCTGTCTGCTGATGACGACCGCGCCGCCGGTCTCGCAGGCGATGCAGCGGCTGAAGGCGGTCGAAGGATCCACGGATGGATTCGAACTCGCCCGCATCGACCTCGAACAGCGCCGAGAAGGTGATGTGCTCGGTTCGATTCAGTCGGGCGGGGTCTCGTCGCTGCACTTCCTGTCGTTGCTGTCGGACGCCGACGTCATCGCCGACGCCCGTGAACTCGCCGACGAGATCGTCGGTGTGGATCTGCCGCTGGCCGATCACCGACCTCTTGCCGATCTCGTCGACGCGGTGCTCGTGCCCACCAAGGTCAAATACCTGGACAAGTCGTAGCCGGAGAACGGAACGCCGAGCGGCCCGGCGACGTCCAAGAAGTATGGAGTCGACTGCAGTCTGGCCGGTGCGCTGGTGGCTGGTGCTCATTGCAGGCGTGGCGACGACGGTGATCGTCGCGGCGGGCGTGATCGTCGCGGACCGCGACGGTCCGAGCGATCCGGCGGTGGCGTCCCAGGCGCGTCAGGCGATGTCCGCGCTGGCCCGGGTGGCTGTGGTCGGGGAGCGGGCCCCGCGGTCGGACTACCAGCGTGAGGCATTCGGCACCGCGTGGACCGACGCCGTCACGGTCGCCGGCGGTGCCAACGGCTGTGACACCCGAAACGATGTCCTGACAAGAGATCTCGTCGACGTGCAGCTCTCGGTCATCGACTCGTGCCCGCGGGCGGTGATGTCCGGCGAGTTTCGCAGCCCGTACACGGGCGAGTTCGTCGTCTTTCGCCGCGACCGACGTGCAGGTGCGGTCCAGATCGACCACATCGTGCCGCTCGCCTATGCGTGGGACATGGGTGCGTGGGCCTGGCCGTGGGCGGCGCGAGCCAATTTCGCGAATGACACGGCGAATCTGGTTGCGGTGGATGCGGCGTCGAACCTGGCCAAGTCCGACCATGAACCGGCTCGCTGGCTGCCGCCGAATCGGACTTTCCACTGCCAGTATGCGATTCAGTTCATCGCGGTGACCGTGTCGTATCGGCTGCAGGTCGATTCGCCGTCCGTCGACACCCTGGCAGCCGTTCTCCGGCGATGCGGCGGGTAGTGACGCGCCGCGGGCACAAGAGAATGAGGTAGTGCGCTACGCGTGTGGCCGACGGGCAATGTGGCGATGGTCGGTAGACCACAGCCACTACTCGCCGGAAGGCTCCCTATGTCCATCATCGAAGAACCCACCACAGTGTCCTCCATCGCCGACATCGACAAACGCACTGTCGAGATCGCCCGACCCGGTGACCCCGACCTCGGGCAGCTCGCCGAGCTGCCCGGAACGTGGGCGAACGAGCCCAACCTCGTCGGACGCGGGTGGAATCTCATCGCGCTGCCGTTCGCGACCCCGCCGGGGGAGGGCTTCAATTACCGCGTGCTCATGAACCAGTACAACGAGGTTCTGAAGTTCAGCCTCGTCGACAAGAACGTCCCGAATCGGGGGATCTCCCGCAACGGGACGACAGTCGAGGCCGATCAGGAAGTCGGTGCGCTCGACTACGAGCAGGCGATCAAACAGATTGCGGCGGCGGACTTCCCGGTGAGCGGCCTCGCGGGCAACCCCGATGCCGGTATCCACCACGAGCCGGGTCTGTTCCTGTTCATGCAGGATCAGACGAACGGCGGACCCACCATCGGTCGCCTGGCGACCGTCCCGCACGGTGATTCGGTACTGGCCCTGGGCAACGCCGAGACCACGCCGGGGCCGCCGCGGATCGATCCGGTGAACGCCCTGCCGATCGGGGTGGACGACGACCTGGACTCGCCCTATCTCGCGCCGTACAAGCACTTCGTCGACACCCACTTCCAAGGCATCTTCGATCCGCTCGACTCCTCGGGGCTGCTGGCCGACGCGAACAACGGAGTGAACATCATCGAGACGACCACCATCGAACTCGACACCACAACCGCCACCGGCGGGATCTCCAACATCCCCTTCATCGTCGCCCAGGCGAACGCGACCGAGATGAAGTCGACGTTCTGGATTCAGAAGGTCGACGACAACGGCACGATCAAGTGGCGGCTCCAGTACATGCAGGTGGTCATGCTCGACTTCTTCGAACGTCGCGACGGCGGACCGGGACTCATCAAGTGGCCGCACATCAGTTTCAACACCATGGAGAAGGTCAGCGACGACACCTCGTCGAGCTCGCCGGCCGTGGAGTTCATGCGGCACTGAGGAAGCGTGCCGAGAACCACGTGTCAGGCATCGCCCTCGCGAAGAGGACGACCGCGTTGGGCGGAGACGAATCGCGCACACAGGAGCGCCACCGCGACGATCGCCGAGCACATGGCGATGAACGCGCCGGCGTATCCCAACGTGCCGACGAACCAACCGAATCCGACGGCACCGAGGCCGAGACCCCCGTCGTAGGCGATGTTCCAGATGATGCTTGCCGTCCCACTGCGGCCGGTGCCGAGCCGCTGCATGGTCAGGACGAACGAGTCGTTCTGGCTGGAGCCGAAACCGAGACCGAGGAGGCCTGCGCCGAGGACGAGCAGCCAGGTAGGCCCGTCCAGCGACAAGGAGATGAGAAGGCAGCCGAGCGCACCGATGAGGGCCGACGGCACCAGTAGGCGCCCGGCGCCGCGCCGGTCTCCGACGAAGCCGGCGAGCAGTCGACCGGCAACCAGTGCCGCCGATGCGGCGAGGAGAGCGAACGCGACCGTCGCCGCGGTCGGGCCGGCGAGTGGAAGGAAGGTCGTCGCGGCGCCGAACGCGCCGGCGATCATCAGGAACACGATGATGGGGATTGCGATCGGGCGCACATCTCCGGCCGAGGGGACCGCGAATCGTCCGCGTAACCGCCCGGGCAGCCAACAGGCCACGAAGGCGCCGCAGAGGCTTGCCGCGCCCGCGACGGCGAAGACCGCGGTGTAGCCGAAGACATCTGCGGCCCACACGCCACCGGCCAGCGCACCGACGTTCGGCAGTGCTGCGGCCGCTCCGTAGTAGGCGGAATACGAGGACAGCTTCCCGGGGCCGGCGATCTCGGCTGCGACGATCGCGCCCGCGATCACGACGAACGCGAATCCGATGCCACGGATCACGGTGATGGCCAGGATCGCGGACGTCTCCGCCGACAATGCGTACAGCGGGGTGGGCGCACCCAGAAGTGCCGAACCGGCCACCACCATCGTGCGCAGTGAAAGATGGCGAAACAGCCACGGCATCGACAGTTGGGTGAGCACGGTGGCCGTCATCATCGCGCCGGTGACCGATCCCACCACGACGCTGCCGGCACCACCGTCGGCCGCCCACATCGGTACCACCGGTAGGAGCGCGGCGTAGTTGACGAAGGCCAGGAACGTCGCGATCAACAAGGCCGCCAGCGTTGGCGGTCGGGACTGTCCGGCAGCACCGTCGCCGGCATCCTCGGTGCTGCGCGTTGTCATGTGGACCAGCGTCGGTGCCGGGCGGCCGTCGCGTCAAATACGGCCGGCGGCTGTTCAGGCCGCGTTGAGCATTGCGCGTAGCCGGGTTTCTACGACGCTGACAGTGTCCGGCACATGGCCGATCGCGGGTGGTGCGACCGATTCGTGCACGGCACCGGTGGGTGTCTGGATCTCGATGCGATGCCCACCTGGCGCATCGATCACCGCATACCGCCAACCGTCGGCTTCTTTCGCCCTGTTGTGCGTCCGGCAGGCTCCGTCACCGTTGGCCCCGGTGGTCGCGCCGCCGTCGCGATGCGGATGCGCGTGATCGATCTCGGCGATCGGAGCGCCGCAATACGGTGTGCGGCAACATCGGTCACGCATCGCGACGAAATGCGCCAGGGACTTCGGGAACGTCCGTGAGCGAGCGTCCATGGACACCAGTGTCCCGTCGGCGGGCCTCGCGAAGAGTCGTCGGATCGTTGACAGGGTCTCGTTGTCGTCGGCGGTGCCGTCGGCGATCATCTGCCGCGCAAGATGGCCCGGGATCGGGCCGAATCCGGGGACCTCGGCGGCCTCGTCGCTGTCGGTGAGCAGTGTGCGTTCCGACATCACGACGTTGACCGCGACCGGCACCTTCTCGGCCGACGACTGGCCTGTCACGCGCTCGACGAGGGTGTCGGCCATGATCTGCGGGTGGGTGCGGTCATCGGCACCGACGATCGAATCCGCGTGCTGCTTGAGCGAGGCATAGACTGCGACCCCCTGTTTCATCGGAAGCAGCGCCGACAGCGTTGTCATCAGGTCCGGTGCCGGCCGGACACCGACCCGACGGTCCTTCTCTGCGCGCGCCGATCGTGCGACCACCGCGTGGGGGTCGAGTTCATAGGCGTGCTTCTTGGCCAATGCGTCGAGTGCGCGATCGCTGACCCCGTCGAGAGTGGAGCTGTCAGCACAGATTCGCCGGTCCATCTCCTCGCGGGTCTCCCGGGTGAGATATGCGGTCTCCCGGACCAGGATGGTCGCGCGCCATTCGGTCAGCTCACCGGACGTCAGTGCCCGCATCGTGTGCGGCATCTCGTCGGTGAGGGCCCGGGCGAATCCGAGGAACTGCGCGCCTTTGCGGGGTGACGCCTTGCGCGCCAAGCCGATCTCCGCGGACAGGCCACGGCCTCGGCGCTTCATCGGGACGTTCCGGAGGTCCTCGTCGGATGCCCGGAGTTCGATGACCCGCGCGGTCTCCCGCACCTGGGCCGCGGCGCAGGCCGATTTCAGTTCCTCCAGAACGGTCAGACGCGACATCGCATCGGCTTCGGATTCGCCAACGGTCATCGCGGCCAGCGCGTCGACGAACAATCGCAGGTCGTCGGTGGACATGTCCGAATGCAGGTCGCCGGCAGCAGGCGGTGCGGGCAGAGTTGCCGTCATGCTGATCCCCCCGAACCATCGACGCATCGAACGTATGTTCTAATGTACGCGGTCCGGCCGCCGTC
The DNA here is from genome assembly GCF_036350515.1 of Gordonia prachuapensis. NCBI lineage: Bacteria > Bacillati > Actinomycetota > Actinomycetes > Mycobacteriales > Gordoniaceae > Gordonia > Gordonia prachuapensis. The sequence continues at coordinate 21,612 of NZ_JAZDUE010000014.1, read as the reverse complement.
CGCAACCGTCGGGATTGGGCGGCCTCCGGACGCACCGCTACTCTGGTGGGCGACATGTTTCCGCAGGCGAAGTCGAGGATTCCATGAGTGCACCCACCGCCGATTCCGGCGTGGTCGCGACCGATGTCGAGCAGGTTGTCACCGACCTGGCGAAGGCCGCGCGGACCGCGTCGCGTGTCCTGGGCGGGATGACGACGGCGGCGAAGAACGATGTCCTGCTCGCCGCGGCCGATGCCATCGAGGCCGCCGAGGACAGCATCCTCGCCGCGAACGCCGCCGACGTGACGCGCGCCGAGAACGACGACACCGAGGCGAGTCTGATCGATCGCCTGCGTCTGACGCCCGAGCGCATCACCGGTATCGCCGACGGTCTCCGGCAGGTGGCGGTGCTGCCCGATCCGATCGGCACCGTGGTGTCCGGTAAAACACTGCCCAACGGCATGGAACTGCGGCAGGTGCGGGTGCCGCTCGGAGTCGTCGGGATGGTCTACGAGGCCCGACCCAACGTGACCGTCGATGCCTTCGGCATCGCGTTCAAGTCGGGTAACGCCGTCTTGTTGCGTGGGTCGTCGTCGGCTGCCGACTCAAACGCAGAGCTCGTCCGGATTCTGCGTGAGGTGTTGCGCGACAAGGGCGTCAATGCCGACGCGGTGGCGTTGCTGCCGAGTGCGGATCGCTCGAGCGTCACCGCTCTGATCCGGGCCAGAGGGCTCGTCGACGTCGTGATCCCGCGCGGCGGTGCGGGCCTGATCAACGCCGTCGTCGCGGGCGCCACGGTCCCGACCATCGAGACGGGCACCGGAAACTGCCACGTCTACGTCCACGCGCTCGCCGACCTGGATGTCGCGACGCGGATCATCCTGAACTCCAAGACCCGGCGGCCGAGTGTGTGCAACACGGCGGAGACGGTCCTCGTCGACAAGGCCGTCGCCGCCGACGCGTTGCCGAAGATCTCGCAGGCGTTGCAGGCCCAGGGTGTGGTCATCCACGGCGATGAGCCCGGCATGGAACCGGCCACCGAGCAGGACTGGGCCGAGGAGTACCTGTCGATGGACATCGCGATGAAGGTCGTCGACGATCTCGACGCCGCGGTATCGCACATCGACACCTACGGCACCGGACACACGGAGGCGATCGTCACGACCGATCTCGCCGCCGCACGCGAGTTCACCTCCCGTGTCGACGCGGCCGCGGTGATGGTCAACGCCTCCACCGCGTTCACCGACGGCGAGCAGTTCGGTTTCGGAGCCGAGATCGGCATCTCCACTCAGAAACTCCATGCCCGTGGACCGATGGGGCTGCCCGAACTGACATCGACCAAGTGGACCGTCTGGGGCGACGGACACATCCGGCCCGCGTGATGGCGGAAGCCAGCATCGTGGCCGGCGGTCCCAGCACCGTTCCGTCCTTCGCCGATGTCCCCGACGTCGTCGCGCGCCTGCGTGAGACGGGTTATCTCGCCGACGACGCCACCGCCACCTCCACCTACCTGGCCGACCGTCTCGGCAAGCCGCTGCTCGTCGAAGGTCCGGCCGGTGTCGGCAAAACCGAACTGGCCCGCGCGATCTCGCAGGCAACCGACGCCGAGTTCATCCGCCTGCAGTGCTACGAGGGGATCGACGAGGCGCGGGCACTTTACGAGTGGAACCACGCCAAGCAGATCCTGCACATCCAGGCCACCGGCACCCGTGACTGGGACGAGGCGAAGAGCGACATCTTCTCCGACGAGTTCCTGCTGCCCCGTCCGCTCCTGCGTGCGATCTCCCGCTCCGAGCCCACCGTGCTGCTCATCGACGAGGTCGACAAGGCCGACGTGGACGTCGAAGGTCTACTGCTGGAGGTGCTCAGCGATTTCGCGGTGACCATCCCCGAAATGGGCACGGTCGCCGCCACCCGGCGCCCGGTGGTCATTCTCACCTCGAATGCGACCCGAGACCTCTCCGAGGCGCTCAAGCGTCGCTGCCTGTACCTCTACATCGACTTCCCCGACGCCCCACGTGAGCGGGAGATCCTCGCGTCGAGGGTCCCGGGGTTGCCCGACGCGCTCGCCGCCGAACTGGTGCGGGTCGTCGGGGTGCTGCGGACCCTCGACATCCGCAAGAAGCCGTCGGTGGCCGAGACGATCGACTGGGGCAACACGCTGTTGGCCCTCGGCGTCGGAGAATCCGGTGGCGGTGCCACCGGCGCACTCGACGACGGCCTGATCGCCCGCACCCTGGGGGTGGTGCTCAAGCACCGTCCGGATCTCAAGACGGCGTTCCGAGAACTCAAGTTGGGCTGATGGCCGGGCCTCCGGAAGCGTCTGTCGCCCAAGATATTCCACTCATCGGGCACCTCACCGGGTTCATCGACGAACTGCGGGCCCGGGGCATCGTCGTGGGTCCGTCGTCCCTGATCGACGCAGCGCAGGCGATGGAGGTGCTCGACCTCCTCGACCGCCGCTCGCTGCGGGAGGGCCTCGCGGCCACCCTGATCAGCGATCAGATGCACCGCAGGGTGTTCGACTCCGTCTTCGATCTCTGGTTCCCGCTGGGAACCGGTGCGCGGACCGCCGTCACCGACCTGCCGCGCACCTCCGACGGCGAGGTCGACGTCGAGGCGATGCGCGAGATGGTGGCCGATCTGCTGGCCGATGACTCCGCGGACGCCGAGGGGCGCCTCGCGCAGATGGTCGCGCTGATCGTCGATCAACTGGGGCGTTACGAGTCGACCCGGGGCGAGGCATACTCCGCCTATCAGGCACTGTCCCAGGTCAATCCGCAGACGCTCATCGCGCGGATCGCCGCCGCGATGGCCGGCGGCGACGACGATGATGTTCTCGGAGACCGGCCGGGAACCGAACCGCGCTATCGGCGTGCCGCCCGCGCCCGGTCGATGGAGTTGCGCGCCGCCATCGAGGCGGAGACGCAGCGGCGGATGGCAGGCGCCAAGGGGCGCGATCGGGTCGCCGACTACGCGGTGCCCCACCTGCCGGAGAACATCAACTTCCTGTCCGCGGGCGCCAACGACCTCGCCGAGATCCGCCGCACGATCGCACCGCTCGCCCGGCTGCTCGCGGCGAAACTGGAGATCCGTCGTCGCCGCTCGCATCGGGGGAGTGTCGATGTCCGCAAGACCCTGCGGGCGTCGATGTCGACGGGTGGTGTGCCCATCGAACTGTCCCATCGCAAGCCGCGGCCGGGACGCCCGGAACTGACGATCATCTGCGACGTGTCCGGCTCCGTCGCCGGGTTCTCACAGTTCACGCTGCGCCTCGTGTACGCACTGCGTCAGCAGTTCTCCAAGGTCCGGGTGTTCGCCTTCGTCGACACCGTGGACGAGGTCACCGACTTCTTCGACCGGGGCAACGACGACGAGGATTTCGGTGCCAACATGCACCGGATGATCAGTACGGCCCGGATCAGCACGCGTGATGGTCATTCCGACTACGGCAACATGCTGAAGGGATTCGTCGAGGAGTACGGCGACTCGCTGACCCACCGGGGAGCGCTGTTGATCCTCGGTGACGGTCGCACGAACTACCACGACCCCCGCCTCGACTCACTGCGCGACCTCGTCGACCGCGCCCGCCACGCATATTGGCTCAACCCGGAGGCTCGCCGGAACTGGGGCGTCGGCGACTCCGCCGCCACCGAATACGCCGAGGTCATCGAGATGTTCGAATGCCGCAACGCCACGCAGCTGGGGCGGGCCATCGCGGACCTGCTGCCGGTGTGATGCGGTGCGGGTCGCCCGGTGGCGTGTCGCCGACCGCGTAAACTCACACGTCATGGCCACCGACCGGGAGTCGTCCACCCAACCGCGCGCTCGCCGCATCGGCATCATGGGTGGCACCTTCGACCCGATCCACAACGGCCATCTCGTCGCTGCGAGCGAGGTCGCGCACCGGTTCTCTCTCGACGAGGTCATCTTTGTCCCGACCGGTCGGCCGTGGCAGAAGCTGGGCGAGGACGAGTACGGCCGGGTGGTCGATGCGACCCGCGCGGTGAGTCCGGCCGAGGACCGATATCTGATGACGGTGATCGCGACCGCATCCAATCCGCGGTTCAGTGTCAGCCGCGTGGACATCGAACGCGATGGGGACACCTACACCGTCGACACGCTGCGTGACCTGCGCGCGCACCACCCGGAAGCGGAGCTCTACTTCATCACCGGCGCCGATGCGCTCGAGTCGATCCTGTCCTGGCAGGACTGGGAGGGCCTGTTCGACCTGGCACATTTCATCGGCGTGAGCCGACCCGGCTACGAACTGCATGCGAAGCACCTCGCCCAACACCTCGAGGCGCTGCCCCCGGACACCCTGCAGATGCTGGAGATCCCAGCCCTCGCCATCTCCTCCACCGAATGCCGCGCCCGTGCGGCACGCGGACGTCCCGTCTGGTACCTGGTTCCCGACGGTGTTGTTCAGTACATCGCCAAACGGAAGCTGTACCGTGCGCCCAAGGCATCCTCGCCCGGCGTTTCCGCCCCCTGACCACTACTCACATTCCACGACGGAAGGACCCCAGTGACTGCCTCGGCCGAAGCGCTGCAGATGGCCACCGTGGCGGCACTCGCCGCCGCCGACAAACTAGCCCACGACGTCACCGTCATCGACGTGTCCGAACAACTCGTCATCACCGACCTGTTCGTGATCGCCTCCGCCGACAACGAACGCCAGGTGACCGCGATCGTCGACGAAGTCGAGGACAAGCTCCGTGAGGCGGGATACAAACCGGTCCGCCGGGAGGGAACTCGCGAGGGCCGGTGGGCCCTGATCGACTACGCCGACATCGTCGTGCACATCCAGCACACCGACGAACGCCAGTTCTACGCGTTGGAACGACTCTGGAAAGACTGCCCGGTGGTCGACGTGGAAGGCCTGCAATGAGCGGTGGACCGGACAGTCACGACACGTCCGTGGAACGTCTCACGCCGGTGGTCCGGCGCCTGATCCTGTTGCGGCACGGGCAGACCGGGTACAACGCGACCAGTCGGATGCAGGGCCAGCTCGACACCGAGCTGTCCGAACTCGGCCGCCGGCAGGCCGAAGACGCCGCCGGTGCGCTCGCCGGGCGGATGCCGATGGTCATCATGTCCTCCGACCTCATGCGGGCTCGCGACACCGCCGAGGCTCTGGCGCGAAAGACGGGACTGACCGTCACCGACGACGTCCGCCTGCGCGAGACGCACCTGGGTGACTGGCAGGGGATGACCCACCTCGAGGTGGACGCTGCGATGCCCGGCGCACGCCGCATCTGGCGGGACGACGCAACCTGGTCGCCGCCGCGCGGTGAGAGCCGGGTCGATGTCGCCCGCCGCGCCGTTCCGGTCGTCGAGGAACTCGTCGACAAGCTCGATGACTGGGGTAGCGGCGAGCGCCCGGAAGCGCCGGTCGTGCTGGTGGCGCATGGCGGCGTGATCGCTGCGATGACCGCGGCTCTGCTCGATCTGGACCAGGGGTCGTGGCCGGTGTTCGGTGGACTGGCCAACACCAGTTGGGTGCAACTGTCCGGTCACGGCGTCCCGGGTAGCCCTCCGCGCTGGCGGCTCGACGTCTGGAACGCGTCCGCCGAGGTCGCCGACGCAGGCGTGCAGTGACGATTCTCGTCCTGTCGGACTCGTTGGCCTACTACGGTCCGAACGGAGGACTGCCCGCCGACGATCCCCACATCTGGCCGAACCTGGTCGGAGCCGGCTGCGATCGTGAGGTTCGACTGTTCGGGCGGATCGGCTGGACCAGCCGCGACGTCTGGTGGGCGCTGACCCAGGACCCGAACATCTGGGCGGCGGTGCCCACCGCCGAGGTGGTGGTGCTGGCGTTCGGCGGGATGGACAGCCTGCCGTCGCCGCTGCCGACCGCGCTGCGCGAGCAGATCCGCTACGTCCGCCCCGCACGGCTGCGTCAGGTGGTGCGCGACGGCTACCAGTGGCTGCAGCCGCGGCTGTCCAAAACCGGGTGGCCGGTGGCATTGCCACCCAAGGTGACCGTGGAGTACCTAAACAAGATCGGCTCGGCACTCACCCAGTTGCGGCCGGACCTGCCCATCGTGCTGTGTCTGCCGCCCACCCATCGCAGCCCCTACTACGGATACGTACACAGTGGCCGCATCCCGACCACCGCGGCGATGGATCAGTGGGCACGGCGCCGCGGCCTGCCCGTCGCGGACTTCTATCCGGCCACCCGTGAGGCGTTTGCGTCGGCCCCCGGGTCGATGAACCCCGATGGCATCCACTGGGGTTTCGACTGCCACCGCGAGATCGCCGACGAGGTGATCCCCATCGTCCGACACGCGCTCGGCGAAGCCGCTCCTGCGCCGGCCGGGCGGGCGTCGGGCCGCCACGGAACCGACCAGCTAACGTAGACGCGTGCCTGTCGTCGTCGTCACCGATTCATCGTCTCGGTTACCGGCCGAGGTCGCCGATCACTACGGCATCCGTCAGGTGCCGCTGCACCTGACGTTGGACGACAACGACTATCGCGAGGGTGTCGACGACATCCCGGCCGATATCGTGTCCCGCCCCGGCGTCACCACCTCGGGGGCGAATCCGCACGAACTCGGCGCGGTCTACGAGCAGGCCCTCGCCGACAGTGACGGCGACGGGGTCGTCGCCGTGCACATGTCGCGTCGGCTGTCGGGGACGTGGGGGGCCGGGCGTGTGGCGGCAGAGAAGTTCTCCGGTCAGGTCCGCATCGTCGACTCCCGATCCGTCGGTCTCGCGGTCGGTTTCACCGCCGTCGGCGCGGCGCAGGCGGCCAACGCCGGAGCCGACCGCGACCGGGTGTACGAATCGGCGATCCGGCAGGCCGCGACCATCGACTCGTTGCTGTGCGTGCACCAGCTGGAGAACCTGCGTCAGAGCGGCCGGATCAGCGCGGCCAGCAAGATGCTGGGTTCGGCCTTGTCCATCAAGCCGATCCTGCACATGGTCGACGGCGTGCTGAGCCTCAAGGAGCGGCACCGCACCTTCTCCAAGGCACTGGCCAAGATGGCCGACGCAGCCGTCGAGTCCGCCGACGGACGGCCGGTCGTCCTCGGTATCCAGCACTGTGACTCAGCTGATCTGGCAACGGAATTCGCCGACGATCTGGCGGGGCGACTACGGGATGTGAAGTCTCGGATGATCGTCGACCTCGGGCCGGTGCTGGGCTGCCATGTCGGGCCCGGCGCCATCGGGGTCACCCTCGCCACCCACCTCGAGCCGATCGAATCCTGACGCCAGGTGGGTGGGTAGCGCTGTCCACAGCGCACAAGTCCATCCACAGATCGGCTGAGCAGCGCCGCTTCTCGACCGCATCCACTCGGCGAATCCATAGGCTCGACGGGCATGAGCACATCAGCGTCTCGTCGGCGTTCCGGTCTCGACCGGCTCGATACGCGCCCGCCCGCGCGCACCGTGTCGGGCGATGAAACCGTTGCGGGGGAATCGAATTCGGATCGCGCGCCAGGCACCCGCGGCGTGACCGAGGACAGCCCCTGGGGCGTGACTGCGGTACCGACGTGGCTCGAACCAGTCGGCGCACGTGACCGCGCAGCCACGCGGATGACCGTTGGTGATCATTTCGGTCTCCCCGACGAAGACGACGAGGACGAACCCCCGCGCCGGCGACTGCTCGTCGCACCGCCCGCGGCGATCGCCCTGATCCTCGTCGGCGTCGCCGCCTGTGCTGTTGCCGGCTTCTCGTTGCTGCGCGGAGGAGGAGCGGAATCGGCGACGCCGGTCGCGTTCCCCGCCACCGCGGGACCGACCTCCGCCGCCGTCGACACGACCGCCGAGGCGCCCGCACCAGCCGAAGAGTTGGTGGTGAGCGTGGTGGGACTGGTGCACAGGCCCGGCCTGGTGCGACTGTCCGGCGCCGCCCGTGTCGCCGATGCGATCGCGCGGGCGGGCGGTGCGCGCAAGGGGGCAGACATGTTGTCGCTCAATCTCGCCCAACGACTCAACGACGGCGACCAGATCCTCGTCGGCTATGCCGGTGACGGGGGCCGGATGGCGATACGCAGTGCGGTCGTTGGTGCCGGTGGCGCGGCGAGCGTGCCGTCGAACGGATCGGCCGGAGCGGGCGCACCGTCGGGCGGCGCGAATTCCAGCGGTACACAGTCGGCGAAGGTCGATCTCAACACCGCTACCGAGGCGCAGCTCGACGAACTGCCCGGCGTCGGCCCGGTGACCGCCCGCGCCATCATTGCGTGGCGCGAGGCCAACGGGAGATTCGGCTCTGTCGAGCAACTCGCCGAGGTGGACGGGATCGGCCCGACACGCCTCTCCCGGTTGCGCGACCTGGTCACCGTGTGACGAGACCACGAGTGCCGGTGAGCATCCTGCCGCCCGGGGACTACCGGCTCACGGTTCCGGCGGCCGTCACATGGACGGTCAGTCTGCTGATCCTCCTCGGTCCGCCGCTGCCGGCGTGGGCACTTCCGGTCGTCGGTGGTGTCACCGTCGCAGCGGGCGCGATCGCGGTCAGGTGTGGGTGGGTCGCGTGGGCGGCGGTGTCACTGGTGGTGGTGGCCGGCGGGATGGTGGCGGTGACCGCCGCCGCGCTCGCCGTACGAGACGAGGTGCGGTCGTCGCACCCGCTGAGTTCCGTCGACGGCAAGGCACGCATCAGCGGGGTGATCCGCGACGACGCGGTGGCGTTGGGCCCGGCGTCCGCGTCGCGCGTGGCAGTCCGGGTGGACGTCGACGTGGTATCGGGGCGCGATGCGGTATCCGGCGCCGCCGAGTTGACGGGCCCAATGTCCCACTGGGCGGAACTCGTTCCCGGTCAACGCTTCTCGGTGGTCGCCCGGGTGAGTCCGCCACGCCGAGGTGAGTTGCTGGTCGCGCGGCTGTCCGCGGTGTCGCAGCCCGACCTGCACGGCCGACCACCACCGCACCAGCGGATCGCCACTGTCGTCCGTGAACGGTTGCAGTATCTCTCGGCACGGGGCCTCGGCCCCGACGCCGCGGGGTTGCTTCCTGGTCTGGTGATCGGGGATACGAGTGGGCTGGGTTCGGAGGTCCGCGAGGACTTCCGCGCAGCCGGACTGACACACCTGGTCGCGGTGTCGGGCAGCAACTTCGCAATCGTGATCGGTGCCGCGGTGATGGCGGTCCGGATGCTGGGGGCGACACCACGGGTGACCGTCGTCGTCGGGATGGTGATGGTCGTATGTTTCGTGATCCTGGTCCGACCGTCGCCGAGTGTGCTGCGAGCGGCGATGATGGGGATGATCGCCCTGCTGGCGCTGTGGGGATCGAGACGCGCACAGGCGCTTCCGGCGCTCGGCGCCGCGACCGTCGTCGGACTGCTGTGGTGGCCCGAGTTGGCCACCGAACCCGGCTTCGCGCTGTCGGTGATCGCGACCGGCGGGTTGGTGCTGTGGTCGGCGGCCATGCGGGACCGGCTGCGAGGTTGGCGAGTGCCACCGGGTATCGCCGAGCTGGTTGCCATGGCGCTGACGGCCCAACTCGTCACCGCGCCCGTCGTCGCGTTGCTGAGTGGGCGATTCACCATCGTCGGCGTGCTGGCCAATGTCGCAGTGGCGCCGGTCGTCGGCCTGATCGGGATCGTTGGTACCGCCGCCGCGATCGTCGGGGCACTGGGACCGCCGGACGGGATCGGGGCGATGTGCGCCGAACTCATGATCCGGGCGCTGGCCCCAGAGTTGTGGTGGATGCTGGGCTGCGCACGCGTCCTCGGCGGGCAGTCATGGTCCACGGTGCCGGTGCCTTCCGGCGTGGCAGGCGCGGCGATGGTGGCCGCGGTGACGATGTTCTTCCTGCTGGCGATCACCGTGTTCACGCGAGCCATCGGCGATGCCTGCGGCGGTGGGGGATCTGTCGCAGGGTTCTGGCACCATGGTCGCCGTGACTGATCGCCTGCATCTGCTGCTCGGGGATGACGACTTCCTGACCGGGCGGGTGATCTCGACCGTCGCGGCGCAGCAGTCGGCGGCGAGCGGGGAAGACGTACCGGTGACACGGGTCCGCGCGGGCGACGTGACCGAGCACGAACTGGCGGGGCTGCTGAGTCCTTCCTTGTTCGCCGAGGAGCGGATCGTCGTGGTGGAATCGGCGGCCGACGCGGGCAAGGAACCTGCCGCGTTGGTCGCGCAGGCGGCCGGTGAACTGCCCGAGGGCATCACGTTGATGGTGATCCATACCGGCGGGGGCCGGGCGAAGTCGATGGTCCCGGCACTGAAGAAGGCAGGCGCGACCGAACACGACTGCACGGCTCCGAGATGGCCGTCGGAGCGCATGGATTTCGTGCGCAAGGAGTTCCGCACACTCGGCGCACGGGTGAGCAACGACGTGGTCGAGCAGGTCGTCGAGGGCGTCGGAGCGGAGTTGAGGGAACTGGCCGCGGCGTGCGCCCAGCTCATCGCCGACACCGACGGCAAGGTCACCGTCGACGCCGTCCGGCTCTACTACCAGGGCCGCCCGGAGATCACCGGGTTCGAGGTCGCCGACAAGGCCGTGACGGGCGATCGGCCGGGCGCGCTCGAGTCGCTGGCGTGGGCCGAGCACCACGGGGTGCCGCGGGTGTTGCTCGCGGACGCGCTGGCTGAGGCGGTGCATGCCATCGCCCGTGTGCGTGCGATCGGTTCGATGGACCAGTACGCGGCCGCCTCGGAACTGGGAATGCCCCCACGCCGGGTCAAGAAGGTGCAGGGACAGGCTCGCGCATGGGACTCGGTCTCGATCGCCGCGGCAGTGCAGGTCGTCGCCCGTCTCAACGGTGATGTCAAAGGGCAGGCCGCCGATCCTGACTTCAGCCTGGAGAACGCCGTCGGGACGGTCGCCGACCTACGCCCGGCCCCCGGACGTAATCGCGCGCACTGACCGCGAGAACCGTGCCACACGCCGGAACCGCAGACGCGGGAACGGCAGAAAGTATGACGCAACCCACCCCGGTGACCGCGTGGATGTCACCGGGGTGGGTTGTGAAGGCTATGTGAGGGCGCGCTCGGAGAAGATCAGAGCTTGTTGACGGCGAGGTCCATCGCCGACTTCTTGTTGGCAGCCTGGTTGGCGTGGATGACGCCCTTCGAGGCGGCCTTGTCGAGCTGGCGGCCCGCGGAACGGGAGAGCTCGGTGGCCTTGTCCTTGTCGCCGGCCGCGACGGCCTCGCGGAAGTTCCGGATGGCGGTACGCAGCGACGACTTCACCGACTGGTTGCGCTGACGGCGTTCTTCGTTGGTGCGGTTGCGCTTCATCTGCGACTTGATGTTGGCCACGCGTGTAGTCCTCTTGCTCTGGTAGGTACTTGTTGTTCTGAGCAGGTCGGATATCGTGAATCGAACTGTTCACGTCGACGCTGCGACAGCGATCGACTTTACCAGCAGGCAACCACCCGACCCAAATCGCTGCTGCGGGACATTAGGCTTGCCCCCATCATGTCAGTCGTCTTCATTCACATCGGCCTGCCCAAAACCGGAACGACCCACCTCCAGGACCGCCTGTGGCGGAACCGTGACCTGGCCTTGGAGTCGTCGGGTCTGTTGTACCCGGGCAACCGCATGACCGATCACTTCCACGCCGCCACCCATCTCCAGCCCGAGCGCTATCTGGACTGGGTGAACCCGGACTTCGCCGACGCCTGGCCGAACCTCGTCGCACAGATGAAGGCGTGGCCGGGGAAGTCGCTGGTGTCGCACGAGCTGCTGGCCACGGCCAAGCCGGAGCACATCGCGACCCTCCTGTCCGATCTCTCGTTCGCCGACGAGATCCACGTCATCGCCACCGTGCGTGACCTGGCGCGGCAGTTGCCGTCGGTGTGGCAGGAGAACATCAAGAATCAGCGTCGCGCGGATTTCGCCGAGTTCCTGGCATCGGTGCGCGAGCACGGTCCCGCGGTGCCCGGATTCGTGCCGCCGGTGGGCGGAGATGAGGAAGAGCCCTTCTGGGAATTCCAGGACTACGTGCGGATCCTCTCCGACTGGGCCGATGCGGTGGGGCCGCAGCGGGTGCACCTGGTGACGGTCTCGCCCAGCCGCGACACGCCCGGGGAGTCGATCTGGGAGAGATTCCTGCGGGTGCTCGACGTCGATCCTGCGCCCCTGACGCTGGACGTCCCCACCACCAACTCGTCATTGCCGGCGGCGCAGGCCGAATACCTGCGGCGGCTCAATCATCACCTGCAGCCCTCCGACGTCCACTGGAGCAGGTACGACGGCGTGGTCAAGGGTCAGGTGATCCAGATACTCAAGCGCGCGAAGGGTGCGCCGCTCGGCCTCACCGCCGAGCAGCGTGTCTGGGCCGCTGAAGCCGCAGACGACATGGTCGAGGCGATGCGCACGCGGGGCTACCAGGTCACCGGAGACCTCGCCGACCTCGCCGTCAGCACGACCGCCGGGGCCGATGCCGAACCCCCGACGGACGAGCAGGTGCTCGACGTCGCGGTCGAGACGATGGCCGAGATGGTCAAACAAGCGCCGATTCGGGACAACCGTCCTCGACTGCGGACCCGCGGCATGAACGTGGTCCGCCGGGTCCGTCGACGGGTGCTGGGGTGGCGCCGATCGAAGTGACCGGCGGATCGCGGGCCTGACCGACCGCCATGCCGAATCCCCGATTTTGGGGCAACATGTCAAGTTATGAGTCCCGCGCCGACGACCTCCGCCAGCAAGCGAGCCGCCAGCAAGTCGAAAGCGACGAGTGCCGCCAAGACGACCAAGTCGACATCGAGCCGCAAAGCCGAACCGAAGGCCGCGGGCGGTAAGGGACGCACACGGGATCAGGCCAAACGGGCCAAGGCGGTTGTCCGCGAGCCCAAGGCGATCGACAACACGATCTTCGCCGGGTACTCGAAGGGGCCGTACGGCAAGGCCTTCGACGAGATGTTCGATGCCGACGGCGAGGTGCGCGCGCCCTATCGCGGCATCTACAAGGCGATGTCGGAATACGAGCGTGCCGACCTCGACGTCCGCGTGGACGCACTCGGCCGCGCATTCATCGATCAGGGCGTGACCTTCTCCCTCTCGGGCAAAGAGCGACCGTTTCCGCTCGACGTTGTGCCGCGGGTCATCTCGGCGAGCGAGTGGAGCAAGCTCGAAGCCGGTATCACCCAACGGGTACAGGCGCTCGAACTGTTCCTCGACGACATCTACGGCGAGCAGGAGATCCTGCGCGACGGCGTGCTCCCGAAGCGACTTGTCCACTCCTGCGAGCACTTTCACCGACAAGCCGCAAACATCCGACCCCCCAACGGTGTTCGTATCCACGTAGCGGGTATCGATCTCATCCGGGACGAGAACGGCGACTTCCGCGTCCTCGAGGACAACCTGCGTTCGCCGTCCGGTGTGTCCTACGTGATGGAGAACCGCCGAACGATGGCGCGTGTCTTCCCCGACCTGTTCTCGTCGCATCGGGTCCGGGCGGTCGGCGACTACCCGAGTCATCTCCTCCGCGCGCTGCGTGCGTCGGCAGCCTTCAACGAGGCAGACCCCAACATCGTCGTCCTGACGCCGGGTGTCGCCAACTCGGCGTACTTCGAGCACTCGCTGTTGGCCCGACTGATGGGTGTCGAACTCGTCGAGGGCCGAGATCTCTTCTGCCGCGACAACATCGTCTACATGCGCACCACGGAGGGGGAGCAGCGTGTCGATGTGATCTACCGCCGCATCGACGACGACTTCCTCGATCCCATGCAGTTCCGGCCGGACTCGATGCTCGGCGTGGCCGGCCTCCTCAACGCCGCCCGGGCCGGCAACGTCGTCATCTCCAGCGCCGTCGGCAACGGAGTCGGAGACGACAAACTCATCTACACCTACGTGCCGGACATCATCGAGTACTACCTCGGTGAGAAGCCGTCGTTGATGAACGTCGACACACTGCGGTGCTGGCTCGACGACGAACGTGAGGAAGTCCTCGACCGGATCGACGAACTCGTCGTCAAACCCGTCGAGGGGTCCGGTGGTTACGGCATCGTCTTCGGCCCCGACGCGACCAAGGCGGAACTGAACACGTTGGCGCGCAAGGTCCGCAACGATCCGCGCGGTTGGATCGCCCAGCCCGTCGTCCAACTGTCGACGGTGCCGACCAAGATCGACGGCGAGGTCCGGCCGCGGCACGTCGACCTGCGGCCGTTCGCGGTCAACGACGGCGACTCGGTGTGGGTGCTGCCCGGTGGTCTCACCAGGGTCGCCCTGCCCGAGGGGTCGCTGGTGGTGAACTCGAGTCAGGGCGGCGGCTCGAAGGACACCTGGGTGCTCGCCTCGGCGCGGTCGTCGGAGGACCGCGAACTGTCCGGCGCCAAGGTCGTCAATGCGAGCAGTGTCGCGGCGGCCAGGCCCGCGGAGAGCGCGCCTGACCCGCTGCACGCCCAGACCCAGCAACAACAGCAGGCCTGCGAGGACCAGGGCGGTGACCGTCGATGATGTTGGCCCGCAACGCCGAATCGCTGTACTGGATCGGCCGATATGTGGAACGTGCCGACGACATGGCACGCATCCTCGACGTCGCCATCCACCAGTTGCTCGAGGACGCGACCGTCGACGTGGACCGGCAGGCGCGCCTGGTGATCCAGGTCCTGGGGCTGGAACCGCCGAGCAACGCCGAGCCGATCGACGTCTGGGCCCTGACCGAGCGGGTCGCCTACGACAAGGATGCGATCGGATCCATCGTCGATCTGATCCGGTCGGCCCGCGAGAACGCGCGTGGCGCCCGCGAGGTCACGTCCAGCGAGATGTGGGAGTGCCTCAACACCACCTACAACGGGCTCAATGACGCAGAGCGACGGGCCCGACGCCTCGGCCCGCACGAGTTCCTCTCCTATGTGAAGAATCGTGCCGCGATGTTCTCCGGACTCGCCGACGCCACCCTCAGCCACGACGACGGCTACCGGTATCTGGTGCTGGGTCGATCAGTGGAACGCGTCGACATGACCATCCGAATGCTGTTGTCACGGGCCGGGGATCGCGTGACCTCGCCGTCGTGGGTCAGCGTGCTGGTGTCCGCCGGCGCGCACGACACCTTCCTCCGCACCTACCGCGGCCGCCTCGACGCGGAGAACATCGTGGAGTTCATGCTGGTGGACCGGTTGTTCCCGCGATCGGTGTTCCACGCGCTGCGGGTGGCCGAGCACAACCTGACCGAGCTGGAGAAGCGGCCCAGCCGCGTCGGTACCCAGGCGGCCGCGCTGCTGTTGCTCGGCCGGGCCCGCAGCTCGCTGGAGTTCGCCGAACCCGGCAATCTCCTCGACGATCTGCAGGACCGTCTGCTCGACCTCCAGGACACCTGCCGGTCGATCAACGAGGCCGTGACCGCGGAGTATTTCCATGTGTCGCCGTATGTGTCGTGGGCCGATGCCCGGGTGAGCGATTCCGAGGACCACGTCATCGAGGAGAGTGAACTGTGAGCTGGCGTCTGCGCGTCGTCCATTCCACCGGGTTCGCCTACAAGAGTCCGGTGACGTCGTCGTACAACGAGGCCCGGCTCACCCCGCGCAGCGACAACCGGCAGAACGTCATCGTCAACCGGGTGGAGACCGTCCCGGCGACGAGGTCCTACCGCTACACCGACTACTGGGGCACCGCGGTCACCGCCTTCGATCTGCACGCACCGCACGAGGAACTCGAGGTCTCCGGGATGTCGGTGGTCGAGACCGAGCGGGGCGGGCGGGTACCCCTCGACGAGCAGGTCGGGTGGGACGAGGTGCGCAGCGCCTACGTCGACGACCGCTACGACGAGATGCTGTCCTACACCGGCTACGTACCGAAGAACCGGCAGCTGGCCTCGACCGCGACGCGGCTGGCCAAGGGGCTGGAACCGGACTTCGCCGTCGAGGCGATCTGTCGGTTCGTGCACGAGGAAATGAAGTACGTTCCCGGCACCACCGGGGTCCACACCACCGCGGTGGACGCCTGGAACGAACGCAAAGGTGTCTGCCAGGACTATGCACATCTGTCGCTGCTGATGCTGCGCAGTCTCGGTATCCCTGCCCGCTACGTCTCCGGCTATCTGCATCCGAACTCCGACGCGAAGATCGACGAGACGGTCGAAGGGCAGAGCCACGCCTGGATCGAGGTGTGGACCGGGGGCTGGTGGGGCTACGACCCGACCAACGACACCAGGATCACCGAACAACACGTGTCGGTCGGCGTCGGACGCGACTACTCCGACGTCTCGCCCCTCAAGGGCATCTACACCGGTGGTGGCGCAACGGATCTCGATGTGGTGGTGGAGATCACGCGGTTGGCGTGAGGTTTCGATACGCCCTCGCCTAGCGGCTCGGGCTACTCAACCAGCAAAAGGAACGCCCCTTTCGCCGCCGTATCGAGATCACGGCGAAACGAGCAGGAAATCCATCACCGCGTCGGCGGTCAGTTGTGCGGTCGGCTTCCGATCGGGGTTCAGGTTGTGCCCGACCTTTTCGATCTCGACGATCCTGGTCGGGGCCGGGATCAGCTCGACGGCGTCGGCGAGTTCGGTCGTGCTGGCGAAGGGATCGGTGCTGCCGTGCACGATCACGGTCGGAACACGCACCGACGGGAGGTGTTCGGTACGTAGCCGGTCCGGCTTACCCGGCGGATGCAGCGGGTACGAGGTCAGCAACAGCCCGTCGGCGAGTTCCGGGTCCTCGGCCACGGCCATCGATGCCTGCCGGCCGCCGTACGAGTGACCGCCGACGATGAGCGGACCGCCCCCGGCCTCGTCGCGGAAGGTGGCGCAGGCGGCGACGATGCCGGCACGATCGGCGGCCGCGGTCGACGGACTCGGCGGCCCTTTCGGACGGCGACGACGATAGGGCAGGTCGATCCGGGCGACGACCAGACCCTGCGCACAGAGTGCCTCGGCCACCGACCTGAGGATCACCGCGTGGCGGTTTCCGCCCGCGCCGTGGGCGAGGACCACCACCCCGCGCGGATCGGTGGTGGGTCGGGAGACCTCGGCCAGCACCGTCTCGTCCTCATGGGTGGTGGTCTCACACGTTGCGTTCGGGGGCTCGGCAGCCATGTGTCAACCGTAGCGGCGAGCGTCGGCGACGACGTCGGGCCCGGACATGAGAAACTGGAAGGACCGACGCGGGCCGACCCGCCGCGTCACCATGCCGCACGCCCGAGGAGCAGTTCGATTCCCACCTTCGCCGACACCACCTTCACCGACCCCGCGCGGATCCGGAACTTCTGCATCATCGCCCACATCGACCACGGGAAGTCCACCCTGGCCGACCGGATGTTGCAGCTCACCGGCGTGGTCGAGGAGCGACAGATGCGCGCGCAGTACCTCGACCGGATGGACATCGAACGCGAACGCGGCATCACCATCAAGGCGCAGAACGTGCGGCTGCCCTGGCAGGTCACCGACGACGACGGCACCACCGACTACGTCATCCATCTCATCGACACCCCCGGCCACGTCGACTTCACCTACGAGGTCTCCCGTGCGCTCGAGGCGTGTGAGGGTGCCGTGTTGCTGGTCGACGCCGCTCAGGGCATCGAGGCGCAGACGCTGGCAAACCTCTACCTCGCGATGGACAAGGACCTGACGATCATCCCGGTCCTCAACAAGATCGACCTGCCGGCCGCCGACCCGGATCGGTACGCCGCAGAGATCGCGCACATCATCGGCTGCGAACCCGAGGAGGTGCTGCGGGTCTCCGGCAAGACCGGTGAGGGCGTCGCCGAGCTCCTCGACGAGGTGATCAAGCTGGTTCCGGCGCCGGTGGGCGATCAGGACGCGCCGGCCCGGGCGATGATCTTCGACTCCGTCTACGACACCTACCGCGGGGTCGTCACCTATGTGCGTGTGGTGGACGGACGCGTCCTGCCGCGCGAGAAGGTGCTGATGATGTCCACCGGGGCGACGCACGAACTGCTGGAGGTCGGCATCGTGTCGCCCGAGCCGAAGGCGTCGAAAGGACTCGGCGTCGGCGAGGTCGGATACCTGATCACCGGCGTCAAGGATGTGCGTCAGTCGAAGGTCGGTGACACCGTCACGACCGCGAAGAACGGGGCCGCCGAGCCACTCACCGGCTATCGGGAGCCGCGTCCGATGGTCTATTCGGGTCTGTACCCGGTGGACGGTTCCGACTATCCGGTGCTGCGTGACGCGCTGGACAAGCTGCAGCTCAACGATGCCGCCCTCACCTACGAGCCGGAGACGTCGGTCGCATTGGGATTCGGCTTCCGCTGCGGCTTCCTGGGCCTGTTGCACATGGAGATCACCCGCGAGCGCCTCGAACGCGAGTTCAACCTCAACCTGATCTCCACCGCACCCAACGTCGTCTACGAGGTCGTCATGGAGGACGGCACCGAGATCACCGTCACGAACCCATCGGACTGGCCGGCCGGCAAGGCCCGCAGCATCCATGAGCCGATCGTGAAGATGACCATCATCGCGCCGAGCGAGTTCGTCGGCGCGATCATGGAGCTCTGCCAGAGTCGTCGCGGCGATCTCGGCGGAATGGACTACCTGTCCGAGACCCGCGTCGAACTGCGTTACACCTTGCCGATGGCCGAGATCATCTTCGACTTCTTCGACGCGCTCAAGTCCAAGACGCGCGGGTATGCCAGCCTCGACTACGAGGAGGCCGGCGAGCAGGAGGCCGATCTGGTCAAGGTCGACATCCTGCTGCAGGGCGAGGCGGTCGATGCGTTCAGCGCGATCGTCCACCGGGACGCCGCCTACACGTACGGCAACAAGATGGCGACCAAGCTCAAGGAGCTGATCCCACGGCAGCAGTTCGAGGTTCCGGTGCAGGCCGCGATCGGCTCCAAAATCATTGCGCGCGAGAACATCCGCGCCATCCGCAAGGACGTGCTCGCCAAGTGCTACGGCGGCGACATCAGCCGTAAACGTAAGCTGCTGGAGAAGCAGAAGGAGGGCAAGAAGCGGATGAAGACGATCGGACGTGTCGACGTGCCGCAGGAAGCATTCGTCGCAGCCCTCTCCACCGACGCCGTCGGAGACAAGCCGAAGGGGAAATAGTCCGTTGGACAATCGCGCCGCCGTCAACCCGGTGCTCGCACAGAGTAACCTCCCGCATGGCCTGCCGGACTTCGCGTCGATCGACGACGACGACTTCCTGCCCGCATTCACCGTGGCGATGGAAACCCATCTCGCAGAGGTGGAGTCGATCGCATCCGATCCCCGGCCGGCGACGTTCGCCAACACTGTGGAGGCGCTCGAACTGTCGGGCCGCGACCTGGCCAGGGCGAGCGGGATCTTCTTCAACCTTGTCGGCCCGGACACCAATCCGAAGCGCAACGAGATCTCCCAGCAGTTGTCGACTCTGCTGACCGACCACGCAAACACGATCTCGATGGATCAGCGACTGTTCACGCGGATCGCGTCATTGCACGAACGTAAGAGCGAGCTCGACCTGACCGAGGCGCAGGATCGACTGCTGGCCAAGCGGTATCGCGATGCCGTGCGGTCGGGTGCCGGTCTGGCAGCCGACGACCAGGAGCAGATGCGACAGATATCGTCGCGGCTGGCGTATCTCACCACCACCTTCTCGCAGAAGGTCCTCGACGACACCAACGCGTCGGCCGTGTTCGTCGCCGATGTGGCGGAACTCGACGGGCTGTCGCCCGGCGAGATCGCAGCCGCGCGCCGGGCCGCGACCGACGCCGGCCACGACACAGGCCACCTGATCGCGTTGGAGCTCCCCACGAGTCAGTCGGTACTCACGTCGCTGACCGATCGCGATGTGCGGCAACGGGTTTTCGAGGCGTCGACCGCCCGGTGTACCCGGGGAAACGAACACGACACCCGCGAGCTGGTGCTCGAGATCGTGCGGCTGCGTGCCCGCCGTGCGCGGCTGCTGGGCTACACCGACCACGCCGAGTACGTGATCGCCGAAGAGACCGCCCCGAATCCGGCCGCGGTCGTCGAACTGTTGACGGACCTGGCTGCCTCGGCGCTGCGCGCGGGCGGACGCGAGTTGACCCGGTTGACCCGGCTCGCCGACGAGGAGATCGGCCCCGCCGACCTCACCTTCTGGCTCGAACGTGAACGCAGGGCGTCGGCGGAGGTCCCGCTCGACGACTTCGCCGACTATTGCGAGTTGGACAACGTCCTCACCAACGGCGTCTTCCACGCGGCCGGCAAGCTCTACGGCCTACGCTTCGTGGAGCGCGACGATCTCTCCGGTTATCACCCCGATGTGCGTGTGTGGGACGTCATCAACGAGGCGGGCCGCAGTATCGGTTTGTTCCTCGGCGACTACTTCGCGCGTCCGTCCAAGCGCGGCGGGGCATGGATGAACAACATCGTCGATCAGTCGCTGGCGTTGTCGGCCCAGCCGGTCGTGGTCAACGTCCTCAACCTGACCAAACCCGACGACGGCGAGCCGTGCCTGCTCACCATGAATCAGCTCACCACGCTGTTCCACGAGTTCGGGCACGCCCTACACGGCCTGTTGTCGGCGGTCGACTATCCGTCGCAGTCGGGGACCTCGGTGCCGCGCGACTTCGTCGAGTTCCCCTCGCAGGTCAACGAGATGTGGGCGCTGCACCCGGATGTGTTGTCGCAGTACGCCCGTCACCATGAGACCGGGGAGCCGATCCCGCCGGTCCTGGCGGATTCCGCGCGGGCGGCGGCGACAACGGAAAGCGCACACGCGACCATCGAATACCTCGCGGCCGCGCTGCTCGACCTCGCCTGGCATCGCATCACTGCCGACGATGTCGTCGACGACGTCGTGCGATTCGAGCGGGACGCCTTGGCAGCTGCCGGATTCACCGGCGACCTCATCCCGCCGCGGTACCGCAGCGCCTATTTCAACCACATCTTCGGCGGTGGATACTCCTCCGGTTACTACTCCTACATCTGGTCGGAGGTCCTCGACGCCGAGACCGAGCAGTGGTTCCTCGCCGAGGGCGGACTGCTGCGAGCCAACGGCCGGCGTTTCGCCGAGTCGACGCTCTCCCGCGGCGACAGCATTGATCCACTTGTGGCACACCGGGAATTGATCGGAAAGACGGCCGAGATCGGGCCATTGCTGGCGCGGCGTGGCTTGGCTGCGGCCCCTTCGTGAAGCTCGCTCGTCCCCTTTTGTTGGTCGAGTAGTCGCGAGCCGCTAGGCGAGTGGCGTATCGAGACCTGGTGCGCGGGATCTCGATACGTCTCCTCGCTGCCGCTCGTCGGCTACTCGATCAGCGGGTGGGTAACGCTCGCTCGACCCTTTCGTTGGTCAAGTGGCGTATCGAGACCTGGTGTGTGGGATCTCGATACGTCTCCTCGCTGTCGCTCGTCGGCTACTCGATCAGCGGGTGGGGGTGGCTCGCTCGACCCTTTTCGTTGGTCAAGTAGTCGCGAGCCGCTAGGCGAGTGGCGTATCGAGACCTGGTGTGCTCGATCTCGATACGCTTCCTCGCTGTCGCTCGTCGGCTACTCGATCAGCGGATGGGGTAACGCTCCTCGACCCTTTCGTTGGTGGAGTGGCGTATTGAGACCTGGTGTGTGGGATCTCGATACGCTTCCTCGCTGTCGCTCGTCGGCTACTCGATCAGCGGGTGGGTGGGTGGCCGTGAGGTTCGCTCGACCCTTTCGCTGGTCGAGTAGTCGCGAGCCGCTAGTGTCCTGCGCCGTTAATTCGTTGAATAAGTCTGCCGATGGAGCCGAGGATGTCTTCGGCGGTTTTGGTCCAGATGAATGGTTTGGGGTTGGCGTTCCATCCGGCGATCCAGTTCTTGATGT